>PLDT01000270.1:0-10334 GCA_003136255.1 Actinomycetota bacterium
AAATAGCCTGGGGAGACACGCAGGGACCAGGATGAGTTACCACGGCCGTTCGGGGGAAAAGGGGTTAAAAATGGCTGAGACGGGGCTAGGCGCGCAGACCCTCGCCGTCAGTGAGCTGGACGCTCTGGACGCCTGGTGGCGCGCGGCGAACTACCTGTCNNCGGAGCACGTCAAGCCGCGGCTACTCGGGCACTGGGGCACCACGCCCGGGCTGAACATGATCTACGTGCACCTCAACCGGGTGATCAGGAACCAGGACCTGAACGTCATCTACGTCACCGGGCCGGGGCACGGCGGGCCGGGCATCGTGGCCAACACCTACCTCGAGGGGACCTACTCCGAGCTGTACCCGCACATCACGGCGGACGCGGCAGGCATCGGCCGGCTGTTCAAGCAGTTCTCGTTCCCCGGCGGCATCCCATCGCACGCGGCGCCGGAGACGCCCGGGTCGATCCACGAAGGCGGCGAGCTGGGCTACTCGCTGCTACACGCCTACGGGGCGGCATTCGACAACCCCGACCTGATCGTGGCCTGCGTGATCGGCGACGGCGAATCCGAGACCGGGCCGCTGGCCGGCAGCTGGCACTCCAACAAGTTCCTCGACCCGGCCCGGGACGGCGCGGTGCTACCGATCCTGCACCTGAACGGGTACAAGATCGCCAACCCGACCGTGCCGGCCCGGATCCCGCACGCCGAGCTGGAATCGCTGCTGCGCGGCTACGGGTACACGGTGCACACGATCGAGGGGGACGACCCCAAGCTGGTGCACCAGCAGCTGGCCAGGACGCTGGACGCGGTGATCGAGGAGATCCGGGGCATCCAGCGGCGCGCCCGGTCCGAGGGTGACCTGTCGCGGCCGGCCTGGCCGGTCATCGTGCTCAAGACCCCCAAGGGCTGGACCGGGCCCAAGATCGTGGACGGTCTGCCGGTGGAGGGAACGTGGCGGGCGCACCAGGTCCCGCTGGACGCGGCCCGGACCAACCCGGAGCACCTGGCCCAGCTCGAGACGTGGCTGCGCTCGTACCGCGCGGAGGAGTTGTTCGACGGTTCCGGCGCGCTGATGCCGGAGCTGGCCCGGCTGGCGCCCGACGGCGACCGGCGGATGAGCGCGAACCCGCACGCCAACGGCGGTCTGCTGCTGCGCGATCTGACCCTGCCGGACTTCCGGGACTACGCGGTGCAGGTGCCCAAGCCCGGGGGAAGCACGGCCGAGGCCACCCGGGTGCTCGGCACCTGGCTGCGCGACGTGATCAAGGCCAACCCGTCGAACTTCCGGCTGATGGGCCCGGACGAGACGTCGTCCAACCGGCTGGACGCGGTGTTCGACGTGACGAACCGGGCGTTCGAGGGTTCGATCGTGCCCGGGGATAACCACCTGGCCCCGGACGGCCGGGTGATGGAGGTGCTGTCCGAGCACATGTGCCAGGGCTGGCTGGAGGGCTACCTGCTGACCGGCCGGCACGGGCTGTTCAACTGCTACGAGGCGTTCATCCACATCGTGGACTCGATGTTCAACCAGCACGCNNTGGCTGAAGGTGAGCGACCGCATCCCCTGGCGGCGGCCGGTCGCTTCGCTGAACTACCTGCTGTCCTCGCTGGTGTGGCGGCAGGACCACAACGGGTTCTCGCACCAGGACCCCGGGTTCATCGATCACGTGGTCAACAAGAAGGCCGAGGTCATCCGGGTCTACCTGCCGCCGGACGCCAACACCCTGCTGTCCACGGCGGACCATTGCCTGCGGTCCCGCAACTACGTCAACGTCATCGTGGCCGGCAAGCAGCCCGACTGGCAGTGGCTGACCATGGACGAGGCGATCATCCACTGCACCCGGGGCGCGGGGATCTGGGAATGGGCCTCCAACGACGCACCCGGCGCGCCCGACGTGGTGATGGCGTGCTGCGGCGACATCCCGACCCTGGAGACACTGGCGGCGGTTTCGCTGCTGCGCTCGCATCTTCCCGACCTGAAGATCCGGGTGGTGAACGTGGTCGACCTGATGCGGCTGCAGCCGTCCTCCGAGCATCCGCACGGCATGTCCGACCCCGAGTTCGACGCGCTGTTCACGGCCGACCAGCCGGTGATCTTCGCCTATCACGGGTACCCGTGGCTCATCCACCGGCTGATCTACCGGCGGAACGGGCATCACAACTTCCACGTGCGCGGCTACAAGGAGGAAGGCACCACCACCACGCCGTTCGACATGGTCATGCTCAACGACCTGGACCGGTTCCACCTGGTCATGGACGTCATCGACCGGGTGCCGGGGCTGGCCTCCACGGCCGGGCACGTGCGGCAGATGATGGTGGACAAGCGGATCACGTGCCGGGCCTACACCCGCCTGGAGGGCCAGGACGCGCCCGAGATCACCGAGTGGAGCTGGCCGTACTGACCTCTCATCACAGGAGCCGGACGTTGTGCTCGATGGTCTCGATGACCTCGTCCATCTTGCCGGTGAATACCTGCTTGGCGATGCTGAGCGTGAAGCCCTTGGCCGTCGCGAACGGGACGTGGGAGGGCAGGGAGAGCGCGTAGCGGTCCACCACCACGTCGACCACGACGGGCCCGTCGGTATGGGCGAGCGCCGCTTGCAGGGCGCTGCGCACGTCGCCCGGCTCCTCGACGCGGATGCCGCGCGCGCCAAGCGCCGTGGCTACCTGACTGAAGTCCGGGTTCACGAAATCAGTCCCGAACGGGACGAAACCGGCCTCCTGCTGCTCGAGGTTGACGAAATCCAGCATGCCGTTGTTGAAGATGACGTTCACCACGCGCGCCTTGCGCTGGACCTGGGTCAGCAGGTCGCCCAGCCCGAGCATGGTGAAACCGCCATCGCCGCACAGGGCGATGGCCTGCCGTCCGGGGAAGGCCAGCGCGGCGCCGAACGCGTTGGGCGCGGCGTTGGCCATCGATGCCCAGGTGAACGAGCCGAACAACCGGCGGTTGGGGCCGTATTCGATCTGCCGGGCAGCCCAGATGCAGGGCGTTCCGGTGTCCACGGTGAAGATCGCATCGTCGTCGGCTAGCTCGTTCAGGACGGCGGCGACGTACTCGGGCCGGATCGGCTTGATGCCGGGCCCCTTGGTGACGTAGTGACCCAGCCGCCGCCGCGCGTGTGCGGTCTGCGTCACGTGCTCGCGCAGGAAGTGATCGGCGTGCTTGTCCATGACCATCGGCGCCAGCGCGCGCAGCGTCGTCGCCACGTCGCCGACGACGCCCAGCTCCAGCGGCGCCCGGCGGCCGATGTGCCCGGGGTCGCGGTCGACCTGGATGGTCTTCACCTTCTTGTCCGGCAGGAAGTCGCTGAAGGGGAAGTCGGTGCCGAGCATCAACAGCACGTCGGCGCTGTTGATCGCGGCGTGGCAGCCGCCGTATCCGAGCAGGCCGGTCATGCCGACCGCGTTGGGATTGTCGTGCTCGAGCCACGGCTTGCCCTTGAAGCTATAGCCGACCGGCGCCTTGAGCCGCGCCGCGAGCTCGCGCACCTCGTCCTGCGCCTGCTCGCAGCCGTCCCCGCCGAAAATAGCCACGGTCTGCGCCTGGTTGATGAGGTCGGCCATGGCGGCCAGGTCAGCGGCGCAGGCCGCCCCGATATTCGTGGCGGGCAGGGGCACCCGCAGCGAGACCGAGGGCGCGTCCGCGACCGCCACGTCGCCGGGCAGCGAGATCACCACCGGACCGCGTTCGGCCACCGCGGTGGTGATGGCGGTGCTCACCATGGGCCGCAGCTGCCCCGGGTTGACCAGCCGGCCGATGTACAGCGCGGCGGTGTCGAAGAACTTGTAGGGGTTCAGCTCCTCCAGGGCGTCCGAGTCCAGCAGTGACGACTCGACGTCGCCGGCTACGGCGATGACCGGCACGCGTTCCTTCCGCGCGTCGAGCAGGCCGTTGACCAGGTGCGTTACACCTGGCCCCGCGGTGCCGCACACCGCGACCGGGTTGCCGGTCAGCCGCGCTTCGGCGACCGCGGCGAACACGCCGTACTCCTCATGGCGCACGTGGACGAAGTCCACCGAGCCGTTGCGCCGCAGCGCGTCGATCACCGGGTTCAGCGCGTCGCCGACGATCCCGTAGCAGCGCTGCACCCCTGCCGACGCCAGCATCTCCCACAAGCCTTCGGCTACAGTCTTGGCCATCTGCCTACCTCCGGGCCCATCGGGCTGCCATCGGCGGCCGCCCTCTGGAAATCGAAACTACACCGGCGACGGCAGACCCTTTTGTCCCGCTGCCGCTGATTAGCGACAGCGGGTCGGCTCGGGCAGCAGCTCTGGCAATGTCTGGATGACGTAGTCCGGCAGCGAGCCCGGCTCGGCGGTGGCAAGGTCGGCCTGGCTCGTGGCACCGGTCAGCACCAGCACGCCGGTCATCCCGGCGCTGCGTGCCATCGCCACGTCGGTAGCTAGCCTGTCGCCCACCATGACGGCCCCGGCGGCGCCGATTCCGAGCCGGTCCAGCACGGCCGCGGCCATCTGCCTGCTTGGCTTTCCGACGATTGCCTCCGCGGTGGCACCCGTGCAGGCCTCGACCGCCGCCAGCATCGCAGCACAGTCGGGCAGGCCTCCGTCGGGTGTGGGGCAATAGGGGTCCGGGTTGGTGGCCACCAGCCGGGCCCCATGCAGCCGGATGGCACGGTAGGCGGCGAGCAGCTTGGCGTAGTCGAATGTCCGATCGAACGACACTACTACCACCTCCGCCACACCGGGTTGATCGGTCAACCCGAATCCAGCCGCAGCCAGGGTGTCGCGCAGCAGTGCCTCGCCGATGACGAGCAGTCGCGAGGTCGGGTGCGCCGACGTCAAGTAGGACACGAGCGCATCGGTGGCGGTCACCACATCAGACGGCGTCGCCTCGATCCCGAGGTCGCGCAGTTGCCTGGCGTAGTCCGCCGCGCTGTGCAGCGGGTTGTTGGTCACGAATGCGACGGGGCGGCCGGCCCGGCGGATGCTGGCGATGGTCTCGGCCGCGCCCGGCAGCACAGTACCGCCGAGGTGCAGGGTGCCGTCGAGGTCGAAGGCGTAGCCCTCGAACAGGCTCGTCGGCGCGAGATGGTTCCTCGCGGTCACAGCGCGGCTTCCGGCTGCCATCCGCCATCCTCGTGCGGGACGAGCAGTGGAGTGCTCATGGCCGACCGGACCACGGTCGGCCAGCGGCTGTCGATCTGGCCGAGGACCGCCCGCCACGCCTGCGTCTGAGTCATGGCCACGCCGATCGCGGTCGGCGGCCGCCCGGCCTTAACCAGCAGCCGGAGCACGGCCGACAACGACGTTCCCGTGCTCAGCACGTCGTCGACGAGCAGGATGCGGCGGCCGTCGAGCAGGGCGAGCGACCTGGGATCGAGGTAAACCCGTTTGCTCTGCTCCGGGCTGGTTATCGAGGACAGCGGCTCGGACAGGCCCTCGTCGTACCAGAACTTGCGCGACGTGCTGAGCGCGACCATGCGGGGATGCCCCAGCCGGCGCGCCACGCCCTCTGCGAGAGGCAGGCCCAGGGTCGGGACTCCGATCACGACTTCGGCGTCGAACTGCGCCACCTGGGCGGTAAGCACGTCGGCGATCGCGTCGAGTACGCGGAAGCTGGCCTGATTGGCGATCAGGGACGCGACCGCCCGCGTGCCGTCTCCCGGCAGCACCCGTATGGGCAGGAGCAGATGGCGGCCGTCGGCCAGCCGCGCCGGGTAGCCGGCCTGGTAGCTGGGCGCGGTGAGGACCGGGGCGTCGGCCCGCAGGAAGTCCTGCCAGAAATCATGCGTGGACGCGGCGACGCTGGGGGTGTTACGCGTCAAGCGCTACTTCTCGACGTAGAAGAGGCGCTTGTTGACGAATTCGTCGATGCCGAGGGGGCCTAGCTCGCGACCGAAGCCGGAGCGCTTGGTGCCGCCGAACGGCAGGTCCGCGCCCTCGCCTGCCGGGGTGTTTACGTTGGCCATGCCGACCTCCAGCTGCTCGGCGACCTTGATGGCCCGCTCCTCGTCGGTCGACCAGACCGCGCCGCCGAGGCCGAAGTCCACCACGTTGGCGAGCTGGACCGCCTCGTCGTCGGTGCTGACCTTGTAGACGACGGCAACCGGGCCGAACAGCTCCTCGCGGTAGGCCCGCATTTCCGGGGTCACGCCGGTGAGCACGGCGGGGGCGAAGTACGCGCCCTTACCGCCGTCAAGCGTGCCGCCGATATGCAGCGTGGCGCCCTTCGATACCGCGTCCTGCACCTGGGCGAGGAGGTTCTCCGCCGCCTTACGGGAGACCATCGGGCTGTAGGAGCGCGGAGAGTCATCGCCCGGCTGGCGGGGTGACATCGCGGTGGCCCGCTTGACCAGGGCGGCCACGAAGTCGTCGTAGATGTCGTCCATGACGATCATCCGCTTGTTGGAGTTGCAGGCCTGCCCGACGTTCTCCATCCGGGTGACCCAGGCGGTCTTAGCTGCGTCCTCGACGTCGCCGGTGTCCAGGACGATGTAGGGGTCGGAGCCGCCAAGCTCAAGGACGACCTTCTTCAGGTTACGGCCGGCCGTCTCGGCGACTGCGGTGCCGGCCCGCTCGGAGCCGGTCAGCGACACGCCGTGCAGCCGCGGGTCGCCGATCATCGCGGCGACCTGCTCGTGGGTCGCGAAGAGGTTGACGTACACGCCGTCCGGCACGCCCGCGTCCTTCATGATCTGCGCGATCGCCAGGGCCGAGGTAGGGCAGTTTTCCGCGTGCTTGAGTATGACGGCGTTGCCGACGATCAGGTTGGGCGCGGCGAACCTGGCCACCTGGTAATACGGGTAGTTCCACGGCATCACGCCGAGAACCGGGCCGACGGGCCGGTACTCGATGCGAGCGGTGTCATGGCCCGGCAATGGCTTGTCGGCGATGAGCCNNTCGGCGGAGCGCTCGGTGAACAGCTCGGCGATCCGCTTCACGACCGCGGCCCGCTCGGCGACCGGCCGCATCCTCCACGCCGCGAACGCCTCGGTCGCGGCGGCGAGCGCCTCCGCTACCTCAGCATCGGTAGCGAAGGGAAAAGTCTCGGCCACCTCACCGGTCGCCGGGTCGGTCACCTGATAAGGCGGGGTCTGCGTCATACCTGCTCCCAGTGTCACTGCGGTACGGGTCCGATGAGACAACGCTACGGAAGTAAGCTTCCCAGCCCAAGACCTCATCCCCCTCCCCGGGTCGGGAGCCGTTGCCGGCCCACCCGCCGCGGCGCCACGACTGGTTGCCGGCCAGAGCCGTCACAGTGGGCTGAGGCGGGCCTTGAGCAGGCAGAACTCGTTGCCTTCTGGGTCGGCGAGGACGTGCCATGACTCCTCGCCGGTCTGGCCGATGTCGGCCGGGCGTGCCCCGAGCTTCAGGAGGCGTTCGAGTTCGGCGTCCTGATCGCGGTCGGTGGAATTGACGTCGATGTGCAGCCGGGACTTGCCCTTCTCCGGCTCGTCCGTGCGACTGAGGATGATCGTCGGCTGCGGGCCGCCGAACCCTTCGCGCGGCCCGATCTCGATGCAGTCCTCCTCGCGATCGAGCACCACGAAGTCCAGGACCTCGCACCAGAACCGTGCCAGCACCTCAGGGTCGCGGCAACCGAGCACCAGCTCACTGATACGGCATGCCATCAACGACACCTACTCTCATGGCAGGACCTGCCGGGATGGCCGTATACGGATCTCATGGGCTCCCGCAGTCAGAACACTCCCGCGACCATACCGGGCCAGGCGGGCAGCGGCGAAGTGATTTCCGGCCCCTCGGTGCTGGCTACCGTGTCCGGCGCCGGGGAAACGCACGCCACTACCCTTGTCCACATGGCCGGAAAGTCGCGTTCTACCGCAGACCTGATCGTTGAGTGCCTGGAGAACGAGGGCGTCACCCACGTCTTTGGCATCCCTGGCGAGGAGAACATCCGGCTGATCGAGGCGCTGTCGGAGTCGTCGATCCACTACGTGCTCACCAGACACGAGCAGGGTGCCTCCTTCATGGCCGAGGCCTATGGCCGGCTGACTGGAAAAGCCGGCGTCTGCTCGGCCACTCTCGGGCCCGGGGCGATCAACCTGCTGCTGGGTACGGCCGACGCCACGACCAACTCCACGCCGCTGATCGCGCTGTCGGCCCAGGTTGGGATGCAGCGCAGCTTCAAGGAATCGCACCAGGGCGTCGACCTCGTGGCGATGTTCGCCCCGGTGACCAAGTGGTCGGCGCTGATGGCTACCCCCGGCGCGGCGCCGGAGATGATCCGCAAGGCGTTCAAGCTCGCCCAGACCGAACGGCCCGGCGCTGTCTACCTGGCCGTCCCCGAGGACGTCGAGGAAGCGGACGTGCCGGAATCGCTTACCCCGCTGCGCGTGAACGTGCCCCGCGCGGACGAGCCGTCGCCGGAGCAGGTTGAGCGGGCGGCGGCGATCCTGCGCGAAGCCCGTAACCCGATCTTGCTGGCGGGCCACGGCGCCGCCCGGGCCGGCGCCAGCCAGGCGCTGATCGGCTTCGCCGAGGCCCTGAACGTCCCCGTGGCGACCACCTTCCACGGGAAGGGCGTGTTCCCCGACGATCACCCGCTGGCCCTCGGCACGGTCGGGTTCATGCGCCACGACTACGTCAACTTCGGCTTTGACCGAGCCGATGTGATCGTTGCGGTCGGTTATGAGCTGCAGGAGTTCGACCCGGTCCGCATCAACCCGAGCGGTACTACCAAGATCATCCACATCCACCGGTTCCCCGCCGAGGTCGATGCCCACTACGACGTCGCCGTCGGCCTCAACTCCGACATCAGCCGCAGCCTCGACGCCCTCGCCGAAGCCGTCGGGCACAAGCTCCAGGCCGACGGCGGGGAACGGATCCGGGAACTCCTAGCAAGCGAGCTCGCCCGCGGCCGCGAAGACGACCGGTTTCCGCTGGCCCCGGCGCGCATTGTGGCCGACACCCGGGCCGCGCTCGGCCGCGAGGACATCGCCCTGGTGGACACCGGGGCACTGAAGATGTGGATGGCCCGCCTGTACCCGACCTACGCGCCCAACACCTGCCTGGTCTCCAACGGCCTGTCCACGATGGCGTGGACGGTACCCGGCGCCATCGGCGCCAAGATCGCCCGGCCGGACGCGAAGGTGCTGGTGGCGACCGGCGACGGCGCGTTCCTCATGAACTCCCAGGAGATCGAGACCGCGCTGCGGCTGCGGCTGCCAATTGTCATCCTCATCTGGGTCGACGACGCCTACGGCCTGATCAGCTGGAAGATGGACCTGGAAATCGGGCACAACGTCGATACGCGGTTCAGCAACCCGGACTTCGTAGCCTACGCAGAGAGCTTCGGCGCCAAGGGCTACCACATCAATTCCGCCGGCGAGCTGCTGCCCACGCTCAAGACCGCGCTGGCCGACGACAGCGTCTCGGTGATCGCCTGCCCCGTCGACTACACCGCCAACACCGAACTCATCCGCAGCCTCGGCGACCTCGACGAGTCCCTGTCCTAGACGAGCCGACCATGGGAGATCCGCATGCCGCCGCCGACTACCTGGCCGGCACGCTGGGCTGACGATCGGCGGCTGCCGCGGCCGCCGGGAGCACGCTGGCCAAGTGGGCGGAGATCAGAGAGACCGGCTTAGGGGTCAGAAGAGCAACGGCCCGGGCAGGCCCCCGCGGTCGCGCAAGCTCGCGCGAGCCAGAAGTCCCGAGCGAGCTTTGATGCCAGCGGGCGACCGGATGTCCGCGCCGACTGAGAGGCTGCCACCGGGAGGCGGCGGAACCGTGGTGAGCACGTAAGTGTTCAGCGGGGGCGCGAGCATTATCGGCGCGTTGTAGTCGGAGAAGTACTCGGTGATTCCAAGCAGGGTAAGCCTGAGGAACTCGGGTTTGGGGGTATCTGAGACATAAGCGCTCACCCCCTTGTTCCTGTTTATGATCCGCCACGCCAACCGGCCGGAAAGCTTGACGGTCCGGACCAGGGTCCAGCCGGTCACCGGGATCCCTGTGGGCGAGAGCGTGCTGCACGTGCCGCCACTGCTCGGGGGGTTTGATAGCCCGAACAGCTTGAGGAACGCAGCGGCGGTGACCCACTTGCCTTCCAGGTAAGCGAGTACATTGCCGGTATAGCCTAGCGCCGCCCAGAAAGCGTTGCTTGGCTGAACCCACTCCGACGTGCCAATATCCAGGATCTTCTTCGAAATGCCGTCGCCCGTATTGAGCGTGAGCAGGCATCCCTGCACGGTGGCCGTCGCCGAGACGGAAAGGGTAAGGCCGTCGACCGTGGACGAAGAGTAGATGCGGTACGACGACGCCGACTGCAGGTCGGCGTTGGCCCTCTCGGCAATCTGATCGCCAGTCACCTTGGCATGCGGCTTATGCGCCGGTGCGGCTACCGCAGGCGCGGCGGCGGCGAA
>PLDT01000500.1:0-10021 GCA_003136255.1 Actinomycetota bacterium
GACCGCCCGCGCCGGGTGAACCCCGGTACGCCTCTTCCTTTTATCTGGCCACCGTACTGACCCGACTTTTTCTCAAGTCATTGCACACCGCTTGGTCTCATCAACGCGCACGAGGAGGACGCCGGCGAGCATGAACGCGCCGCCAGCGAACTCCATATGCGACGGCAACTGGCCCAGCAGCAGCCATGCGTAGAGCACCGCGAAGAACACCTCGGCGATTCCGGTGAACGAGGCGAGCTTGGCTCCCAGCCGCCGGGCGGCGGCGATGCCGGCGACATAGGCGATCACCGCCGCCACAAACGACAGTTCCAGTACCGGCACGATCCAGCTGACATCACGGTGCAGGAGTTCGGCGTCGCCGGCATTCGCCGTGACCTGCAGCATTCCGGTCCCGCTGGCCGCCGCCAGGAAGACTGCGCTGATGGACAACCCGCCCCACGCCATGACCAGCGGCGGCAGGACCGCTTCACCGGCTGCAGCCGAGAGCAGGAAGTAAGCGGCAAGGCAGATAGCCTCCCCCAAGCCCCACATGATCCCGGTCGGGCTCAGCTGGGACGTCCCGGCCAGATCCGCCACGAACGCGAGCCCGGCGATCGCCGCCACCACGCCTGCCACCGTGAGCCCGCCAGGCCGCTGACCGCGGACCACCCACAGCCACCCCACCACCAGCACCACGCCGAGGTACTCCAGCAGCACCGCAAGCCCGATCGGGATCGACTCAATAGCGTTGAAGTAGAACAGCTGGCCGCAGGCGATCGCGAGGCCATAGATCACGACCCGGCCCGCCGCCCGGCGCAGCAGCGCCCAGCGGCCACGCAACTGCACCACAGCAGGGACGGTGAGCAGCACCGCTGCTCCGCCCAGCCGGGCTATCGCCACCGCGGCCGGGCTCCATCCGGCACTGATCAGCACCGAAGCGAATATCCCCGACGTCCCGAAGGTCCCGGCCGAGAGCACGGCCAGAGCAACGCCACTGGCCGCCGCGCCGGGCCGGGCGCTACCGCCCCCTGGGTCAGGCATAACTATCTGCCTTCACCGTGCGAACATACCGCCGCCCGAGCAGACCCCGGGGGCCCAGCGATCAGCGCAGGTCGCCGCGCTCGCGCAGGGCCCGGATGTCCTCGGCGACCCGGAAGGTGACCATGAAGAACTCCAGGACTACGCGGTAAATCGCCAGCACGATGAGGATGAACAGCGGATCTCCGAACACCAGCGTCAAGATCCCGAATGCCGTGCTGGCCTTGAATGCGAGGAGCGTAAAAACCAGCGCGCTTACTACGGTGCCTATGACGATCAGTATGTAGAGCACCTTTATGACCTTGGGCGTCACGAACGAGGTGAATCCGAAATCGAACAGGGCGCCCACGAAGCCCCGGGAATCCGCGGCCCTGCCCGTCGCCGGCTCGCCGATCATGGTCGCCGGGCGCTCGGTGTCCGGACGCGCCGTCCCGCCCTCGCTCGTCACCGTGCCGAAGGCCGCGGTCACCGCCGGCCCGAACGGGTCGGCGGCCCTGGCCCCGAACGGATCGGCGTGCCCGAAAGGATCGGCCGCCCCGTACGAATCCTCCCTGGCCCCGAGCGCGTCGGCGGTCGCCGCGCTATGGACATCGGCGGGCCTGGTCATGTACGCGTCGGCGGGTCTGGCTCGGTGCGAGCCCGTCGGCTCCGCGCCGTAACCGTTGACTGTCTCGGGCGCGGAGAATGGCCCGCGCCCGGCGTGGCTGCCGTGATTCCAGTCCTCCGGCAGGCCCTGATATGACGACCGATCCGGCATCGACCTCTCCCAGGAAACGAGCTCATCCTGGCGCGTCACCCGCGGGCGACCGCCCTAGCCTCGGGGCCAGATTACTTTCCCGGAAGCCGCGAAATCCGCACTTTCCATAAGACGACACACAATGGTAATGGATTATGCTAATAGCGTTTTGCGGCTTATGGGTGGCTATTTAGCACTGCCGGGCGCCGGCTCAGCCCGCCCGAAGGCGCAGGCCGCGCGGAGTGGGACGAAAGCCGGCCGCCTCCAGCGCCCGCGCGAGCGGGGAGTCATGGATGCCGGACCCGACGGTCAGGCCGTCGGCGCGTTCCACGCTCAGCCGGCCCAGCGCGCCGCCGCGGACGGACGCGGCCAGCGCCGTCGCCGTGGGGCCCAGCAGCTCCGGGTCATCGGTCCAGGACAGCAGGGTCCGCCCGCCTCGCTCCACGTAGAGCACGAGCGACCCGTCGACCAGCACGACCAGCGCGCCCGCCTTGCGGCCCGGCCGGTGCGAGGACGGTGTCTCGACGGGGCGGTCCGGCCACGGCAGCGCCGCCCCGTACGGCTGCGCCGGATCGGCGGCCGCGAGCACCACGGCCCGTTCGGCAGAAATGGACGCCCGGGCGCCCGGCTCAGCGACGCGCGACCGGTCAGCCAGCGCCCGCATCCGGTCCACGGCGCCGGGCAGGGCGAACTGGGCCGCGCCGAGGCCCTCCACGAAGTACCCGCGCCGGCACTGGCCGGCCTCCTCCATGGCCCGTAGCACCGGGTACACCGCGGCGAACCCACCGGGGATCCGCTCAGAGGCGACCGCGCCGCGGGTCAGCACGCCGTGCCGCTCCAGCAGCGTCAGGGCCAGCGTGTGCGCCCGGACGGTCTGGGCGCTGTCGCGGCCAGTCCCGTGGGCCTCGCTGGTCAGGCGGCCCGGCAGCAGCGACCACCGGCCGCTGACCGTCGGCGGACCGGTACGCGTCGGCATCGCGGGGCGGCCGAAGCCGTACCGTCGGCCGGGACCGCCCGGCCGAGGCCGCGGCACCGCCACCCGGGCCGGCGCGGGCGTCCGGCGCTGCTGGCCAGCGAGCGTGACCCGTAGCGGGGCGAGGGTGTCGTTGGTGAGCAGCCCGGCNNCACTGAGCCCGGAACCACTGAGCAGGGCCGCGGCACGGTCGCTGAGCATCCGGAAGAACATCGCACCGCCGCCGCTGAGCACCTCGAGCACGGCCTCGTGCAGCGGGGTCATGCTGACCTCGCCCGGTTCGGGCAGCATCAGCGGGGCGCCGTCGGCGGGCGCCAGCACCAGCCAGCCGTCGCCGCCGGGCAGCGCGCCCGCGCCGGACCAGACGACCTCGCCGGCCGAGGTGAGCTCGTCGAGCAGGGCGGGGGAGTAGCCGGGTATCCGCCCGGGCAGGACCAGCGTCTCCAGTGCGGACGCCGGCACCGGCGCCCCGGCCAGCCGCTCCACCACCTCCAGGACCGCCCCGGCGTCGGCCCGCCGCCGCCTCGCGCCGCCGCCGGGACCGGTGCCCGGCCCGCGGTCAGTCCCGGTCGCGAGCCCGCCTATCCCGTGCCAGGCGGGCAGGAACCTGGCCAGGACCTCCGGCGGGACCGGCTCCGCCTCCTTGCGCAGCCGGGCCAGGCAGCGGCGGCGCAGCAGGCGCAGCACCTCCGCGTCGCACCATTCGGTCCCGCCCGCCGCCGAACCGGTCGGCAGGAACTCGCCCTCGACCACGCGTCCGTCGGCCGCGAGCCGCCGCAGCGCCATCGTCACCACGGCGGCACCCAGCCCGTACCGCCCGGCCAACGCGGCCGTGGCGAACGGCCCGTGCGTCCGCGCGAACCGGGCCACCAGGTCGCCCAGCGGATCGGCGACCGGCTCGGTGAACGCCTCGGGCACGCCCATCGGCAGCGGCACCCCGAGGGCGTCCCGCAGCCGGCCCGCGTCCTCGATCGCGGCCCACATGGGCTGCCCGGCGATCCGCACCTGGATGGCCCGGCGCGCCGTGGCCAGATCAGTTAGCCACGAATCCGAGCCCGCGCCATCCACGCACCGCGAACGAACCTCCGCCGCGGTCAGCGGCCCCGCCGTCCGCAGCAGGTCAGCAACGCCCTCCAGGTCGCGGCAGCGCCGGCCTTCCGACAGGTGCTGCAGGTCCCGCTCTGTCTCCGCGACGACCGAAGGATCCAGCAGCTCCCGCAGCCCGTCCTGGCCGAGCAGTTCGGCCAGCAGGGCCGAGTCCAGCGACAGGGCCTGCGCGCGCCGCTCGGCCAGCGGCGCGTCGCCCTCGTACATGAACGCCCCGACGTACCGGAACAGCAGCGACTTCCCGAACGGGCTCGGTGTCGCCGTCTCCACCTCGACGATCCGGATCCGGCGGGCGGCGATGTCCCGCAGCAGCTCGGTCAGGGCCGGGACGTCGAACACGTCCCGCAGGACCTCCCGGACCGTCTCCAGCACGATCGGGAACGCCGGGTACCGGCTTGCGATCTCCAGCAGTTGCGCGGAGCGCTGCCGTTGCTGCCACAGCGGGGTGCGGCGACCCGGCTGGCGGCGCGGCAGGAGCAGCGCCCGGCTGGCGCACTCCCGGAACCGCGACGCGAACAGCGCGCTCGCCCCCACCTCGGCCGTGACCAGGTCGCCGATCTCGTCCGGATCGAGCAGCACGATCCCGCTCGGCGGCGGCTCGTCGGCATCCGGCACCCGGATCAAGATCCCGTCGTCGGTGGCCAGTGCCTGCACGTCCATCCCGCCGTACCGCTCGCGCAGCCGGGCCGCGATGGCCAGTGCCCACGGCGCGTGCACCCGGTCGCCGTACGGGCTGTGCAGCACCACCCGCCAGTCGCCGAGCTCGTCGCGGAACCGTTCCACGACCAGGGTCCGGTCGTCGGGCACGTACCCGGTGGCCGCGCGCTGGTCGGTCAGGTACCTGATCAGGTTCCGGGCCGCCAGGTCGTCCAGCCCGGCCCGCTCCAGCGAAGCCAAAGCCTCCGCCTCGGACGCCGACGCCAGCGAACGGCAGGCCGCCCCGATGGCCCGGCCCAGCTCGGCGGGCCGTCCCGGAGTGTCGCCGTGCCAGAACGGCAGTCGCCCCGGCTGCCCGGGCGCGGGCGTGACCAGGACCCGGTCCGGGGTGATGTCCTCGATCCGCCACGAGCTGGCGCCCAGCACGAACACGTCGCCGACCCGCGACTCGTACACCATCTCCTCGTCGAGTTCCCCGACCCGTCGCGGCTGCCGGCTGGTGTCGGAGGCCAGGAACACGCCGAACAGCCCGCGGTCCGGGATGGTGCCGCCATTGGTCACCGCGAGCCGCTGCGCGCCCGGCCGGCCCCGGATGATCCCGGCCACCCGGTCCCAGACGATGCGCGGCCGCAGCCCGGCGAAGTCCTCGCTCGGGTAGCGCCCGGCCAGCATGTCGAGCACCGCCTCCAGGATCGGCCGGGTCAGCCCGCTGAACGGCGCCGCCCTGCGCACCAAGAACTCCAGCTCGTCCACCGGCCAGTCGTCCACCGCGGTCATCGCCACCACCTGCTGGGCCAGCACGTCCAGCGGGTTGTGCGGGATCTTCAGCTCCTCGATCTGGCCGTCCCGCATGCGCTCGGCGACCACGGCCGACTGGACCAGATCACCCTGGTACTTGGGGAAGATGATGCCGCGGGAGACGTCGCCCACGTTATGCCCGGCCCGGCCGACCCGCTGCAGGCCGCTGGCCACCGAGGGCGGGGCCTCCACCTGCACCACCAGGTCCACCGCGCCCATGTCGATGCCGAGCTCCAGGCTGGATGTCGCCACCACCGCGGGCAGCCGCCCGGACTTGAGCGCTTCCTCGATCTCGGCTCGTTCCTGCCGCGACACCGAGCCGTGGTGCGCCCGTGCCACCTCCACCGGGGCGCCCGCCGCCGTGCCCGCCTGGCCCATGATCTCGGCCGGCATCCGGCCGCCCCCGCCGGAGCCGCTGAGGGCGAGGGCCTCGAAGGCGGCCTCGGCCCGCTCCGCGGCCAGTTCGTTCAGCCGCCCGCACAGGCGCTCCGCCAGCCGCCGCGAGTTCGCGAATACGATCGTGGACTTGTGCTGCTCGATCAGGTCGAGTACCCGCTCCTCGACGTGCGGCCAGATGGAACGCGTCGGCGCCGGCCCGTCCTCGTCCGAGCCCGAACGGCCCGGCACGATATCGAGCTCGGTCATGTCCTCGACCGGGACCACCACGGTCAGCTCGATGCGCTTGGGGCTGGGCGGCTGCACCACCGTCACCGGCCGCGCTCCGCCCAGGAACGTGGCCACCTCGGCCGCAGGCCGCACCGTCGCCGACAGCCCGATCCGCTGCGCTGGCCGCGGCCCGCCCTCCGATGATCCGCGCAGCGCGTCCAGCCGCTCCAGCGACAGCGCCAGGTGCGCGCCGCGCTTGTTCCCGGCGACCGCGTGCACTTCGTCCACGATGACCGTCTCGACCCCGCGCAGGGTCTCCCTGGCCTGGGAGGTGAGCAGCAGGAAGAGCGACTCCGGCGTGGTGATGAGGATGTCCGGTGGCTTGCTGACCAGTTTCCTGCGGTCCTCGGCCGCGGTGTCGCCGGTACGGACCGCCACCCGGATGTCCGGCTCGGCCAGCCCCAGCCGTTGCGCGGCGTGTCCGATCCCGGTCAGCGGAGCCCGCAGGTTCCGCTCGATGTCCACCGCCAGCGCCTTGAGCGGGGAGACGTAAAGCACCCGGGTCCGCTGCCTGGGGTCCTGCGGCGGCGGCACCGCCGCCAGCCGGTCGATCGCCCACAGGAACGCGGCCAGCGTTTTGCCCGACCCGGTCGGCGCCACGACCAGCGTGTCCTCGGCCTTGCCGATGGCTCGCCAGGCTCCCGCCTGGGCCGGCGTCGGCTCGGCGAACGCCCCCTCGAACCAGGCCCGGGTGGCCNNATTTCAGACCGCGCAGGAGTCGCCGTCGCAGCTCGCTTCGGAGTTGCCGCCAGCTGTGGCGGCAACCGGCGTGAGCTGGCTGGCATCGTCGTAAGCACGCTGCAGGAATTGCAGCAGCACCTCGGGCGGCTGCGCACCGTTGACCGCGTACTTGCCGTCGGCGACAAAGAACGGCACGCCGTTGATGCCGTACCGCGCGGCCTGCTGCTCGTCGGCTCGTACCGCGTCGGCGTAGGCGTCCCCGTCGAGGGCGGCCTGTACCTCCGCGGTGGGCAAGCCGACCTCGGTGGCCAGGCGCACGAGGGTGGACCGGTCCGCGATCGGGAGACCTTCGGTGAAGGTGGCGCGCATCAGGCGCTCCTTCATCTCCGGCTGCAGCCCGTGATCCTTGGCCAGATGGAGCAGCCGGTGGGCGTCGAAGGTGTTGCCGCCGCGGATGATATCGAACCGGAACTCCAGGCCGTCAGCGGCCGCTCGCTCGGTCATCTGTTGGTTGGCCTGTTCGGCCTGGGCGACCGTCATGCCGTACTTGCCGGCCAGGTGCTCGGCGTGGGTTCCGGTGCGCTGCGCAGGCGCGTTCGGGTCGAGCTCGAAGGACCGGTAGCTGACCGTTACCTCGCCGGGATGGCCGAAGGAGTCCAGCGCCTGTTCGAACCGGCGCTTGCCGATATAGCACCACGGGCATACGACGTCAGACCAGATCTCGACATTCATGGCAGTAGCAACCACCGTGACGATGCCGTGATTCCACCCGCNNATGGCGGCCAAGCCCATGACAGGACAGGCGTTCTTCGTGCTCACCGCGCTGGCCGATGGCCCGCGGCATGGGTACGGCATCGTCCGCGAGGTGGCTGAGCTGTCCCAGGACCGGGTGAAGCTGAAGATCGGCGGCCTGTACGGGGTGCTGGACCGGCTCGCTGCCGAGGGGCTGATCGAGCCCGACCGGCAGGAGGCGCACGACGGCCGGCTGCGCCGCTACTACCGGCTGACCCGGGACGGCCGGCGCGCGCTGGCCGAGGAGGCCGAGCTTCGTGCCGCCACCGCTCGCGTCGTGCGGCTGAGACTGGGCCAGGCCGGCGCGGAGGCAGCCGGATGAGTGGCGACCTGGACCTGGAGCGGCGGTACCGGCGGGTGCTGCGTCTGCTGCCCGGCTATTACCGGGACAAATGGGAAGAGGACATGGTCGCCGCCTTCCTGGACAGCTGGCTCACCGGCGACCCGNNCGGCCTGGCCGTCCGGCTGTACCTGGGCGGCGCGTGCGCTCCACCCCGGTACTTCGCCTGGGGCCAGGCCATCCGGCGCGCGGTTCTCGCCGTGGTGTTGGTCCAGGCGGTACGAGGCCTTGACATCCTCGTGCGGACGGCCTGGAGCCATCGTGCGTTCGGGTGGGTCCCCGCGCCGCCCGCGAGCATGTCGGTCGGCACGCCGGGCGGCATATTGCCGCCCACGGTGTGGTACCTGGTGGCCTATGCCTGGATCGTGAGTTTCGTGGCGCTGGTCCTCGGGCGCTACCGGACGGCCCAGTTCATCGCGGCGCTGGCCATCGTCCCCGATCTGGTCTTCCTGCTGCACCGCCAGTTCACCGGTGCCCTGCCGCCGACGCCGTTGGGGCCGTGGGCCTTCTGGATACTGATCAATCTGGCCCCGGTCCTGGCCATGACCGCGTTCCACCGGGACGCCCCGCCGACTGCGCCCTGGCCATGGCTGCTGGCCCTGCCCGTCGGCTATCTCGTGGTGGCCGTGCCGCTGTTGGCGCTCCAGGTAACCGGCAACGCCGCCTGGCTGCCGGACTTTTCCGGGCTCTACTGCGTCCTGGTCGCCCTCGCGTGTCTGGCGTACGCGCCCAGGGCCTGGTCCCGCCGGTCTGCCGGATCAGGCGTATGGTCGCTGACCTTTACGCTGCTGGCCGCTGACGCCGGAGCGTACCGAATCGCCTCGCTCACCGACTATCCGCACGACCCGCACCTGATTGCGGTAAGCCTGGCGGAACTGCTCATACTGGCGGTCGCCGCCGCGCTGGTCGCCCTGGACGCCGTCCGGGCCCAGACGGCCACGCCCGCACCGCCGCGTCCGCACCTGGGATACCCGGGATGACGAAACGACGCCGACCCAGGAGGAACCAGGACATGAGCTCCCAGCCCTCGCCACGCCGGTCATCCATCTTCGCCAGCGCGCTGGCCGCAGGCGTCATGCTCACTGTGGCCAGTTGCAGCCACGTGACCCCGCTCGGACCGGACCCGACGGCCACCATGCCGCAACTACACCAGCTGCGGTCGCCGCTCATCCTGGAAGACATGCGCCAGCAACCCGCGCCCGTCGGCGGCGGCTGCCCGGCCGGTTCGGTCGAACTCTCCGGGAATGCCGCCGGGTGCTACCGCACGACCGGCACGTCGGCCACGATCACCTCCGCCGGAGTCTCCCCGATCACCTCATTCAAGCCGCCGGCGCCCCCGGGACAGCCCGTCCAATACGGATTCTGGATCACCGTGCCCGCTGCCGACGCATCGGCGCTGACGGCAGTTATCGCGCCTGCCGAGGGCCCGGGCTCATCTGGGGCCCAGGGCTCATCCGAGACTCAGGGCCCAGTCTCCTCAACCGTCTCAGCGTCGCAGCCCGTTCCTGCCATCAGCGTTGCCGGGCACACCTCGCTCCTGGTCGGCTTCACGATAGGGTCCACCGGCCGGGAGATCGAAGTTTTCCTGGCCAGCAGGAATCAAGCTCTCCAGTTCCAGCGCACATTGGTCTCATCCGGCTGAAGGGCGGTTCTCGTCGGCCGGGCGCTGCCCGCTCCCCGGCCCACCGGACCCTAGGCGTTGACCGCGAGGTAGATAGCCAGCAGCGCGCACACCAGGACACAGCTGCCGGCCGCCGCGATATGAGTCACCCGCATGGTCGCGGGCACCGCTGACGCCATTCCGACCTGGCGCACGACAGCACGATGCTCGGCGAAGCCGATGACGATGACCAGCAGCCCGACGAGGACCATGAAGGTTCCCAGGTAGCCGGCCAGGTGCGTCATCTTCGGTAGGCCGAACTTCGCCACCGCGAAACCGATCCCGGCGAAGGACAGCGCGGTGCGGATGTAGGCCAGCAACGTGCGGTCGTTCGCCAGCAGGTTGCGCAGCCTGGCGGGGTCGTCGACGTTCCGCTGATCTGGCGCCAGCTTCGGCTGGTCACCGTCCGCTGGCAGGCTCACAGGCGTCATACCCCTTTCTTATTTTCGGCCGAACGGCCGTGGTTCACGCCGCTGGACCGCTCATCCAGCGGGCGCTACGGCGCGACCAGCGCGTCAGTCAGCGGATCGATAGCGGCGAGCTAGGCCGTCAGGTCGGCGTCGAGGTCGTAGCGCGCGGCCAGTGCGGCCGGGC
>PLDT01000553.1:0-7718 GCA_003136255.1 Actinomycetota bacterium
ACCCCGGTGGACCTCAGCACGATCAAGCTGCCGACCTACGTCACCGGCGGGGTGTCGGACCATCTCACGCCGTGGACTTCGTGTTATCGCACGACCCAGCTGATGGGCGGGTCGAGCACGTTCGTGCTCAGCAACGCCGGGCACATCCAGAGCCTGGTCAACCCGCCGGGCAACCCGAAGGCGGTCTTCTACACCGGAGCCGAGCCGGGCCCCGACGCGGAGGCGTGGCTGGCCTCGGCGGAGAAGCACACCGGGACCTGGTGGGCTAACTGGGCGGACTGGCTCATCGCGCAGTCGAGCGGGACGAAGGACGCTCCGGCCGAGCTCGGCAGCGCGGAGCACCCGGCGCTGGACGAGGCGCCAGGCTGCTACGTCAGGGATGTCGTGCCCGCCGGCGTCTGAGCTTCACTGGGCCTGAGCTTGACGGCGGGGCCGCCGCGGACGAACATACTGGAGTCAGACTCAAGTTTTGTCGCCGTACTTTTGTCGCCGTACTTTTNNCCGTACTTTTCTCCGTACGTTCGAGCTGAGGAGTTGCCGATGGAGCTGGACGGCAAGGTCGCGGCGATCACCGGTGGCACCGCGGGCATCGGCCGCGCGATCGCGGAGGGCTTTCTCGCCGAGGGAGCACGGGTGGTAGTCAGCGGCCGTAACGCCGAGCGCGGCGAGCAGGTGGTGAGCGAACTCGGCACGGACCGCGCGTTCTTCAGCCAGGGTGACGCGACGACCAAGGAAGGCGTGGAACAGGCCGTCGAGGCGGCCGTGGAGCACTTCGGGCAGATCGACATCATGGTCAACAACGCCGGCGGCGCCAAGCGGCTGGCGCCCCTGGTCGACCTCTACGACGAGGACTGGGACCTGGTGATGAAGTGGAATCTGTACTCCACGTTCTGGGGCACCCGCGCCGCCTTGCGCCACATGCTGCCGCGGAATTACGGGCGCATCATCAACATCTCCTCGGTCGAGGGCAAGCACGGCAAGCCGGTCCTCACCGCCTACGTCGCCGCGAAGCACGCGATCAACGGGCTCACCAAGGCCGTGGCCAAGGAGGTCGGCACCCAGGGCGTTACCGTGAACGCGATCTGCCCGGGCCTGGTCATCACCGACATCATCCGGGACAACGGCCCGGCGACCGCACAGGCGATGGGCATCACCTTCGATGAGATGGTCGGGCTGTTCGCCGCCGAGTCCGCCATCAAGCGCCCGAACACCGTGGACGAGGTGGCCGCCGTCGCGGTCCTGCTCGCATCCGATGTCGGCGCTGGCATCACCGGCGCCATCTACAGCGTCGACGGCGGAACGGCAGCGTACTAGGCGTGGTCGGCACCCACTTTCCCGAGGACCGCGACGTGCTGGAGTCCGCGCTGCAGCGGATGCGCGAGGCGTTCGAGGCGCTGCGGGACGGGCGGATAGCGCCGGCCCGGGCCGAGGAGGACTTCCTGTCCGGGTACGACACGGCGCGCGACCTGGTCAGCGCCTTCTTCCTGACGCAGCGGATGTCCCCGGCCCGCCATGACGCGGCCGAGCCGTCGGCCGAGCCCGACTAACTAGGAGTACCCGTGGCAGACAACCAATGCGACCTGGTGGTGCTGGGCGGTGGCAGCGGGGGCTACGCCGCCGCGCTGCGGGCGGCCGAACTGGGCCGGTCCGTGGTCCTGGTGGAAAAGGACAAGGTCGGCGGGACGTGCCTGCACCGGGGCTGCATTCCGACCAAGGCGCTGCTCCACGCCGGAGAGATCGCCGACCAGGCGCGGGAGAGCGCGGCGTTCGGGGTGAAGACCACCTTCGACGGCATGGACATGCCCGGGGTCCACAAGTACAAGGACTCGGTGATCGGGAAGAACCACAAGGGCCTGACCGGCCTGATCAAGGGCCGCGGCATCAAGATCGTGACGGGCGAAGGCCGGCTGACCGGGCCGACGACGGTCCAGGTGGGCGACGACTCCTTTACCGGAACCAACGTGGTCCTGGCCACCGGCTCGTATTCGCGCACCCTGCCCGGCCTGGACCTGGACGGGGACCGGGTCATGGCCAGCGAGCACGCGCTCGAGCTGGACCGGGTGCCAGCCACCGCGATCGTGCTCGGCGGCGGGGTGATCGGCTGCGAGTTCGCCTCGGCATGGACGTCGTTCGGCAGCCAGGTGACCATCGTCGAGGCGCTGCCGCACCTGGTGCCGCTGGAGAACGAGGCCAGCTCCAAGCTGCTCGAGCGGGAGTTCCGCCGCCGCGGCATCAACTTGCGGCTCGGCGCCCGGTTCGAGCGCTCCGAGCCGACCGAGGACGGGGTCCGGGTCCACCTGGAAGGCGGTGAGACCCTGGACGCGGAACTGCTGCTGGTCGCGGTGGGCCGCGGTCCGGCCTCGGCCGGACTGGGCTACGAGGCGCACGGGATCAACGTGGAGCGCGGTTTCGTGACCGTCGATGAGTACTGCCGCACCTCGGCGCCGGGCGTCTACGCGGTCGGCGACCTGGTCAGCGTCAACGGCGAGGCTCACCCGCAACTAGCCCACGTCGGCTTCGCCGAGGGCATCCTGGCCGCGGAGCATATGGCCGGACTGCCGGTGACGCCCATCGACTACGCCGGCGTGCCTCGCATCACCTACAGCAGGCCCGAGGTGGCGTCGGTGGGCTACACCTACCCGCAGGCGGCCGCTCGGTACGGGCCGGACGCCATCACCTCGGTCACGTACGACCTGGCCGGCAACGGCCGCAGCGCGATCTTGTCCACCAAGGGAGCGGTCACGGTGATCGCGGCGGTCGACGGCCCGGTGCTGGGCGTGCACATCGTGGGCGACCGGGTCGGTGAGCTGATCGCCGAGGCGCAGCTGATCTACAACTGGGAAGCCCGCCCGGATGAGGTGGCGGCGCTCATCCACCCCCATCCCACCCAATCCGAGGCCATCGGCGAAGCTCACCTGATGCTGGCCGGCAAGCCGCTGCACGTCCACGGCTGAGCGATGGGACCTTTCGACCGCGCCGCGATCACGCTGACCGCCTGCCGGGCGGTGCTGCGGCGACTCACCGAGGACGACCTGTCCCGACCGAGCCCGTGCACCGAGTACACGGTCGGCGAGGTCGGCCAGCACGTGGTGCGGTCCATGGTGCTGCTGGCCTCGGTGGCCAGCGACCCCGCTGCGGGCCTGGCCGCGGGGCCGGTAGGCCCGGCTGCGGGCTCGCTTGAGGAGCAGGTGGCGGTGACCACCGAGGCCGCGCTGACGGCCTGGCGGCGACGGGGGGTCGGCGGGACGGTCGCGGTCGGACGCAGCACGCTGCCCGCCAGCCTGGCCGTCGAGATCATCCCGATGGAGCTGCTCGTGCACGGCTGGGACATGGCCCGGGCGACCGGGCAGCAGATCGATGTCCCGCCGGAGGTCGCGGACCATCTCCTGGGCCGCGCCCGGGCGCTCGTCACCGAGGACAAGCGCGGTCGCAGCTTCGCCGCCGAGGTGCCGGCCGGGCCGCAGGCCTCCGCGTTGCAGCGGCTGATCGCCTTTACCGGCCGCGTGCCGTAAACCCGCGGTCAGCAGCCGCCCCGCGGTCAGGCGCGCGGTCAGCCGCCGGTCACGGTGATCGAGACGGTGGGCCGGGCCAGCTCGGCGGGATCGACGAAGAGCCCGGCGCGGCGGGCCGCGGCGGCGGCCAGGTTGACCACCGCCCCGTCGGCCGGTTGGGCCCCGTCCGCTGGGTCCGCCTCGCCTCTGGAGGCCGTGGGAAGCTGCCGGAAGAAGCTGTCGGCTGCGGCGCCGGCCGTGACCGTAGTGGCGCCGGGCGCCGGAACCGCCTGCCACAACAGAATCGACGTGTTCGCCTTCCACCGCGCCAGCGACGTGCTGACCGTTGTCCACGGCCGCCACATGCCCAGCTCCCCCAGCAGGTCCCCGAGCTCGGCGAGGCCTGGCTGGCTCGCTGCGGGCTCAGCCAGCGTGACAAGGGCGTCGGCGTCGGTCGGGGCGGATGCCCGGCCCTGGTCCGGGGGAACCGGCATGGTGAGCGCGCAGTCGAACCCGAGCGCCACCTGCTCGCCGTCGTGCAGCGCGTGGAAGACCGCGTCGAACAGCTCAGCCGACGAGACGCCGGCGGTCGCATCCGGCCGGTCATCGTCGTGGCGGCGCCCGGCCCAGCGGGTGCGCCCGCCCGGCAGGGATCCCGTCTCCATCGTGATGACCAGCATCGGGTACCTCCTGATCGGCCGCGCAGCCCCCGCGGGTTTACCTGTCGTGCCCGGCGTCGGGCCGGTAGGCCGGGAGCTCGGCGGGGGCCGGCGCCCGGTGCGGCCAGCGCTTGCGCCGCTGCCAGCCCAGCCCCCCGGACGCCAGCTCGGCGTGAGTCATCGCGTACAGGGTCCGCACCCGGCGGGCGGCGAAACGCCACCGCCCGCCCAGGCGGACGTACTCGTCGGAGTACCGGAACGACGTGATGACGGTGTGCTGGGCGGAGGCCTGCTCGGAGAAACCCAGCACCTGTCCGCGGGCGTGGTCGTCATCGAGGAAGTCCAGGACGAAACCGCGCGCCTCGTGCAGCGTGATGGGGTACAGGTCGCCGAGGGCCCGGTAGTTCGCGACGATGGCGTCGCGGCCCACGTGCGTGCTGCCCGGTGAGCCGAACTGGGCGTCCGGCGTGAACAACTCCCCCAGCGCGTCGAACTCGTGGTCATCGATCAAGAACGCGTACCGGGCGAGCAGTTCGGCGATCTCGGCCCGCGCCTCCAGGCGGGCCACGCGTCGATCGATGGACTCCTCAGCCATCACACCGCTCGCTGCGCATTAGCTGCTGACGTCCCAGAGCTTGAGGAAGTCGGCGCGGTAGCTGGCGACGCCGACATAGTTGCCCTGCGAGTCCTCCACCAGGGAGCCGACGTTCTGCGGTGTCATCAGCTGGGTCGGCAGCGGCGCGTTGAGGATCGGTATGCCCTCGAACTTGCGGGCAAACGAGTCCACCTGGCGGTAGGCGACGATCGGCAGCGAGTAGGCCGTCCAGACGTCCTCCGTGCCGTTCTTCAGGCCCGCGATGTTCGGGGTGTCCGCGGTCAGGCCGCCGATCTGCAGGCCGTGCAGGCCGGCCGCGGCCAGCGCCGCAGGGACACCGATGGCCAGGTCACCGAGGTCGAAAATCAGCCAGTTGGTACTCGGGGCCCGGGTGACCGCGGAGACCACGGCCGACGGGGTGGTCGTGCCGATGGCGGAGCCCTGCTGCGCGGTCGTAGTGATCGTGCAGGCCGGGCACCACGTCTTGATCGAAGCGTCGAATGACGTGTCGAAGTCCACCAGGATGGGGAAGATCGGCAGCGTGAATTCTTGAATAACGGCCTTGCCCTTCGACTGCACGACCACGTATGCGGCGACCATCTTGCCCCACTGGGCGAGCTGAGCAGGGTTCGAAATCGAGGTGTCATACATGGCACCGCTGTCCGGTGACGTGTCCGCGCTGCTGTTGACCCAGATGCCCTTCTGCGCGGCGAGGGCGAGCTGCGTCGTCAGCGTGGAGTTCGGGATGCCGCTGGTCAGGATGCCGGCCGGGTTCAGCTGGATGGCCGAGGCCATGGCGGCCTGCTGGCTCGCCGGCGTTGTCCCGGATTGCAGGTCCTTATACTTCCAGCCCAGATCCGCGGCGGCCTGCGCCCAGTACTTGGCCAGGACCACCGCGCTGCCGCTACCGGAGTCCAGGCCGACCAGCAGCTTGCCCGTTGGGGGCTTCGATTTGAGCGGCGTTGAGATGCCGATGGAGGTCGGCGAGGTCAGGAACTGCTGCTCGTACGCCTGCGCTGCCGCGACGCCGGCGCTGCTCGAGCCTCCGCTAGTGGCGCTGGCACTGCTGGTGCTGGTGCTGCTGCTGGTGGTGGTGCTGCTACTGCTACTGCTACATGCGCTGATAAGCACTGCTGAGGTGATGGCGACGGCAGCCGCCAAGGTCTTCCTCATACGCGCCTCATTTCTGGCAGGCGCCCGGGGTACCCGAGCGGTAGATTCTCAACTTATTCGAGTCTGACTTCGGTTACTAGGTCGACTCTCAACCTAGGATTCTGCAGGACCGGCTGTCTACACGCGGTGCGTAACTTTCTAGAGCATTCAGTAAGCCGCGACCATGACTGCACGGCAGGGGTGTCCTTCCCGGTGAGACGCAAGGAGGCCGCCCGGGTCGGCGGCGGCCTCCAGCGGTTACCGAGCGGCGTGACTCTTGCGGTTAGTCGAGTCTCAATGAGGTTACTGAGATGATTCTCAACCTAGGATTCCGGAGGACCGGCTGTCTACAAACGACGCGCACCGAAGCGAAGATGTTATGCATGGTTCTCGACGGCCGCGCAGCGCCCCCTCCCGAGGCCGCCCAACTGGCGTTTAACCGGCCCGTAACCCGACCAGCGGCTACCGCCCGACTGCCCTATGTGCCGGAAACACGACCCGTTGACCCACTGGTGCGCCAGCAGTAACTTTGTATAAGCTCCGGTAATCCACCACCGGCCGTGCCAGGGTCTGACCGTACCTCAGCGCTCCGGGTCCCAGGAGGCAGCAATGACGCCCGCGCTGACCGTGACGAACATGTCGAAGAGCTTCGCCGGCCCCCGGGTCCTGGACAGCGTGACCCTGTCGATCGAGCCGGGTGAGATACGCGCACTGGTCGGCGAGAACGGGTCAGGTAAGTCGACGCTGATCAAGATCCTGGCCGGGTTCCACGTGCCCGATGACGGATCGGCCGAGATAGACGGGCAGCCGCTGCACCTCGGCGACGGTACGTCGAGCGAGGCGCTCGGGTTGCGGTTCGTTCACCAGGACCTCGGCCTGGTCGACAACCTGGACGCCGTGGACAACATGGCCCTCGGCGCCGGATACCCCAGTTTCCGTGGCGGTATCCGCTGGCGGCAGGAGCGCAAACGCGCGCGGGCGGCGCTGACCGAGCTCGGCTACGACTTCGACGTCCGTCGCCCGGTCGGCACCCTGGCCATGAGCGAGCGCACCGCGCTGGCGATAGCCCGCGCGATGGCTCCCCGGCACACCTCGGCCAAGGTGCTCATCCTCGACGAGCCGACGGCCAACCTGCCCGCCGCCGAGGCCCAGCGGTTGTACAAGCTCGCCCGGCGGGTCGCGGACTCCGGCATCGCCGTCGTATTCGTGTCGCACCACTTCGATGAGGTGTTCGAGCTAGCCAAGAGCGTCACGGTACTCCGCGACGGCAAGCACGTCACCACCCGGCCGGTAGCGGGCCTGACCGAGGACGAACTCATCGAGCTCGTCATCGGGCGCAAGCTCGAGGTCGTCGAACACGACGCCAAGGCCGCCGAGCGGAAAGCGGTCGTCCTGGAGATCACCGGCCTGGGCAGTGACGTGCTGAACGACGTGACCTTCGCCGTTCACGCCGGCGAGATCGTCGGCGTGGCCGGCATCACCGGCTCCGGCCGGGACGAGGTGGCCGCGGCCCTGTTCGGCGGGCGTGACCGGGCGGGTGAAGCCAAGATCAACGGGAAGGTCGTGCCGAAGAACCGCCCGGACCGGGCCATGGCCATGGGCATGGGACTCGTTCCGGCTGAACGGCACGCCAACGCCGCGTTCATGACGTCAACCCTGCGCGAGAACATCACGGTGGTCCGCCCGGGCATCCACTGGCGTGGTCTGATCCTGCGCAAGGGCGCCGAGCGTTCGGACGTCGCGAACTGGCTGGAGCGCCTCGACGTGCGGCCGAGGAAGAGCGAGTTCTTGATGTCCGACCTGTCGGGCGGGAACCAGCAG
>PLDT01000340.1:0-14813 GCA_003136255.1 Actinomycetota bacterium
TCGGCGGCCTCCGCGTCGCCCTTGGTTTCGTCGGCGGCTTCGGCCAGGCCCTCGAGGTCGTCGGCCTCGTCGGCCGCGGCGTCGGATCCGCTGCTCGGCGACGACTCGGCGTTGATGGCCAGGTCGTCGGCCCCCTCGACCTCGGCGGCGGCCACGATCGGCGCGTCAGTCGGAATGACCTGGTCCTGCGCCGGGGTTTGTGTCGCAGACCCTTGGAGAAGCTCGCGCTCCCACTCGGCGAGCGGCTCCTCGGTGCCGATCGGGCTGCCGGCCGGCTTCTCATCCGTGCTGGACGCGCCGGCCCGGGCGATCAGGCCTTCGGCGACCGCGTCGGCCACGACCCGGGTCAGCAGGGCGACGCTGCGGATCGCATCGTCGTTCCCCGGGATCGGGTAGTTGACCTCGTCCGGGTCACAGTTGGTGTCGAGGATGGCCACCACGGGGATGCCGAGCTTGCGCGCCTCGTTGACCGCGATGTGTTCCTTCTTGGTGTCGACCACCCAGATCGCGCTCGGCACCCGGGCCATGTCCCTGATCCCGCCGAGCGTGCGGTCCAGCTTGTCGTGCTCGCGCCGCAGGTGCAGGAGCTCCTTCTTGGTCATGCCGGAGCCGGCCACGTCGGCGAAGTCGATCTCCTCGAGCTCCTTGAGCCGCTGCAGCCGCTTGTAGACGGTGGAGAAGTTGGTCAACATCCCACCCAGCCAGCGCTGGTTCACGAACGGCATCCCGACCCGGCGCGCCTGCTCGGCGATCGCCTCCTGGGCCTGCTTCTTGGTGCCGACGTACAAGATGGTGCCGCCGTGAGCGACGGTCTCCTTGATGAACTCATACGCGCGGTCGATGTAGTCCAGCGACTGCTGGAGATCGATGATGTAGATGCCGTTGCGCTCGGTAAAGATGTAGCGCTTCATCTTCGGATTCCAGCGCCTGGTCTGGTGCCCGAAATGGACACCGCTCTCCAGGAGCTGCTTCATGCTGACGACCTGAGCCACTGGCACGGTCCTTTCCTTCGTGCGCCGCGTTTTCAGGTGCGACGCTTCTCGGTTGGTTCCTGGTGCCCGTGGGTTGACGCGCCTGCGGTCGGCCTGGTGGCCGACGGACCGAGCGGCGCGTCCCGCCGGGGGGCTAGCCCCGGACAGCAAGCGGGCACGCGATTTAGCCGCCGAGCACGCGCCTACGCGGCGCAGCTACGGCGACCTTCACTAAGGATACTTGACGTTCCCGGTCGCCCGCGCACAGCCGGTCATCCGTGCTCTGCCCTAGGCGGAGGCCCTGGTGGGGGTGGACCTGGATGGGGCCCGGGAGGGGGCTCGGGGACGCGATGAAACCTCAGTTTCACCAACTAGAACACACTGACGGCCCAGTTTCATCCCGTTTGTGGTGGCACCGGGGTCGGGTGTGTAGCGGGTTGGAGTTGTCGCTCGGCGGCGCGCCGGTACCGTGGTACGGGCGGGTGCTGTGGTGCGGGAGCGACCCGTGGTGCGTCTGGCCGCGGGCTGCGCGTCCCGGTTTCCGGGTCGATGTCACCGTCGTACTTGTTCTAGCTGGACCGATGTCACATCGACCTGCCTCCAACTGCGGGATCCTCGCGCAGATCCTGGCGATCGGGACATCGGAGTGGATGGTGGGACGGGTGAGCCACCGGCTGGGTGGCGGCCGACCGGCTGTCGCCCCCTCGACTCCGTGGCCCTCTGGGCGCGGACCGCTGCCGGGCGCCACCCGCAGGGCGGCTAGGCGCGGGGATGAGCCTGGCGGTAGCTGGACTTGAGGCGCTCGATGGACACGTGGGTGTAGATCTGGGTGGTCGCGGGCGAGGAGTGGCCGAGGATCTCCTGGACGCTGCGCAGGTCGGCGCCGCCCTCGAGCAGGTGGGTGGCCGCGGTGTGGCGCAGGCCGTGCGGGCCCGTATCGCGGGTCGCGCCTCCTTCGCGCAGGAGCTGGTGGACGATCCGGCGGGCGGTACGCGGGTCCAGGCGGCCGCCGCGCACACCGAGGAACAGGGCCGGTCCACTGCTTGCGGCGGCCATGGCGGGCCGGCCTTGGCCGAGCCAGGCGGTGACCGCGCGGAGGGCGGGCACGCCGACCGGGACGGTACGTTCCTTGTCGCCCTTGCCCCGGACCCGGACGGTCCTTCTGGCGTGGTCGAAGCTGTCTGCGGTCAGCGCGCACAGTTCGCTGACCCGGATGCCGGTCGCGTAGAGCAGTTCCAGGACTGCGGCGTCGCGCAGGGCGACCGCGGCCTCGGCGGCCGTAGCGGCCGTCGGTGCGGGGGCTGCCGATCCGGAGCCTGCCGAATCGGGGGCTGCCGAGTCGCGAGCTTGCGCCGTGGCTGCCGGTGCGCCAGCCTGCGCGGCGCGGTTGGCCGTGTCCAGCACAGCCCGCATCTCGTCCTGGCGCAGCACGTGGGGCAGGGTGCGGCGGGTCTTCAGGGTGCCGAGCCGCGGGCCGGGATCCACGGCCAGCCAGCCGCAGCGGTGACCGAAGGCGGTGAACGTCCGCGCCGCAGAGCCGCGCCGGGCCAGGGTGGTGCGGGCCGCGCCGGAGGCATGCTGGCTGGCCAGCCAGCCGCGCAGGTGGGTGGCGGCCAGGTCAGCGGGCGCCTGGGCGCCGGCGCGGTGCGCGTACTCGAGCAGCGAGCCCACGTCGCCAAGGTAGGCCCGGACCGTGTGCGGAGACAGGGAGCGTTCGGCCCGCAGGTGCCGTTCGAAGGCGGCCAGGGCGGCGGTCATCTCGGGCGGCAGCATTTCCGGCGCGACTTTCTCCTCGGCCTTCACCTCGGCTTTCTCCTCGACGGCCATGGAGCCAGTTTGCACCCTTAACCGGCGTCCGAGCCGCAACGGGCCAGGTGACACGGCAGTCGCGACTAATTTCGTATGCCGACACGCCGGTCGAACTGAAGTTTGACAAGCGCTAGACCGTGCGGCAGGGTGATCCATGCGTTCACTCGGACGAGACCGCGGAACGCGCTCGAAAGTAGCGCCTAGAGAGGGATCGAGCATGGGTCAGAAGACTGTCCGGTTCAGCGACTTGAGCGGCCAGCTCATCACGCACGACGACGCACTGGCACGCATCGTGGTCCACGAACACCCCGAGCTGGTCGACGGCCCGGTCGAGATCGAGGCACTGACCGACGAGGCCGAGGCCATCGAGCAGGCCGCCCTGCGGGTCGCGGTCATCGACCTGTACCTGCCTGACGACCTGGAGCCGCGCCGCATCGTCATGGAGGCCGACGCCTTCGACAAGCTGGCCACGGAGAACCCGATGGACCAGCTCCTGGTCGCGGCACGGCCGATCCGGCGTGGCCCGCGGACCTCGGTGAGCGCCGGCTCACGCGGGGATCGCCTCGATTACGCGACCCTGGAGCACGCCGGCAAGCCACACAAGGGCAAGGTCACCGACACCGAGAAGCAACTGGTCCGCGACCATCTCGACGAGATCAACCTGCGGCTCGCCGACCAGGGCCTGCGGACGATCAGCGTGGCCGATCCGGACCATGTCGAGCGGTACGGGCTGCGGCAGTCCGCCCGGGACCGTACCGCAGAGCTCGAGTTCGACCTCGAGGACGAGCAGGAGCAGGAGCAGGACGCGGTCATGGCCGGGTAGGGCCGGGTTTACCGCCTGCGCAGGCGCCAGCCGCGCTCGCAGCGCTCGATGAACCCCGAGCCGGCCAGCAGTCCGAGGCAGCGCAGCACCGTGTCCAGGTCCACGCCTGCCTCGACGGCGATCGTCGAGGTGCCGACGGCGCCGCGGGCGGGCAGGGCGTCCAGGACCCGGGCGCTGTCGGTGTCGAGCTCGTCGCGCGAGGGCACCGCACCGGCGGCGGCCGACTTGGGGGCCGACGGCGCGGCACCGGGCGGAAGCGTCTGGGATGCCCCCAGCGGGGAGAGCATCTCGATGACGTCGTCGGCGCAGGTGACGCAGGTGGCGGCCCACTCCCGGATGATCCGATGGCAGCCGGCGGACTGGGCCGAGGTCACCGGGCCGGGGACGGCCATCAGCGGCCGGCCGAGCTGGGCGGCGTGCCGTGCGGTGTTCAGCGCGCCGCTGCGCTCGCCCGCCTCGACGATCACGGTGCCGCTGGTCACCGCCGCGATGGTGCGGTTGCGGACCAGGAACCGCAGCCGGGCGGGCTGGCGGCCCGGCGGCCATTCGCTGATCACCAGGCCGTGCGTGGCGATGTCCGCGAACAGGTCCGCGTGGCCCGCCGGGTAGGGATAATCGACGCCGCAGGCCAGGACCGCGACGGTGAGCGCCCCGGTGGCCAGCGCGCCGCGGTGGGCGGCGGCGTCGATGCCGTACGCGCCGCCCGAGACGATCGTCCAGCCTCGCTCGCCGAGGTCGGCGGCGATCTCGCCGGCCACGTGCGCGCCGTACCCGGTGGCGGCCCGTGACCCCACCATCGAGACCGAGCGCAGGCAGGCCTGACGCAGGTCGGCCTGGCCTCGCAACCACAGCGCGTACGGGCGGGCCGGGCCGAGCTCGTCCAGGCTGGCGGGCCATTCCGGATCGCCGGGGCAGACCAGCCGGATGCCGTCACGGCGGGCATCCGCGAGGCCCGCGTCGTCGGGGAGCCAGGACAGGCGGATCCGCCAGCGGCCGAGCGCGGCCTCCAGCGCGCGCCGGCGGGCCGGGCTCTTGCCGCATGCGGGCCCGGTCCCGGGCAGCGTGCCCGCCGTGATCGCGGCCACTACCTCGGTGGGCTCGCATGCCTCCAGCAGGGCACCGAGCGCGGGATCACCGGGCTCGGCCAGATAGGTGAGCGAGGCCCGGGCCAGGGCCTGCCGGTCCGGGCTCATCGCCGGACCCCGAGCCACAGACCCAGCGCGGCGTGGCACTCGTCCTTGGTCGGGCGCGGCTGGCCGGCCAGGTCGGCCAGGGTCCAAGCGACGCGGATGACCTTGACCACGCCCCGAGCACTGATCTGACCGCGCTCCAGGGAACGTTCGACTACGGCCAGCGCGCCCGGCGCGGGCGGCCAGGTCCGGCGCAGCTCCGAGCCGGGAACCTGACCGTTCAGGTGCCAGGGAGTGCCTCGCAGCCGGCGGGCAGCTCGGTCCCTGGCCTCCACCACCCGCAGCGCCACGGTCCGGCTGGATTCGGCGAAGTTACGGTCGTTCAGCAGTTCCTTGCGGCCCACCGGCTCGAGCTCGATCTTCACGTCGACCCGGTCAAGCAGCGGGCCCGAGATCCGGCCCAGGTACCGGCGGCGGGTGGCCGGGCTGCAGCTGCAGCCCTCAGCCCGCCCGGCGGCCCGGGCGCACGGGCACGGGTTCGCGGCCAGGACCAGGGTAAACCGGGCCGGGAACCGAGTGGTGACCCCGGACCGGGCCACTGTGATCTCGCCCGCTTCGAGTGGCTGGCGGAGCGCGTCCAGCACGTCCCGGGCGAACTCGGGCGCTTCGTCGAGGAACAGGACTCCACGGTGGGCCAGCGACGCGGAGCCCGGGCGGATGATGCCGCTGCCGCCGCCTACGATGGCCGCTTTGGTCGCGGTGTGGTGCGGAGCGAGAAACGGCGGGTACCTGAGCAACGGAACCTGCTGGGGCAAGGCTCCGGCTACCGAGTGGATGGCCGTAACCTCCAGCGCCGCCTCGCGGTCCAAGGCCGGCAGGATAGTCGGGATGCGCTCGGCCAGCATGGTCTTGCCGGCCCCCGGCGGTCCGAGCAGCGACAGATGATGCCCGCCCGCCGCGCTTACCTCGGCGGCGCGGCGGGCCAGGGACTGGCCGAGCAGCTCGGCCAGGTCGGGCGCCAGCGCGTGGGGGGCGAGAGCCGGATCGTTGCCGTCGCCGTCGCCGTCGCCGTCGGCGGAAGGGCGGAACTCGGCGGCGGGCGGGTTGCCGCGCAGGCCCGGGGTGCCGCGCAGCCAATCTGTCACCGCGGTCAGGCTGGCGGCCTCGATGACGCGTATCCCCGGTACCAGGGCGGCCTCGGGTGCGTTCTGCTCGGCCACCATGACGGTACCGAACCGGCCGTCGGCCGCCGCCGCGACCACCGCGGGGAGCACGCCGCGGACCGGCCGCAGCCGTCCGTTCAGGCCCAGCTCGCCGAAGAACATCACCCCGTCCGACGCCGGCCGCGGCACCGCGCCCGCCGCGGTGAGCAGCCCGACCGCAATGGCCAGGTCGAACCAGCTGCCGCGTTTGGGCAGGCTGGCCGGGGAAAGCGCTACCGTGATCTTGCGCTGCGGCCACTGCTCACCGCTGTTGACGATTGCCGCGTGGATCCGGTCCCGCGCCTCCCGCAGCGCGGTATCGGGCAGGCCGACCAGGATCATCCCGACCAGCCCGTTGGCGATGTCGACCTCGACCTCGACCACGTGACCGGTCACGCCCACCAGGGCGACCGAGAACGCGCGGGCCAGAGGCACGGCTAGCCCACTCCCTTGATGTGCTCGATGGTGAATCCGCCGGTGCCCTCGTAGATCAGGCCGATGACGTCGATCCGGACCTGATCGAAGCGGATGCCATGGGCATTCAGCCACTGCACCGCTAGCCGACGCAGGCGGGCGCGCTTGGCCCGGCTGACGGCCTCGAGCGGGCTGCCGTAGCGCACCGATGTCCGGGACTTCACCTCGCACACGACTAGCACCTGACGCTCGACCGCCACGATGTCGATCTCGCCGTCGGCGCTGCGCCAATTCCGGTCCAGGATCCGCAGTCCGTGCGACTCCAGGTACTTAGCCGCTTCCTGCTCGCCGGATTTGCCCAGTGCGTCCTTGGCCCGCATAGCGACCACCTCCGGCTTCGACGATCGCTGCCAGCGGGTTTACCGGCAGGACGGTCTTGCCAGGTGTGGATAACTCAAAGGACGGCAACGTCGATGTGGATACCGAACCGTAAATGTCGGTACCGGATGGTTAAATCCGCGAGGGCACGCTCTACGTTCTGGTTCAGCGCCTGGGTCCCGGCTTAGAGGCGGAAATGTGGCGGCTGGCGACCATGGCCCCTCAGGACACTGACTGGGTGATGGTCGCCGTGTAGTCACCGTCAATCGCCCCGTCGGGCACAGAGATCTCAATTTGCGGGTTCCAGCTGGCCGAGTTGTCCTCCACGACGTTCGTGGCGGCGACAACGTCCTGGGACGAGCCGGACATCACGGTCACCGAGGCTGGCGTCAATGTGGCCGAGCCTGTGGTATCGGTGAAACCGCTGATCAAGTACTCGACGTCAGCAACGGGTATGGTCTCCGCCGCGGTGGCGTCACCGGTGGTGAAATCGGTCGAGGAAACAGTGGCGGTCCAGTCGACCGGGCTCGCGCGGTTGTCGGTCACCTCGACAATGCCGAGCGCGGCTCTGTCGGTCCCGCCAGGCTCCGTCGCGCCAAGGTCGGCGCTGGCCGGCACGGTGATCGAGAGCACCCCGGCGGCACCGTCCGGGGGATCCGCGGTGGCCTTTGACCCGGCGGGAACATTTGACCCGCCGGGGCCCTTTGACCCGGCCGGGGCGTTTGACCCAGCGGGGGCGTTTGACCTGGTGGGGGCGTTTGGCCCGCCGGGGCCCTTTGGCCCGGTGGGGCCCTTTGACCCAGCGGCGACGGCCACACTGATGCTGCAGTGTGGATCGGTGCTTCCGGATGGGCAATTGTTCCCGGGCGTGGGAGATGTGACTGTGTCAGTGAGCGTCGCATCGCCGGTGTCGGTGGAGCTATGGGCGGTGACCGAATAGGTGATCGTCGCGGTCTGGCCACTGCTGAGAGCACCGGTCCAGGTCAGGTTCGGCGTAGTAAACGAGACGGTACCGGCACTGGCCCTGGCGTCGTAGTTGTAGGTGGCGTCATCGAGGACGCTGGTCAGGGGGTCCGCCAGGGTCGCGCCGGGGTACGAGGTCTGACCGGTGTCCGCCACCGTGATGGTGTAGTGAACGGTGCCGCCCGGCCTTACGGATGCGGCGTCCGCGCTCTTGGTAATGGTCAGCGCCGGGACACCTGCACCGGATTGGGTCGCGACGGGCGCAGGCGCGGCGACGGTCACGGTGATGCTGCAGTGTGGATCGGTGCTTCCGGATGGGCAATTGTTCCCAGGCGTGGGAGATGTGACGGTGTCAGTCAGCGTCGCATTGTGGGCGTCCGCCGAGCTATTGACGGTGACCGAATAGGTGATCGTCGCGGTCTGGCCACTGCTGAGAGCACCGGTCCAGGTCAGGTCCGGCGTAGTGAACGAGACGGTACCGGCGGTGGCGTGAGCGTCATTGTTGTAGGTGGCGTCATCGAGGACGCCGGTCAGGGGGTCCGTCAGGGTCGCGCCGGGGTACGAGGTCTGACCGGTATCCGTCACCGTGATGGTGTAGTGAACGGTGCCGCCTGGCACTACGGATGTGACATCCGCGCTCTTGGCGATGGTCAGCGCCGGGGCACTGGATTGGGTAGCGCCGGGCGTAGGCACGGCGAAGATAGCGACGATGCCGAGGGCCAGCGAGGAGAATCCACGCGTCTTACCTGAGGCGCGACTAAAGGTAGCTCTCATCGAGCGGATATTCTCCGTAAAAGAGGACGATCGCAAGCGATCGAACAATTCAGAGCCAGTGGCATCTCGGTTTCGTAGGGCATTTAGCCTCGCGTACACTCCGCTTTTTCGGGGACCATAACACGGAGCCGGTCATTAAGCAAGTCAGCAATCGTCTATAACGGTTCGATACACTGAGGATCTATGCCCATTTGCGGAAATATTAGCAGATCGCCGTTATTGTTCCTTTAGTGCACCACGCCCACGTTCACCGGTGAGGAACTCGCCAAAGAAGGCGGCAGGGAGGGTGAGCGGCGGGTTCTATGTATAACGCGACTTTTACATCGGGTTTGATGGCTGGCGCTGGCTTGTGCAGGGGTCGCGTTCTGGAGCCGGATTTAGCTTCGGTGAATGACACGTCGCCTGGGGTCATCTACTCCATTGTCCGGATCGTTCGACAGACAACTAAGCCGATGGCTGTCCCACCCCCCGGCCCATCCCGGGGGACGGACGGGCCCAGGCCGGATCAGGTACCGGTGACGCGGTTGTAGGGAGGACGCCCGGGCGGCTGCTCGGGGCGCGGTCCGGCCTTGATCGGCGGCACCTTGCGGTCCACGGCCCGGTGCCCGAGCTCGAACTCTTCGCCGTGGTGGGTGATGGTCAGCGGATCGCCGTCCACCAGCTGGTACCGGGCGCGGGCGCCCTGGATCGTGACGCTCAGCTTGCGGCCCTGGTAGCGCATCCGGAACATCAGCCGGGAGATGCCGTCGGGCAGCCGGGGGCTGAAGGCCAGCGGGCCGTTGCCCGCGCGCATCCCGCCGAAGCCCGCCACCAGCGCTATCCACGCCCCGGCCAGCGAGGCCATGTGGACGCCGTCGGAGGTGTTGTGCTCCACGTCCCGCAGGTCCATCAGCGCGGCCTCGGCCAGGTAGTCATGGGCGAGATCCAGCTGGCCGACCTCGGCGGCCATCACGGCCTGGGTGCAGGCCGACAGCGAGGAGTCGCGCACGGTGAGCGGTTCGTAGTAAGCGAAGTTGGCCGCCTTCTGCTCGGTGGTGAACGCCTCTGACCGCAGGTACATGGCCAGCACCAGGTCCGCCTGCTTGACGACCTGCTTGCGGTACAGCTGGAAGTACGGGTAGTGCAGCAGCAGCGGGTACTTCTCCTCCGGGGTGTTCTTGAAGTCCCACCGCGCGTAGTCGGTGAACCCCTCGTGCTGCGGGTGCACGCCCAGGCGCTCGTCGAACGGGATGTGCATCGCGTTGGAGGCGTCGCGCCAGGACGCCGCCTCTTCGGTGCTCACGCCGAGCGCCTCGGCCTCGGCGGGCAGCCGGGCGGTCGCGTCCGCGGCGCTGGCCAGGTTGGACTGGGCCATCAGGTTGGTATAGACGTTGTTGTCCTTGATCGCGCTGTACTCGTCCGGGCCGGTCACGCCCTCGATCCGGAAGTGGCCCATCGCGTCGTGCTGGCCGAGCGAGCGCCACAGCCGCGCGGTCTCGACCAGCAGCTCCAGGCCGACCTCGGTCTCGAACTTGGCGTCCTGGGTGGCGTCCAGGTAGCGGCTGACCGCGTCGGCGATGTCGGCGTTGATGTGGAACGCGGCGGTCCCGGCCGGCCAGTAACCGGAGCACTCCTGCCCGCGGATCGTCCGCCACGGGAACGCCGCCCCGGCCAGGCCCAGGTCGGTCGCGTGCTGCTTGGCCACGTCGAGGATCAGGTGCCGCCAGCGCAGCGCGTCGGCCGCGGCGGCCGGCTGGGTGTAGGTGAGCACCGGCAGCACGAACGTCTCGGTGTCCCAGAACGTGTGCCCGTCGTAGCCGCTGCCGGTCAGGCCCTTGGCCGCGATCGGCCGCAGCTCGGCCCGCGCGCCGGCCTGCAGGATGTGGAACAGGCCGAAGCGCACGGCCTGCTGGACCTCGGCGTCGCCGTCCAACTCGACGTCGGCACCGTCCCAGAACTCGTCCAGGTAGGCGCGCTGCTCGGCCAGCAGGCCGTCCCAGCCGGTCAGATGGGCGGCGGCCAGCGCGCCGATGATCTGGTCGATCATCGCGGGCCTGGACCGCTGGCTCGACCAGCCGTAACTGACGAACTTCACGATGTTGAGCTGCTCGCCCTGGGCCAGCTCGGTCGCCATCGTGGACCGGCCCAGGTCCGGATAGGACTCGGTCCGGCAGGCCATCTTGTCCGGGCCGGTGATCACGTGCGACATCCCGGCCGCCATCCGCAGCTGGCTGGCGCGCGTCCGGTGGACCAGCACGACCCGGGGCGGGGTGGCCTCGTAGGTCTGGTGCTCCTCGCTGACCAGCGGGGCTTCCAGGATGGCGGCCAGCCGGGGATCGTTGCCCCGCTGGGGCATCTCCTCGTTGGTGACCAGCTCGGACTGCAGCACCACCCGCAGGTCCTGGTCCACCGGCTCGACCGTGTAGCTGATCGCGGCGACCGCGCGCTGGGTCAGCGACACCATGCGCACCGAGGTCACCTTGACCCGGGCCCCGGCCGGGGAGGACCAGTCCACGGTCCGGGTCAGCGTGCCCGCCCGCAGGTCCAGGATGCGCTCGTGGGAGTTCAGCGTCCCGTACCTGATGTCGAACGGCTCGTCGTCGACCATCAGCCGGATGATCTTGCCGTTGGTGACGTTGATGACGGTCTGCCCGCTCTCGGGGAACCCGTAGCCGGCCTCGGCGTAGGGCAGCGGCCGGACCTCGTACATGGAGTTGAGGTAGGTGCCGGGCAGCCCGTGCGGGTCGCCCTCGTCGAGGTTGCCGCGCAGCCCGATGTGCCCGTTGGACAGCGCGAAGATCGACTCGCTCTGGGCGAGGAGATCCAGGTTCAGTTCCTTCTCAACGAGCCGCCAGGGCTCGGTCCCGTACGCGGCCTGCTTGATCATCGGGCGTCCTTGTCCGAGGGTCCGTCTTGGTCGAGGAGCTCCGACACGTCCTTGACCACGATGTCGGCGCCGTGCGCCTTGAGCTCGGCCGCCTGGCCGACCCGGTCCACGCCGACCACCAGGGCGAAGTGGCCCGCGTGACCCGCGGCCACGCCGGCCTGTGCGTCCTCGAAAACCACCGCATGGGCCGGGGGCACTTTGAGCGCCTCGGCGGCGGCTAGGAAGGTGTCCGGTGCCGGCTTTCCGCGCAGGCCGCGCTCCTTGGCCACCACCCCGTCGATCCTGGCGTCGAACAGGTCCTCGATGCCCGCGGCGTGCAGGACCTGCTGGGCATTAGCACTGGCCGAGACGATCGCGGTGGCGATGCCCCCGCCCCGCACCGCCTTGATATAGGTGATCGTGCCCTCGTACACCTGGACCCCGCCGGCCGCAATCTTGGCCAGGACCAGGTCGTTCTTGCGGTTGCTCAGCCCGTACAGGGTGGGCGTCCCCGGCGGGTCATCTGGCGTGCCCTGGGGCAGGTCGATGCCGCGGGACTCCAGGAACGACCTGGTGCCGTCCAGCCGTGGCTTGCCGTCGACGTAGGCGTCGTACTCGTGGTGCGGATCGAAGGGGACGAACTTGGTCCCGGTGGCCTGGGCGCGTTCGCGGAGGAATTCGTCGAACATCTCCTTCCACGCCGCCGCGTGGATCGTCGCGGTCTGCGTCACCACGCCGTCCATGTCAAACAGGCAGGCCAAAACGCCGTCAGGAAGCCCGAACATCCGCCCCTCCGCCGAAAAGTTATGCCGGGAAGTCCGGCTTGTCCGCTGGAACCTCCAGGTCCGCCTTGGCCAGCTCCTCGATGTTGACGTCCTTGAAGGTGACTACACGCACGTTCTTGACGAACCTCGCGGGGCGGTACATGTCCCACACCCACGCGTCTCGCATCGTAACCTCGAAGAAAACCTCGCCGTTGTCGCTTGACCGTACGTTCAGCTCGACGTCATTAGTGAGATAGAAACGGCGCTCGGTCTCGACCACGTGGGTGAACAATCCGACCACGTCGCGGTACTCGCGATAGAGCTGAAGCTCCATCTCGGCCTCGTACTTCTCAAGGTCCTCCGCGCTCATGCGCTCATTCTCCTCTCGTTCTCCCCGAATGCACCCGTCAGGCTCTGGTACGGAGCAGGTCCATGGCGTCCGCCGGATCCACGGCGGCCATGAGTTCCATCGGGTCCGCGGGGTCTATCGGCGCCACGGGGTCCGCCTGGACCGCCATGGGGTCTATCCGGGCCAAGGGGTCACCCTGGACCGCCACCCGGTTCACGTTCACGAATGAGTACCTATGGACCGGCGACGGCCCGTGCTCGGCCAGGGCCCTTTCGTGCTCGTCGGTGTTGTACCCCTTGTGCCGGTCGAAACCATACAAGGGATAACGTTCGTGCAGGTCCCGCATCATCCGGTCCCGGCTCACCTTCGCCACGACCGAGGCGGCGGCCACCGACGCGGTAACCCGGTCACCCTTCCAGACGGCCAGGGCGGGCGCGCCCAGGCCGCGGACGGGGAATCCGTCGGTCAGTACGTACCCCGGCCGGCAGCGCAGCCCGGCGAACGCGCGGCGCATGCCGGCCACGTTGCAGACGTGCAGGCCGAGCGCGTCGATCTGGTCGTTGCCGATGACCACCACGTGCCAGTCCAGCGCCCAGCGGAGCACCTCGGCGTAGGCGTCCTCCCGGGCCGCGGCGGTCAGCAGCTTGGAGTCGGCCAGGCCGCGTATGCGCTTGATGTGAGCCGGGTCCACGACCACGGCCGCCACCACCAGCGGCCCCGCGCAGGCGCCCCGGCCCGCCTCGTCGATGCCCGCCACCGGCGCGAACCCGGCCTTGGCGAGCACGGACTCGTAGGCGCCGAGCCCCCCGTCGCGCCGGGGCGTATAGCCCACGTACCGGGGAGGAGCGGCTGGGGGGTGGGGGTCGCTGGCGGTCAGCGCCCCGGGATCGCGGCTCATGACAGTTCGCAGCGTACGCCAGTTGGCACGGTGGCGCGGCCAACGCCGCGGGCCCGGGCTAACCGCGCGGCGGGTGCTTTGGGTCCCCGCCGGCGGCGCCGGGCGACCCGCATCCGGACCCGGCGCTGCATCCAGGTAAGCGGGATCGCGCCCGCGAATCCCAGGACCAGCGGAACGGTTTGCCTGGTGGGCTCGGCCCGCGCGGACAGCAAATCAGCGCCGGCCGCGGAACTAGCGCCGACGGCGGAATCAGCGCCGACGGCGGGCGGTCCCGCCGCGTGCGAGCCGTTCAGGGCCGACTGCTCGAAGGTGGCCGGAATGGGCAGGATCCGCAATCGGTTGACCGGCCAGATAATGATGAAGGCCCGGCCGACCACCGCGCTCTCCGGGATCGTCCCGCCGCCGGGATCACCCATGTGGTCCCGGGAGTCGGCGGACCAGAACCGGTTGTCGCCCATGACCCACAGCCGCCCGGGCGGGACCACGATGTTGAACCGGGACAGCGAGGGAGCAGAGCCCGGATACAGGTACGACTGCTCGTTCAGCGGAACGCCGTTGACGGTGACCCGGCCCTGCGCGTCGCAACAGGCCACCCGGTCGCCGGGGATCCCGATGACCCGCTTGATGAGGATGTCGCCGGGAGTCCCGAAGCCGAACATGCTGGCAAAGCCGCTAGCGAACTGCTGGAAGATATTCCCGGCCACCGGGACCGTGCCCGGATCCCAGGAGCCATCGCCGTTGAAGACCACAATGTCGCCGCGGTGAATATCGCGGATGTGGTAGACGATCTTGTTGACCAGCACCCGGTCATTGACCTCAAGCGTATTCTCCATCGACCCCGACGGAATCCAAAAGGCCTGGATCGCAAAGGTCTTGATCAACACCGCGAGCAGCAGCGCGATCACGACCAGGATCGGGAACTCACGCCAGAACGACCGCTGCTTGCGCTTGCTCTTGCCCTTGCGCCGGTGGGCGGTGGCCGGCGCGCCGGGATCGGCGGAATCGCCGGCCGGCGCCGAACCCTCCGCACCGGACGAGTCCGCGGCGGCCCCCGGGGCGGACTCGGCCTCCGGCTGCCGGTCGGCCTGCGCGTTCGCGGCGGTCTCGTCGGCGGCTGCCGGCGAGTCCGTGTCCGACCTGACCGCGGATCCGGAGTCCCGTGCTTCGGACGCGGCGCTGTCCTGCGGACCGCTCACCTAGACCCACACCCCTCGTCGACCCTCACCGTCATCCAGTGAGCTTAGCGCCATTACCTGAGGGCGGGACCGGCCGCGCGGGGCGTGCCGATCCGGATAGGCCCGCGATAAGACGCCGATAAGCGCGCAATTCGCGACCCAATGCGCGGTTCGCGTTATTGAGCCGGGCGCTAGCGGCGGCGGCGGAGCAGGAGCCACGGCGCGCCGAGCAGGCCGGCACCCGCGGCCGCCCCGGCCACCGGAACGGCGACCACCGCGCTCAGCGCGGTCCCGCCGACGTCCGCGGCACCGATCAAG
>PLDT01000340.1:14856-17924 GCA_003136255.1 Actinomycetota bacterium
GGCGCGTTGCCCGGGTACAGGTACGAGCCCTCGTTCAGCTCGACGCCGTTGACCGTCACCTTCCCGTCGGTACAGCACGCCACCCGGTCTCCGGGCAGGCCGATGACCCGTTTGATGTAGTAGGTCTGGGTGCTCCGCAGGCCGACGCCGGACAGCACGTCGTCCAGAATCCGCACGACCGGGTCGCTCGAAGGGGGCGGCGCGTCGGGCCCCCACGTGCCCTGTCCGCTGAACACGATGATGTCCCCGCGGGCGATGCCGCGGAAGTGGTACGTGAGCTTGTTTACCAGGATCCGGTCGCCGACCTGGAGCGTATTCTCCATCGACCCAGTCGGGATCTGGTACACCTGCGCGACGAACCCCTTCACCACCAAGGTGAGGGCCGCAGCGGCCACGACGATAATCAGCAGCTCGCGCCAGAAGTGCTTTTCCCGCTTGCCGGCCCGGGCGCCCCCGGGTTCATCCGGCTCGTCCTCGTACTCGTCGCCGTCCTCGTCCCCGTCCTCGGACACGAGGCCCGGGTCCGGCTCCTCGCCGGCCGGCCCCCAGTCGGGGCCGGATCCCCCCAGCGGCTGGACGGGCTGGGTGCTAGGCCAGGCAAAGGTACCCGGATCCTGCGGATCGTCCATCCCAGGCCCCCCAGCCCGACCCACGCGTCAGCTGCCAGTCTGGTCGCGACGCTCCTTGATCCGCGCCGCCTTGCCGCGCAGTTCCCTTAGGTAGTACAGCTTAGCCCGGCGGACGCGGCCCCGGCTGACCGGCTCGATCTTGTCGATCGAGGGGCTGTGCACCGGGAAGGTCCGCTCCACGCCGACGCCGTAGCTGACCTTGCGGACCGTGAAGGTCTCGCGAGCTCCGCTGCCCTGACGCCGGATCACCACGCCCTGGAACACCTGGATCCGCGAGCGGGTACCCTCTGTGACCCGAACGTGGACCTTCAGCGTATCCCCGGGCCGGAAGTCCGGGATGTCAGACCGGGTCTGGGCCTGCTCGATTTCGGCGATGGCGGTATGCATGACAGCGATTTCCTCGATGGTGGTCGTTTCGGGGACCCGGCGGCAGCCGGCTCGTGCCAGGGCACCTGGGGCCCCCAGCCGCAGCCTGGAAAAGACAGCGGACTTCAGTGTGCCATATCTTCGCGGCTAACCGGAACGCGAGTCCTCCCTCGAGCCCGGGCCCTCCTCGGCCGGGAATCCGGCCTCGGCTAGAACCTGCCGGTCGCGGCGGTCTAGGTCGCGCAGCGCCGCGATGAGGTCGGGCCGGTGCGCCGCGGTCCGCCGCAGAGCCACGTCGCGGCGCCAGCGCGTGATCGCCGCGTGGTGGCCGGAGAGCAGGACCTCCGGCACCTCGAGCCCGCGCCATTCGCGCGGCCGGGTGTAGACGGGTCCTTCCAGCAGCCCGCGCATGGCGGGGTCCGTGGGTATCCCGAACGAGTCGTCCGTGACGGAGGACGCGTTGCCGAGTACCCCGGGCAGCAGCCGCCCGATGGCCTCCACCATGACCAGGGCCGCGGCCTCGCCCCCGGCCAGCACGTAGTCGCCGATGCTCACCTCTTCCACCGGCAGGCGGGCCCGCATGGCCTCCACGAGCCGCCCGTCGATGCCCTCGTACCGCCCGCAGGCGAACACCAGCCACGGCTCGGCCGCGTACCGGGCGGCGAGGTCCTGGGTGAACGGCACCCCGCTGGGCGTCGGCACCACCAGCAAGGCCCGGGGTGAGCCGGGCAGGATCTCATCGAGCGCGTCGCCCCAGACGTCCGGCTTCATGACCATGCCCGGCCCGCCGCCGAACGGCACGTCGTCGACGCTGTGGTGCACGTCGGTGGCCCAGGACCGCAGGTCGTGCACGCCGAATTCGATGTCGCCCCGCGCCGCCGCCTTCCCGATCAGCGAGACCCGCAGCGGGCTGTCGAAGTACTCGGGAAAAATCGTCACGATGTCGATCCGCAGTGCTTGTTCGCGGCCCACACCCTCTCCCTTTTCTTTTCCGAACGGGCCGTGGTGCTCCCGGCCCCGCTGCTACTGGGCCTGCGCGGGGTCGAGCAGGCCGGGCGGCGGATCGATGACGAGGACCCCGGCGGCCACGTCCACCTCGGGCACGATCGCCTTGACGAACGGGACCAGGTACTCCTCGCCCTGGTCGGCCGCGCGCCGGACCACGAGCAGGTCCTGGCCGTGGTGCAGCACGTCGGTGACGACGCCCACGGCCTGGCCGGCCGACGTCCGCACCGACAACCCGATCAGCTCGTGGTCGCGGAACTCGTCCGGGTCGGGGGGCGGGGGCAGCTGACTGGAGTCCACGCTCAGCCAGCTGCCGGTCAGCTCCCCGGCCGCGGTCCGGTCGGTGATCCCGGCGAACGCGATCAAGAGCTGCCCGGAGTGCCAGCGCTTGCCGTCGACCCGCAGGATCTGGGTTGGCGGGGTCTCGCCGTCGGCGGTGGGCCCGGCGTCCAGGCTGGCGCCCACGGCGAAGCGGAGGTCAGGCTCGTCGGTCCTGACCCCGACCACCACCTCGCCGCGGATCCCGTGCGGACGGCCTATGCGGCCGACGATGACCCGCACGGGCTCAGCGAACCTCGTTCGCGTCCAGCAGGTCGATGCGCACGTAGTTGCCCGACGACAGGGCGTTGATCACCGTGCGCAGGGCCCGGGCGGTGCGCCCGCCCCGGCCGATGACCTTGCCCAGGTCGTCGGGATGCACGCGCACCTCGAGAACGCTGCCCCGGCGCAGCGCCCGGCTGCGGACGCGGACGTCATCCGGATACTGGACGATGCCCCGCACCAGGTGCTCAAGGGCCTCCTCAAGCACGTCAGGCCTCAGTGCTTGATGCGCTAGCCGCGTCCTCCTCGGCGGCGCTGCCTTCGGGGGCGCTGTCGGCAGGGGCGCTATCGGCGGGCGCTTCGGCGGTCACAGCCTCGGCGGGGGCACTGTCGGCTGGCGCTTCGGCGGAGGCGCTGTCAGCCGGGGCTTCAGCGGTCACGGCCTCGGCGGGGGCGCTGGCGGCCGCCGCTTCGGCAGGGGCGCTGTCAGCCGGGGCCTCGGCGGGGGCGCTGGCGGCCGGGGCTTCA
>PLDT01000400.1:0-14064 GCA_003136255.1 Actinomycetota bacterium
GCTGGACACAGGCCGGATACCTGGCGGCGCTGGCCGTACGGCTGCGATCGTAGATCTACGGCAGGCGCAATCCGTCTAGGACGACTTGGAGGAGGTGCCGGGCTCTGGTGTCCCATTCGCCTGGCTCGAGCCGGGTCAGGTAGCCGATGAGGAGGATGACGTCGCGGGCATCGACGTCGGGGCGGATGGTCCCGTCGGCTTCGCCGGCGCCGAGGAGTGTGGTCAGTGCCTCGCCGATCGGGCCCAGGCTGTGCGCGGCGAGGTCTTGCGACACCGCCAGTTCGACGGCGGCGAAGACGCCGCGCTTGACTCGGGCATAGTCGGCCACCAGGTCAAACCAGAGAGCCAGCGCGGTGAGCGGTTCGTACTCGGCGAGCAGCGCGGGCGCGGCCGCGACGAGCTGGCCGACGTCCTCCCGGTAGACCTCGGCGAGCAGGTCCTCGCGGGTCGGGAAGTGGCGGTAGAGGGTGCCCTGGCCGACCCCGGCCTGCCTGGCGATCGCGTTGAGCTTCACCTCGTCCGCATTCGCCATCGCCGCCCGCGCGGCCTGGATGATCCGGGCGCGATTGCCGGCGGCGTCGGCCCGGAGGCTGGCCGGGTTCATCGCTCCCCCTGCCTGGGGATTGGATAAACGGACACGTGTCCGGTAGCCTCGAGCTAAACGGATACATGTCCATTTTACGTGAAGGGATTCCCATGAGCGGCATCAGCGGCAAGGTCGTCGCCATCACCGGGGCGAGCAGTGGCATCGGGGATGCTACGGCGCGCATGCTCGGGGAGCGCGGCGCGGCCGTCGTCCTCGGCGCGCGCCGGACGGAGCGTCTCGACAAGCTCGCCCAGGAGATCCGCGACCGTGGCGGACGCGCCATCGCCTGCCCCACGGACGTCACCCGGCCCGAGGACCTCCAGCGCCTGGCGGACCGGGCGGTCGCGGAGTTCGGCCGGCTCGACGTGCTGGTCAGTAACGCCGGCATCAGCAAGATCGGGCCCATGGCCGACCTCGACGTCGACGGCTGGTCGGCCATGATCGATGTCAACCTCCGCGGCGTGCTGCACGGCATCGCCGCGGCGCTTCCGGTATTCCGGCGGCAAGGGCACGGCCACCTGGTGACCACGGTGTCCACCGCCGGGCTGAAGATCGTCCCCACCCAGGCGGTCTACGCCGCGACCAAGAACGCCGTCCGCACCCTGCTGGAAGGACTGCGGCAGGAATCGACCGACGGCGTGCTGCGGACAACGGCCATATCGCCAGGCTTCGTCCGCACCGAACTCGCCGACTCCATCGACAACCCTGAAGTCCGCGAGCAGATCCGCCGCAGCAGGGACGAATTCGCCATCCCGCCCGAAGCCGTCGCCCGCGCCATCGCCTTCGCCATCGAACAGCCCGATGACGTCGAAATCAGCGATATAACCATTCGCCCGACCGTCCAGGGCTAACGGCGGCTTGTGAAGCGCTGGCGTCGCGGGCGGGTACAAGTACCACGCTCCGTTCGGATCAAAAGAATTTCGATGAGTCCGAACGGACCATGGCGCTACGGTCCGAGCCTGAAGCGAGGGCGATCCGTTCAGGTCGCTGGCGTCGCTCCGGCCAGGGCCAGCTGACGTCCAGGCCGGGCGGACTCGGGGGGATGCGGCTGGGTCCGGTGCCAGGCTAGGTGGAGCGGGGTGCGTGACGGCTTCTCCTTGTACACGAAGGCCCGGCGCAGGCGGGCGTACGGCTCGCCCGGATCAGAGAAGTTGCGGTTCATGATGGCCAGTTCGGCGGCACGGTAGGCGTCCAGCGGGCACTGCCTCCCGGCCGCCGCGAGCTGCCGGGCCTTGGCGCTCAGCAGCGCCGGGTAATCCGGGCTCCGGGCCAGCCGCTGGGCTAGGGCCGCTACCTGCACGCGGAAGCCGGCCGCGTCCTCGGCGATCACCCGGTCGACCAGGCCTGACCGCAGCGCCGAAACGGGGGTGACCGGCAGGCAGGCCTGCGTCAGCCGGGTCGCCTCGTCGGCACCCACGCGGCGGGGCAGGGTGTAGGTCCAGTATTCCGAGCCGTGCAGGCCCATCAGCCGGTAGTGCGGGTTGAGGACCGCGCCCGCCCGGCACCAGACCTGGTCCGCGGCCAGCGCCAGCATCAGCCCGCCTGCCGCGGCGTTCCCGGCCAGGGCCGCCACGGTGAGCTGGCCGGTGTTGGTCAAGATCACCTGCACCAGGTCGTCCATGGCGTTGATGTTCCGCCAGGACTCCGCGCCGGGATCGTCGGCGGCCTGGATCACGTTCAGGTGGATGCCGTTGGCGAAGAAGTCCCGGGGCCCGCCGAGCACGATCACCTTCACCGGGCGGGTCTGGGCGTGCCGGTAGGCGGCCAGCAGGCGGCGGCACTGATCGGTGCTCATGGCCCCGCCGGGGAAGGCGAACTCCAGGTAGCCGACGGTGCCGGACTCCCGGTAGCTGATCTGCCGGTAGGTTCGCCGGCCTGGCGGCAGCGTCAGCGGCGCGGGGATCTCGGGGACGCCGTCCAGCGATTCACGGAGCGCCAGCGTGGCGGGCAGCTTGAAGGTACCGGGGCCGCCGGGAGCCGGGCGCCGGCGCAGCTGCGGGATCCAGACCGCCCCGTCACTGGTGGCCCGATCTCGTCCAGCACACCGGGGCTGGAGTCGGCCGCGCGGAGCTTGGCCAGCACCACGTCGGTGGGATCGGCCGGCCAGTCGATCCGGCGGTCGGCCTGCCGGCACGGCGGACGCGACCGTCACCGTGACCCCCAGCGCGCGGCGCCCTCCATGATCGCCCAGTCCAGCGAGGACGGACCGCGGTCACCGCGGGGTCCCGGGTGGACGATGAGACAGGGCACGGCCGACCAGATGTCCGCGGGAATCGCGGTGGTCAGCATCGGCGCGATGACCAGATCCGGGTCGAAACGGCGGACCGCGTCCCGCATCACCTCGTCCCCCAGGGCCAGCTCGACCGAGACGTCGCGCTCGCGGTCGGCGAGTTCGGCATGTACCCGCTGCGTCATGCTGTTGTAGGCGCTGGCAATAAGCAAGATCCGCATCGGCGTTCCCCCTCGTGGCCTTTCTTGGCCGGAGCCTGCCAGGCCGGCGTTGATACCTGGTTAAGGCGTGATTACGTGCAGGCCGGCCGCGGTCGGCGGGTGAGCTCGAACGGGCTCGGCGAGGGGAACCACGGACCGTTCGGAACTTGGGTGTTCTCGCGGCCCCTCAGCGCAGAAACTCTGATAAACAAGGGGTTGTGCAGCTCGGGGCCGTCGAATCGAAACCGGCGCGGCCCAGACCTTCACTGGCTGGTTCACCGTCGACAGCAGCACCGGCCTGGTCACCGCTGGCTCGCTGCCAGACCGGCTAATCCAATTTCCTTGGGGGGAAATCATGAACACTAAGAAGATTTGCGCCGGGCTCGGCGCCCTCGCACTGATCGGCGGCCTGGCCGCGTGCGGTTCAGCCGCATCATCTAGTTCGGTAGCCGCACCTGTTCCGACTACGGCGGCACCCGTAACCAGCTCCGCGATAACGGATACCGAACCGGCGGACGCGCAAGCCTGCACTACGCTCAGACAGGCATATACGACATTCGAAGCCGATCAGAGTACTACGAACGCTGACGCGCTTACCGCAGATTCGATACCGAATGCGAGTATGACATCAACGCTGTTCAGTGCGTTCCAGGCGCTCAACGGGGATCTTACCGACGTGCAGCTCGGAACAACCGATCCATCATCTCAAGCTGACGAACAGGCAGTCGCATCCGGCTGTGCCGCTGCCGGAGTAACATTCCCGGCCAGCTTCACCGGTTCCGCTGCTGCGACAGCACCGGCAGCAGTGGCCACAACGCCTACACCGTCGCCCACCATTACGACTACCTGTATCGTGCCGAATGTCATCGGAGCCGGTGGAGCTGGATCAAGCACTACGGCAGCATCTGTCGCCCCGATAATCAATGGCGCCGGACTTCGTGCCGTAGAAGTACTCACGAAATCTGACCCGACCGGAAGTGTTCCGCAAGGACAACTCTGGGGCGAGACGCCATCAGCCGGCAGTCACGTAACGTGCGGATCAGTCGTAACGGTCTACTTCCAGCCGCAGTCATGAACCCGTGCCTGGTAAGAATGGTTGCCGTCGGAGTGCTAACAACGGCCGTTCGGCGAAAAGAACTTGAACTGTCCCGAACGCGCGGTGAGGTTCCCCGGGGGTGTTTACTGGTGTGGTGGCCCAGTCGGGCGCGCGGTCGCGCGGACGGGGACTGTGTCGAAGCCGCGCAGCACGAGCAGCGGCCGCCGGACGGGCGGCCCCGCCATCTCGAGCTTTGGGTACCGGCGGGTAAGTTCCTCGACCGCCGGCCTCCTCGGCCATGGCCCGNNGGAAATAACCCGAGATACCAGAGCGGGAAGAGAGACACCGACGGTGAGTAGGCGGTTCGGGCTGCTGCTGGTGTGCTGTGTGTTGCTGGCCGCGTGTTCTGCTGGTTCTGCTGCTTCCAGTTCGCGGCCGTCGGGGGTGACGCTGGCGGGGACGTTCACCGATGACAGCTTCCAGGCGAGTGACTATCACGGGAATGCGTGTGCGATGTTCGAGTCGGGGAACTGGCAGGTGCAGGTGAAGGCCGGGGGGAGCACGACGGTCGCCGTCGTGGTGTTCACGGATACGGCGGTGACGGACGCTCCGAGGTCGGGTTCTGGGGGGCCTGCGTACGGGTTGTGCACGGGGTCGTGGTCGGTGAGTGTTCCTAAGTCGGCGGATTATGTGATTACCGCGATTTCTGCCGGGGACGACGGGGATGACGGGGATTCGCAGCTTCCTGGTTCGGTGGTTGTTCCGCGGTCTTATGGCGGGTCCGGTATTCAGTTGGGTAATGATTACGGCGAAGAATTGACCGGCTGACGGTGTGCGGCTGCGACTGACTCCCGCGATGCTGGCGGCGGTGCCGGAGGGCCCGCAAACGCCAGTGCGGCCCCGGTCGCGCCTATCCGTCGTCTGCTGACTGCCAGCTGGGTTTGCGGAGGCGGTCCATCAGCAGCGGGGGAACGACGCCGATGACGAGGATCGCGGCCAGTATCTCCAGGGTGTACTTGAGCGGGTGCAAGTGGCTGAACTGCGCCGGAGGGACGAAGCCGATCACGAACGCGGCCACGGACGAGACGGTGCCGAGCAGGCACAGCAGGCCCAGGGCCGGGGCTCGGTAGCCGCCCGAGCGTTCCGGCTGCGAACGGCGCAGCCTGATCGCGGCGATGAACATCAGCACGTACATGATCAGGTACACCTGCGTGGCCAGCACGGTGAAGATCCAGAAGGCGTGCGAGACGTTCGGGATGAACGCGTACAGCACGGCGAAGAGGGTGATCACGACGCCCTCCGTGGCGATGATGCGCACCTCGATGCCGTAGCGGTTGACCTTCTGGAAGTAAGGCGGCAGGTATCCGTGCTTACGCCCGATCAGGAGCAGGCCCTCGGACGGGCCGTCCAGCCAGGAGATCATCCCGGCGAGCGCGCCGACGGCCAGGGCGATCGCGATCACCGGCACGGCGAACCCGAGGCCGAAGTGGTTGAACAGACCGTTGAAGGCCTGCATCACGCCGACTGTGAAGCTGATCCGGGCCGAGGGGACCACCCAGGAGATGGCCAGCGTCGGGCCGATGAAGATGGCCAGGACCAGCGCCATGGCCAGGAAGATGGACCTCGGATAATCGCGGGCCGGGTTGCGGAGTTCGTTGATGTGCACGGCGTTGACTTCGACGCCGGAGTAGGTGAAGAAGCTNNTTGACGATCAGGACGATGCTGGCCAGCCCGGTCCACGGCGGCAGGAGGTGGCGGGCCGTCATCGGCGCGGCCGGGTGGTGCCCCTGGACCAGGTAAGCGACACCGAGCGCCAGGAGGATCGCGGCCGGGATCAGCGTCCCGATCCCGGTCCCGCGCGACCCGAGCCTGGCCACCAGCGCCGGCCCCAGTGAGCACAGCAGGACGCCGCCCCAGAACAGGACGATGATGACGACGGCGGTGTAGACGCCGTTCGCGGCCAGGCCAGGGTCGAAGGGGTAGGCGAGCGTATCGGCGACATAGGCGAGCAGAGCCGGGTAGAAGAAGATCGTCTGGGCGAACTCGCACCACACCGCGAGCAACCCCATCGGGGCGGAGATGCCCTGGCTCACCCAGTTGTAGACGCCGCCCGGCCACCCGGCGGCCAGCTCCGCGGCGACCAGCGATATCGGCACCAAGAACACGAGCGCGGGCAGCACGTACAGGAACACCGAGGCGAGCCCGACGACCGCCAGGGCCGACGCCGACCCGAGGTTTCCGACCGATGCCACGGTCAGCAGGGCCAGCGCGGTCCAGCTGATGGGTCGTGGCGCCGGCGACTGCGCCGGGCGCGGCGGGCCGTGAGCCGGAGCGCTGGCTTTAGCGAGCGTGGCCCGCGGCCGCCGACGCCTTCGGACGAACATGAGGGATCCCGGTAGAACTGTTGGGCGGTGTGAAACGTCAGGCAACGTTCTACATGGTCGTGCCGATCCGGCCGACGCCGGCCTCCGGCCGCGCGCGCGGGCTGGTCCGGGACCGGGGGCAGGAACCAACGGCCGTTCGGCGAAAAGGGTTTGAATTGTCCCGGACGCGCGGTGAGGTTCCGGGGGGTGTGGACTGACGTGGTGGCTGATGGGGACGAGCGGATGCTGGTCGCCTTGGTGGCTGGGGCTACCCGGGGCGCGGGGCGGGCGATTGCCGTCGAGCTGGCGCGGGCTGGGTTCTTTGTCTATGCGACGGGGCGCAGCAGCCGGGCGACGGGGCCGTCGGAGATCGGCAGGCCGGAGACGATCGAGGAGACCGGTGACCTGATCCGGGCGGCGGGCGGGGCGGGCGCCGCGCGGGTGGTTGATCACGAGGATCCCAGCCAGGTGGCCGCCCTGGTGGCGGCCATCGAGGACGAGCGGGGCCGCCTCGATGTGCTGGTCAACGACATCTTCGGCGGCGACCGGTACATGCAGTGGGACAAGCCGTTGTGGGAGCACGACCTGGCGGGCTGCGGATGCTGCGGATGGGCGCGCATACCCATTTGATCACCTGCCAGGCGGCCATCCCGGTGCTGCTGCGGACCGCCGCTGCGCAGGGCACCCGCGGCCTGGTGGTGGAGATGACCGACGGGACCTCGCAGGCCAACGCCGAGTTCCGGCGCAATGCCGGTTTCTACTACGACCTGGTCAAAGCCAACGTCGAGCGGATCGTGAAGGGGCTGGCCGCCGAGCTTGAGCAGCTGCCGGTGACGGCGGTCGGGGTGACGCCGGGCTGGCTGCGTTCGGAGATGCTGGGGCTACCTGGCGGCCTACGGCTGGGAACGGGAAGACGGCGAGGGCATCGACCGGTTCCGCTGATCCAGGCACCGCGGATGTCCCGCAGGTGACACTCAAGCGTCAAGGGGTTTCGCGGGCGATCGATCAGGTGGTTGTGCCGTGGTTAAAGCAGTACCGGGTCTGGGTGTAGGGGCTCTTACCGAACGAGAGAACCTTCACCGGTGTGACGCCGAAGACGAGCCCCTGGCGGCCACCGGCATCGCCGAACACCTCGCCGGTGACCTCGAAATCCCAGTCGAGCTTGGACTTCCACATCGCCGCCAGCCGTCGGAGCTGCGCGGTGTCGGTCACGCGAGCGGCGGTTCCCTCGACCACGACGTCGAGCCCGGACCGGAGATGGCTGGTGCCGGTGGTGAGGATGCAGCGGGGATTGGACTCCAGGTTCTTCGCTTTCTGCTCATGCGAGCCGGCGCAGAAGTGAAGCGTCCCGTCGAGCCATATCGCCGGGAGCGGCGTGACGTGCGGCCGCCCGTCGCGACGTACCGTGGACAGCCAGAACATCTCTGACTTCGACAGCACATCGGCCACCTCGGCCCACGGCCGGGCCGCAGCACCCGGCTCGCTGAATCCCTCGTTCAACTCTACGGTCGGTTCGGTCCCGGGCATCGACGCTCTCCTGTTCAGGGTCTCGTCCGATCAGCTCATCACCAGATAGACGCGGCGCCCAGGCGGAACTCATCGCTCCGTGACGCAGGTAGAGGTCGCGCAGGATAACCACCGCCGACCGGCGCGGAGATCACGTGATTGACTCATGGCCCTGGTCGGTCTTGAATTAGCGGCCTAAGGAGTAGTTGCCGTGGCCATGGGCGGCTGTGGCTGGACTGCTAGAGGAGAATTGTGATGCGCTACCAGGTGGGCAGTGTTCGGCGGCTGATCGGTATCGGGCTGGCCGGGACGGCCATGGTGGCGGCGGCGAGCTTGGTGCCGGCTCNNTGACCCCCGCTCCTTCGTCGGCTACCCGGAGGACGTGGCCCGGGCGCTGCATCTCCCGGTGTCGAATGCCTCCTGCCCCGGCGAGACCACGGCCAGCTTCCTGGTGCCCGGAGCGGCAAGCAACGGCTGCGAGAACAGCCCCGGCTCCTCCGTCGGCTACCGCACCGAGTATCCGTTGCATGTGCAATACCGGGGCACCCAGATGCAGTACGCCCTCAGGTATCTGGCCGTGCATCGTGACACCCGGCTGGTGACGATCGACATCGGCGCCAACGACGTGTTCCTCTGCGAGGAAACCACGACAGACGGCTGCACGAGCACGGCCGAGCTTGCGGCCGTGCTGCAGGAGATCGCGGCCAACCTGACAGCTATCTACACCCAGATCCGTGACGTCGCCCACTACCACGGCCTCCTGGTCGCGCTGACCTACTACTCGCTCAGCTACGCCCCAGGCCAGGTGGCAGGCACTGAGGCACTCGACTCGGTGATCGCGTCGGTCACCGAGAAATTCGGCGGGAAGGTCGCCGACGGCTTCGCCGCCTTCGAAGGGCCCTCTGCGGCCTTCGGGGGCTCTGCGTGCGCGGCGGGACTGCTTATCAAGCTTCCCGACGGGACCTGCAACATCCACCCCTCGCCTGCTGGGCACCTATTGCTGGCCCAGGCCATCGAGGATGTCCTCTAGGCCTCTCTCTCCTGCCAGGCCGCGCGGATGTCCTCCAGTGGCGCGTCGGGCAGCACNNATCATGCCCGACCGGCCCGCTACGTTAGCCGTTCATCGCCCCGTAGTTCCACTGCTGCACGAACGGCCACCAGTTGTGGTTCATCGGGGGCGACCACTGGCCGCTGGTCGAGAACGAGCTCATGCGGAACGGCTGCAGGTCACTGCCGTCGGAGGTGAGCCCGGGCTGACTGTCCCGCAGTGCGTCTGTGCTCGAGGTCAGGGTTGGGAGTTCCACAGGGCATCGATGGGGAGGGCACGCAGGCGGTCTCCGAAGGGGAGGGTTTGCTGGCCGGTGTAGAGGACGTATCCGGCTATCAGCCGCGGGCCCAGCCGGTGGGCGAGGTGGCGCAGGCCGGCCAGGTCTTCGCTGCGGACGGTGGCTCCGGCCTTCACCTCGATGGCGACCACCCGGCCATCAGGGGTTTCCAGGACGGCGTCTACCTCGACCTTGTCCTTGGTGCGGTAGTGGTGCAGACGAGCCCGTTCCTGGCCCCAGGTGAGCTGGCGGGCCAGTTCCATCAGAACGAACGTCTCGATCATGGGTCCGGCCGCCCCGTCGGGTTCGCCGAGGCGCGTGGCGTCCTGGCCGAGCAGGTGCGAGGCAATACCGGTGTCGACGAAGGCCAGCTTGGGCGTGCCGATGGCCCGCTGGGACGGGCTGGCTGACCAGGCGGGGATCTGCTTGATGAGGAAGACGGCCGACAGCAGTTCGAGGTAGCGGTTCAGCGTGGTCCGGGGTATGCCGGATGCTGTCGCGAGCGTCGCGGGGACGAGCAGCCCGCCGGATCGGCCGGCGAGCAGGGCCAGGAGCCGGCGCAGGTCGCCGCGGCGCTCGATGGCCGCTAGCTCTGTGACGTCACGCTCGATGAGGTTCGTCAGGTAGGAGTCAAAGAAGGCGGCGCGGCGGCGAGGGGACCGGCGGATGGCCTCGGGGTAGCCGCCGCGGACGACGCGGTCGAGATAGTCGCGCTTGCGCAGCGTGGAGGTCCGGGACAAGCCCGGGCCGCGGGCGAATGCGGCGTCTGCGAAGGCGTCGGGGGACCGTTCCAGCTCGCCCTGGGAGAAGGGCCACAGCTCGATGATCTCCATCCGGCCGGGCAGGGCGTCGGGGAGCCCGCGCAGTGCCAGTACCTGGGCGGACCCGGTGAGCAGAAACTGCCCGGGACGCGGGTCGGTATCGACAGCCACCTTGATCGACCGGAACAGCCACGGAGCCAGCTGAACCTCATCGATCACCATGAGGCCGTCGTGCTCGACGAAGCCAGCCGGATCGTCTTGAGCGGCGCGCAGCGTGGCCGGATCGTCCAGGAGACGCACCACGGTGTTCGGGTGTTCCAGGGTGGTGATCCTGGCCAGGGTGCTCTTGCCGACTTGCCTGGCGCCGTTAAGCGTAACGACACGCGTATCGGCCAGGGCCTCGGTCACGAGGCTCTCCGCCTCGCGCGATACCAGATTCCCGCTCTGATCCATCTCACAAGTATGGTCTGGCTAGGCGGTCATGATGGTCAGATAGCCGCATGAATCGTGGACATCTAGACGGATACTCTGTGGACATCTAGCCGCGAGGTTCGTGGTCATCTGGCCGCAGGCGTTGGGCGGGTGCTGAGCGGCTTGAACCACGGCCGTTCGGCGAAAAGAATTTCAATTGTCCCGAACGCGCGGTGAGGTTCCGGTGACCGTCCTCACGTCGGACCCTGAAGACATCGCCAGCCTGTGCGGCTGTCCGCGACTATGGCAGGCGTTCGCTGAGCGGGGCGGTGAGGCCGAGTTCGGTGCGCAGCCATTCGGTGTCGATCGGTCGTTCGCCGCGCGCGGCGGCGAGCCCGGCCTGGTATTCGAGCTGGCGCAGCAGGCTCTCCAGCCGGAGTGCCTCTGCCATGTTGCCCTCGGCGGCGCTCGCCGCGGAGTGCCGCGGGGTACGGAACTCCAGCACCGCCACGGACTGTTCCAGCCAGGCTTTCTCCCACTCCCGGGCCGGCGACTCGCTATCGGGCACTGGCCCCCAGGCGAAGTCCAGCGACGGCTCGGACTGCGCCTGCTCGGCAACCTCCGGCTCCGCGCCGATATCCGCGAGGATCTGCAGTAGCCTCGTCAGCCGGCGATGTGAGTTCACCTGGACCCGCACCCGGTCCCTGTCCGGCGTTACCCGGCCGAGCACCAGGCGCTCCGTGTCCTCGGCCGGGTCCAGCAGGTGGGCGGATCCGTCCCGGTGGAAGTGCATCACGATGGGCTCGTCGGACGGGCCCGTGACCTGGTCGCCCCACCAGACGAGCTGGCCGTCCCAACCGCCTTCTTCCTCCGCGAAGTCCGAACGCGCGGACAACCGCTCCGTCACGTCGCCGCTGACGGTGACCGTCGCGTCGATGAGCACCATCGGCTCACCGTCGGTATTCGTCAGCACCACCGGCGCCGACCGCTTCCACCAGACCCGGGAAGCCAGCACGGTCGTGAGCCGCGCGATGACAGGACTGACGTTCTCCCCGAACTCCGGCTCCGGCTCCTCGCCGGTTTCCCAGCGTACGCAGTACGGCTCGGCCTGCCCGAACCTGATCTCACCGGGCTCGGGCAGCCGGTCGCGCGGCGCGCCCGACAACTCCTCAAGCACACGCCACACTGTCTGCTCCGCGTACTCCGCCACCGCGTCGCCTTCGAGGGGACTGAGCCAGATCCCGTTCCCCGTGCTGCGCCAGATCCCGTCCGTCGGCACCAGCGCGCCCAGCCAGACCGACCATGGTGCCGCGCCGTCTAGCGCCGCCGCCGGGAACTGTGTATACCGGCGCAGGCCAGAAACCAGCTCGGTGCACCACACGCCCGGCGCCGCCTCCGGCTCTGCCACCTGCCAGATCCCGAACCGCACGTGCTCGTCCCACTCCGACGCCCGCGCCGCCAGTTCCCCCGCCGTCGCCGGGTCCGCCGCGAACTCCCGCAACGGGGTGTTCCGCGGACCGTCGCTAGCTCGGTCCGCTTCTGGGGATCCGGAAATACCGGCAACGGGGTATGTGACCGCGACCTCGACGGCTAGCGCGTCGAATTGGTCGCGTTCGGCGGCTTGCCAGTACTCAGCCTCCAATCTGGGCCGTTCCGCGTCCGCCCATTTCCTGACCGTCGCACCCCACTGCGTCCGGCTCAGGAAGGCATCGATCGCCTTGCGTAGCGCCTCGCTGCCGGACCGGTCGCCGAACCTGGTCAGAGCGGCTCGCTCCCGCTCACCAGGCTCGGCTGCCGTGTGCGCCTGGGCCAGCGCGTCGGCATAGATTTCGGCAGCCAGCTCGTCGTCGGGGTGCTCGCGCAGGTAGGGCTCGATCAGTTCGCACGCCTCACCAGGATGCCCCCTGACCGACGCCGCGCGGATCACCTCAAGTCGCAGTTCCGGGTCGTCGACGGCATCCGCCCGGGAGAGCAGTTCGCTGGCATACCCGCGCTCGGCATCCTCGTCTTCGGTGACATGCGCCGCCCACGCGGCCACCGCGAGCGTACCGATCCGGGGCGGCCCCGTCGCGGACGCCAGCATCAGCCGCGCCGTCTGGGCTAGCTCCTCGCCCGGGACTCCGAAACTCAGCCGGATCTGCATCATCGCGCCAGCGGCAATCGAGTCCGGCAGCTCCACCGCAAGGATTCCAGCCACATCAGCGGGGCTGGTCCGCGGATCGAGCAGGCACCGGTAGCGTTCGGCTGTCTGCTGCTCGCGCTCGGCCTTCGCGCGGCGTCGCCCCTGTTCGGCGCGCTTGGCACCTGCTTTGACGCGGTCCTGCCTCTTGCGGCGGTTGCTCTTAGCCACGACTATCCTTCCGTTCCCACCGCGACAGGCTAACCGCCGGTGTCCCGTCAGGCCCGGCGATCGCTGAGGCCCGTGGCTCAGCGGCCATGCTGCGGCGCTGGCGCAGCCTGCTCGAACGACTCGCCCTCTCAGCTTGAAGCACACGCCGCGTCTGGGTCACGGGCGGGCGAGGAAGAGTTGCTTCTCGCGGCCGAGGTGCGCTGCCCATTCGAGATGGTCCGCGCCTGCGAAGTGCAGGTACGCGCGGAGGGCGTCCCGCATCGCGTCGACGAACCCGTCGGCGCGGCGCGGCGCGAAGCCGTCCTCCCACCAGACGTCGAGGACCTCCACGCGGGCCTGGTCCCGGTCGATCCGCGGTTCGATCCGGCCGACGAAGCGGTCGCAAAAGGAGATCGGGAGCACGTACCAGCCCCAGCGGCGCTTTGCGGGCGGGAAAAAGCCCTCCCACACGTAATCGAAGCCGAACAGGCTCGCGACGAGGCCGTTATCCCACAACAGCGAGTCGAACGGGGCGATGAACGCGACGGAGGGCACCGGCTCCGGCGGCGCCTGCAGCAGCGCGAGTTCCTCGGCCAGGACGAAGCGCTTGCCGCGCACACCCTCGACCTCGACGGGTACGAGCACGCCGAGCTCGACCAGCTCCCGGCGCAGCTCGTTGCGCCCCGGCCGTCCCGGGGCCGACTCCGGGTTGGCGATGCGGTCGAACGTGCCGCCGGCGCCGCCGGCGCCGAGCAGGCCGTGGGCGCGGTACCGGGACAGGAGCTTGTGCCGGAGCTGTTCTCGCACCGGCACCTCGTGCGCGAGCAGCCCGGCCGGGAGCAGCCGCTCGAGGAGGTCGTAGTACCGGCGGTTGCCCTCGCGCCGGGCCAGGCCGATCACGCCCGTGACGGTGTACGCCTCGAGCACGGCGCGCACGACGTTTTCCGGCATCCCGAACCAGTCCTTCGGCGCTCCGTGCTCGGACTCGAAATCGAGCGCCGACAGCGCGCCCTCGGCACGGATCCGCGCGAGCACACGGTCGGCCACCACGGCGTTCTCGGCGAGGATCGCGGCGTGGAACCGAGGCCCCTTGCGGCCGTAGCCCAGCCGGAACCAGGGGACCTCGCTCGCCGGAACGAGCGACAGCGCCTTGTTGGTGGTCTCGAAGATCTCACGGCGTTCGTAAAGCAAGTCGCACCAGGCGGGCTCGTAGCCGGCGACGCGCGCGTGCAGCACGAGGTCGTGGTTCCGGCCGGCGACCGCGATCGGGTCGAACTGGATCGACCCTAGCTTCCGGAAGACCTCCAGCACCCCGTC
>PLDT01000470.1:0-8025 GCA_003136255.1 Actinomycetota bacterium
TGGCGCTCACCGCGGACGACAACGACGACGAACTGGAGAAGGTCCGATGACTTACCCTGTCTACCTCCGCTACGAGGTGCTCAGGAACTTCCGCAACTGGCGGTTCCTGTTCCTGACCCTGGCCTTCCCGCTGGTGCTGTACCTCCTGATCGGGTCGGTGAATCGGCACGCGAAGTTCGAAGGCGTCGCGTTCCCCGTCTACTTCATGACCGCCATGGCCACNNCTGGGCACGATGGCCGCGGTCGTCTCCGGCTGCGCGATCATAGCGACCGAACGGGCCACCGGCTGGACCCGCCAGATGCGGATCACGCCCCTCCCGGCCCGGACCTACTTCCGGGCCAAGGTGGCCGTCGGCTACCTGCGGGCGCTGCTCACCCTGGTGCTCCTGGCCCTGGCCGGGACCGCGCTGGGGGTGCGGCTGCCGGCCCAGGGCTGGCTGACCGTACTCGGCCTGTTCGCGGTCGGCCTGATCCCGTTCGCCGTGCTCGGCATCCTGCTCGGGCACCTCATCGGCGCCGACGCCGCCGCCGTGGCCACGGGCGGGATCGTGACGCTGTTCGCCCTGCTCGGCGGCGTGTACGGCTTCCAGGTGGCCACGTCGGGCCCGGTTTTGGCGATCATCAAGGCGCTGCCCTCGTACTGGCTGGTGCAGGCCGGGAAGACCGCGCTCGGCGGGCACGACTGGCCCATCGAAGGCTGGATCGTGATCGTCGCCTGGACCGTCGTCCTCGTCCCGCTCGCGGTGCGCGTCTACCGGCGCGACACCAGCCGCGTCTGACCCGAAGGAGAGACCATGCAAGACATCGACCTGACCGTCACCGTCGACCAGCCCATGCCCGACGCCCAAGACCAGATCCTCGACCGGGTCGACAGCCGGCTGCGCGGCGTCGGCCTGACCCAGCGGGCCACCCCGGGCGGGGTGCAGTACCGGCCGAAGTTTGTTGGCCTGGTGCTCGTCTGGCTGATCCGCCGTGCGATGCACGAGGGCGTCACGTTTACCTTCGACGCCCGCGGGCGCTCCACCGAGGTCCGGGCGGCGGGCCGGCTGCGCGACCGCGCTCACACCGAGCTCACCGAGGCCCTCGGTGGCCACTAGACTGGTCTGATGTGGACGTGAACGCCGACGCCCGGCCGTCAGGCCCCTACCAGGTGCGCTGGGACGCCAGCCGGTACCGGTGGACGGCGGGATGGCGGCTGGTGGCCACCCGGGCGGTGGCCCTGGTCTACCTGCTCTACGTGGTGGGGGCGATCCGGCAGAACGCGCACGGCGTGGCCGCGGTCCTGGGCTACGTCGGCCTGGTCGCCTTCGCCGCGGGCTGGCTCCTCATCCTGCACGCGATCTTCTTTCCGCTGGCGCGGTTCTGGAGCCTCTGGGGGCTGCTGGCCGCGCTGATGGTGCTGGAACTCCCGGTGGCGCACGCCGGCGGGTTCGTCCTGGCCGTGTTCCTCACCATCAGCATCGTGGCCCGCCTCGGCGCCCGGTCCTTCCCGGTGGTGGCCGTGCTGGCCCTGGCCTCGCTGCTGGTGCCGCCCGCGATCCCGTCCTGGAAGACCAGCATTGGCACGGCGTTCGGCGACGTGACCCCGGTCGCGATCCCGGTCGTGGCGCTGGCCATCTTCGCCATCATGCGGATACTGCAGAACAACCATGCGCTGGCCCAGGCCCAGGCCGAGCTAGCCAGCCTGGCCGCGGAGAACGAGCGCTTCCGGATCGCCCGCGACCTGCACGACCTGCTCGGTCACTCGCTGACCACGATCACCGTCAAGGCGGGCCTGGCGGCCCGGCTGGGTGACACCGACCCGGCCCGGGCCCGGCAGGAGATCGCCGAGGTGGAGACGCTGGCCCGGCAGACGCTGGGCGACGTGCGCGCCGCGGTGGCTAACTACCGGGACGTGACGCTCGCCGGTGAGCTCGCCACCGGCCGGCAGCTGCTGCGGGCGGTCGGCATCACCGCCGACCTGCCCCGCGCCGTGGACATGGTCGACCCGGCGCACCAGGAGCTGTTCGGCTGGGTGGTGCGCGAGGGGCTGACCAACATCGTCCGGCACGCGCACGCCAGTTCGTGCGCGATCCGGCTCTCCGCGTCCGGCGTGGAGATCACCGACGACGGCGTGGGCGACGCCTCGCTGGCACCCGGCGTCCGGGCGGGTAACGGCCTGTCCGGGCTGCGCGAGCGGGTCGCCGCGGCGGGCGGCGTGGTCGACGCTGGGCCGCTCCAGCCGCGAGGCTGGCGGCTGCAGGTCCGGCTCGCCCCCGCGGGACCGGCCCGATGATCCGGCTGCTGATCGCCGACGACCAGGAGCTGATCCGCAGCGCCCTGACCGTGCTGCTCGCGCTGCAGGACGACTTCGAGGTAGTGGCATCGGTCGGCCGCGGCGACGAGGTGGTCGCGGCTGCCCGGGCGCACCACCCGGACGTCGCCCTGCTGGACATCGAGATGCCCGGCATCGACGGCCTGGCCGCGGCGGGCGTCCTGGCCCAGGAGCTCCCGCAGATCCGCTCGCTTATCCTCACCACGTTCGGCCGCCCCGGCTACCTCCGGCGCGCGATGGAGTCCGGCGCCTACGGCTTCGTGGTCAAGGACGCCCCGCCCGAACAGCTGGCCGACGCGATCCGCCGGGTGGCGGCCGGCGAGCGCGTCGTCGACCCGGTACTGGCCGCCGCCACCCTGGCCAGCGGGGTCTCCCCGCTCACCGCCCGGGAACGCGACGTGCTGGTCGCGGCGCGCCCTGGGGCCACCGTGGCCGAGATCGCCGACAAGCTCTGCCTGTCCGAAGGCACCATCCGCAACTACCTGTCCACCGCGATCGCCAAGACCAGCGCCCGCAACCGCACCGAAGCCGTCCGCCTAGCCGACGAACGCGGCTGGCTCTAAAGCCCACACGGACCCGCACTACGGGGCCTGTGGCACACGCGCCCAACTGGAGCGCGCCAGAACGGGGCGTGTGGCGCACAGGCCCCGCAAGATAGGGCCCGCAGACCCCAGCCGCCCCGCNNGTGCTGCCCCGGCCACACGGACCGGCAGCCCGGCGCCGCTCCGCTCCGCTCCCACCGCGGCCTCGATGACCAGCCGCCGGACAGGGCCGATCGTGGCAGGGTTGGCATGCCCCGCTCTACGGAGCCAGGGAGTTTAGGCCAACCGGGGATATTACGGATTCCGAACCAGACGCGCCGGCGCAAGAAGTCCTGGCGCCCGGGAACCCGACATCACCTACTATCAACAAATTGTGATGCATAAGGTACTCACGGTTCGAGACCCGGTGAGTCGGATGGCTTTAGACAGGTACGAGTACGGAGGGGACAGGCCGAACGACGTCAAGCCGGAGCAGCATCAATAGCACGGCGGATCAGGCGGTGACCCTCCCGCAGCCCGGGCAGAGCCAGCCGAGGTGCGGACCCGGGCGCAGTACTACGAAGCACGCCGCGCCGGGGATTCCAACTCGGCCCCGGCAAGCGACAGCCAAGGTTCCGACACGCGAGGGGATCACGGCGGCTGGGACGCGGTAGACGCGGAGAACCGCCCGCCGCTGGACGCGCTGCGCGTCACGCCGGAACGCACCAAACACATCCTGGATGGCGATGCGAACGACAGCGGCGGCCACCGGCATGGAGTGGGCAATCCCGGCAAGACCGAGTTTCCCGCCAGCTGGAATGACAAGAAGATTATGGACAATATCCTCGACGTTGCGCACCGACCTGATCAGCCACCGATCTATCAGAACTGGAACGGCCGGTGGCTGGCGCGCGGCAAGCGAGACGATGTGGAGATTGCCGTGGTGATAACGAGCGATGCACTCATCTGGAGCGGCTGGCCGCGTCCCGGCGGTCCCGGAGTAGTGAAGAACCCCCAGGAGAAGTGATGGACAGGTACGAGGTTGCGCGCCGGGCATCAGCCTTGCCGGCCAGGTTCGAGGACCGCCTCCCGCCGGACACCTTGGAGAGCATTCAACTCATGAACGAGGGCGGCGAGTACGGGGAGCTGACCATCGAGCTGGCCGCATCGCTAGCCGCGCATAACACACCTGTGACCGCGGCGGAACGTGACGAGCTGCTCGCGTTGCTCGAGGCGACGGACATGCCGACGGATCCCATCGAGAAGCTGAACGTCCGGGGCTGACCGGGCTGGCGCATGGCACCACGAAACCAAGACGCGGCGTCGTACATCCCCGGGAAACAAACGGAAACATGCCCGTGACGCGTGGTACACACGCCCACGTTAGCGTGCCGTTGTGGCGGATATTTTCGACGGCTACCGGCTGGCCGAAGCCTGGGACGAGATGTTCGCCGCACCCGGCAAGCCCCGGCCGCCCTACGCCGCGGTGCTCAGCGTGCTGCAGCCGATGGACCCCGCTGAGCTGCGGTTCCGCGCCGACCAGCTGGCCCGGGTGTTCACCGACCGCGGGGTCACCTACGACTTCGCCGGCGAAGAACGCCCGTTCCCGCTGGACCTGATCCCCCGGGTCATCGACGCGGTCGAGTGGGATCACATCGCCCGCGGCGTCCGGCAGCGGGTCCGGGCGCTGGAGGCCTTCCTGGCCGACGTGTACGGGGCCGGGCGTGCCTTCCAGGACGGGGTAGTGCCCTGGCGGCTGATCTTTACCTCGCCCCGGTACTGCCGGGAGGTGGCCGACTTTGCCCCGCCGAACGGCGTCCGGGTGCACGTGGCCGGGATCGATCTCGTCCGCGACGAGGCCGGCCGGTTCCGGGTCCTGGAGGATAACGTCCGGGTGCCGTCCGGCGTGAGCTACGTGATCGAGAACCGGCTGGCCATGACCCGGACGTTCCCGGCGCTGTTCGCCGAGCAGAGCGTGCACGAGGTCGAGGAGTATCCCACCCGGCTTCTCTCCGCGCTCCGCGCCGCCGCGCCCGTGGCCAGCCGAGACGACCCGGTGGTGGTCGTGCTGACCCCTGGTGTGCACAACCCCGCCTACTTCGAGCACACCCTGCTCGCCCGGCTGATGGGTGTCGAGCTGGTCGAGGGCCGGGACCTGTTTTGCGCCAAGAACAAGGTCTACGTGCACACCACCCGCGGTCGGCGCCCGGTCGACGTGATCTACCGCCGGGTCGACGACGAGTTCCTCGACCCGCTGCACTTCCGGCCCGACTCGGTGGTCGGCTGCCCGGGCGTCATCAACGCCGCGCGGGCGGGCAACGTCACCATCGCCAACGGGGTCGGCAACGGGGTGGCCGACGACAAGCTCGTCTACACCTACATCCCCGACCTGATCCGCTATTACCTCAGTGAGGAACCGCTGCTGGACAACGTCGAGTCCTACCGCCTCGACGACCCAGAGGTACTCAAGTGGGCGCTGGACGCGCTCGGCGAGCTGGTGGTCAAGCCGGTCGACGGCGCGGGCGGCCGGGGCATCGTCATCGGCCCCCGCGCCTCCCAGGCCGAACTAGCCGTGCTGCGTGAGCGAGTGGCCGCCGACCCGCGCGGCTGGGTGGCCCAGCGCCCGGTGGCGCTGTCCACCTCGCCGGTACTCATCGGCGAGTTCCTGGCGCCGCGGCATATCGACCTGCGGCCGTTCGCGGTCAACGACGGCGAGGATGTCTGGGTGCTGCCCGGCGGCCTGACCAGGGTCGCGCTGGCCGAGGGCGAGCTGGTGGTCAACTCCAGCCAGGGCGGCGGGTCCAAGGACACCTGGGTACTGGCCGGCCAGTCGCAACGGTCTCCGGTCACCGGTTCGGCCTTCCCGCTCCTGGCCAAGCCGCAGGCCGGGCCCGCGGCTGCGCAGGCCGGGCCCGCGGCCGGGCGCCCCGGGGGGCCCGGGGTAGGCCGCCAGAGCGGACCGGATCAGTGAACGAAGAGCTGCTCAGCAGGATGGCCGAGACCCTGTTCTGGACGGGTCGCTACGTCGAGCGGGCGGATGATACGGCCCGGCTCGTCGATGTCTACGTGCACCGGATGCTCAGCGATCCGGTGGGCCGCGGGGTGGGGGCCAGCCCGGACTGCGGCCCGCTGTTCGGCCTGCTCGGCGTCGATCTCGCGGACACCGCCAGGCCCGACGTCGGGGTGGCCCTGTTCCGCCTGGCTTATGACCCGAAGAGTCCCAGCGCCATCGCCGGCGCGATCCTGGCCGCGCGGGCCGGCGCCCGCGGCATCCGCGAGGTCATCTCCAGTGAGGTCTGGGAGTGCCTCAATGTCACCGGCCACGGCCTGACTGGCCAGCGCCGCGCCGCCGAACGCCTCGGCCCCCACGTCTTCCTCCGCTTCATCCGCGAACGCGCAGCGCTCTTCTTCGGCCTAGCCGACTCGACCATGAGCCACGACGACGCCTGGCGTTTCCTGGTCCTGGGCCGGTCCCTGGAGCGCGCCGACATGACGGCCCGGCTGCTGCTGGCCGGCGTGCCCGCGCCGCAGGGCATGGACTGGCCGCTGCTGCTGCACGCCTGCGGCGCCTACGAGTCGTTCATCCGGACCCACGGCTGGGCCGCCGAGCCGGCCCGGGTGGCCGAGTTCCTGCTCCTTGACCGGCTGTTCCCCCGGTCGGTCCTGCATTCCCTGGTGACCGCCGAGGAATGCCTGGTGGCCCTGAACCCCGGCTCGGTCCGGATGGGCATGGACGACCCGGCTCGGCGCCCGGTTGGGCAGCTGCGCACCAGGCTGGAGTACGCCGACCCGGCCCAGCTCCCCGATCAGCTGCCCGAACTGCTCGGCACCTTGCAGGAGGTCTGCGTGGAAGCGTGCGAGGCGATCACCCGGCGGTACTTCCAGTACGAGGCGCCGGTCGCCTGGGAACGGGACGGCTGAGCGTGGGCTGGCGGCTGCGGGTCGTGCACACCACCCGGGTCAGCTACACCGAACCGGTCCGGACCTCATTCAACGAGGTCCGGATGATCCCGCTGACCCTGCCGACCCAGGTCACCCTCGATACCAAGGTCGCGGTCGGCCCCGGCGTCCCGGTCTGGACCTACTGCGACTACTGGGGCACCTTCGTCAGCGTCTTCGAGATCACCGAGCCGCACCGGGACCTGTACATCAGGGCCGAGGCCACGGTCGAGACCGACCAGGCCAACGGCGATTCCGCGCCCGGTCCGCTGCCCTGGACCGACCTGCGGGCCCAGGCCACCGATAGCCGCCTGCTGGAATACCTGCTGACCACGCCGCTGACCACCGTGACCCCAGCCGTCGCGGCCACCGTCGTCGACGCCATCCACGACGCCGATNNACAGATCGCCGCCCGCGTCCGGGCTCAGGTCGGCTACGTGCCCGGCGCCACCGCGGTCCGCACCAATGCGCAGCAGGCCTGGGACCAGGGCCAGGGCGTCTGCCAGGACATGGCCCACGTTACCGTGGCCCTGCTCCGCGCGGCCGGCCTGCCCGCCAGGTACGTCTCGGGCTACCTGCACGCCGACCCCTCCGCCGAGCCCGGCCAGACCGCCGTCGGCGAGAGCCACGCCTGGGTCGAGTACTGGACCGGCTCCTGGCGCCCGATCGACCCGACCAGCGGCGCCCCCGTCCGCGAACGCCACGTAGTCGTCGCCCGCGGCCGTGACTACTCCGACATCCCGCCCCACAAAGGCATCTACCACGGCGCCCCCGCCAGCGCCCTGGCCGTAACCGTAGAAGTCACCCGCCTCGCCTGACCCCCCAGCCGAGCCTCGGGGAACAAGTATTCGTATACTGCTAGATTATTGATCCGGTATACGCTATACTGTTCCCATCACTCCTCCCTCTTTTCCTGCCGAACGGAGCGTGGTGCATGCCCCAGGACCCGTTCCCCGACCCCGGCCCAGACGACGGTGAGCCGGACGGCTCCCCGCTGCCGCCTGCCGAGGAGGAGGATGACGGCCCGGGGCCGGAGCAGGGCCTGTACGTGTGCCTCCCCGCCGAGCACCTGACCCTGTCCGGGTTCGCCCAGGGCGGCGCCGCCGATACGATGCCCCCCGGCGCGCTGCTGGCCACCGTGGTGGAAGCGGTCACCGGCGATGACGGCTCTGGCCTGCCGGGCCTGTCCGATGACCAGCTGATGGGCATCATCTCCGCGGCCCGCCGGCAGCAGTCCCGCTCGGCGTGGAC
>PLDT01000098.1:0-3859 GCA_003136255.1 Actinomycetota bacterium
GGCTACTCCTATCCGCAGGTCGCCCAGCTGCTCGGGGTGGCCCTGGGTACGGTGAAGACACGGATCAGGGACGGATTGATCAGGATGCGTGACTGTCTGGGGGTGGCGTGGTGAAGGCGATGCGTGACGACCTGCACGCGCTCAGCGGCAGCTACGTCCTGGACGCGCTCACCGAACCGGAGCGGGACAGCTTCGAACGCCATCTCCAGCACTGCTCCCAGTGCGAGGACGAGGTCCGCGGCCTGCGCGAGACCGCGGCCCGGCTCGGCCTGGCCAAGACCGTCGACCCGCCGCCGCAGCTGCGGCCGCGGGTGCTGGCCGCCACCTACCGGACCCGGCAGCTCCCCCCGATCGGCGACCGGATCGAGCCCGAACGCCGCCGGACCCGGGTAGCGCAGCGCTGGCTACGGGTCCCGCAGGTCCCGCGGCTGGCCGGCGCGTTCGCTGCCGCCGCCTTGGTGGTAGTCGTCGCCCTTGGTATCACCCAGGTCGTGACCAGGCACCAGCCCGGCGTCGCCCAGACCGCCAGCACCACGATCAGCCGCGTGGTCACAGCGCCCGATGCGCGGACCGAGACCGTGGCGACCAGCGCCGGCGGGACCGTCACCGTGGTCGTCTCCGCAGGCCAGCAGGCCGCCGTCGTCTCCGCCGCCGGGATGCGGTCGCTGCCCTCCGCGCAGACCTACCAGCTGTGGGTGATGGGCCCGGACGGCAGCGCCCGGTCGGCCGGGCTGCTCTCCCGGACCGGCCGGGCCGGCCCGGTGCTGGCCTCGGGCGTGGTGCCCGGCGACCGGATCGGGATCACCGTCGAGCCGGCCGGCGGCACCTCCAGCCCGACCACCACCCCCGTCCTCGCCGTGCCCGTGTAATCACGCGGCGGGCTGCGCCTCGACGACGGCCTTGATCTTCTCCAGGGTGGCGCGCATGCCGTTGAGGTTGGTCCGCAGCCGCCAGGGCCCGGCCAGCAGCCAGTACAGGCGGGTCGGCAGCGCGCCGGGCAGCTGGAAGGACTCGGTGACGTCGGTGCCGTCCAGGCCCGGGACCAGGCGGTAGCGCCAGGTATTGACGGTCGTTCCGCCCGGCCCGTGCACCGCGAAAGCGAACTCGCGGGGCGGATCGCTGACCAGCACGGTGCAGGTCGTCCAGTAGACCGGGCCCCGGCCGTTGCGCCGGACGTGGCCGCGGAAACGCGCCCCGGCCCGAGGCCCGTCCGCGCCGTCCAGCCACTGCGCCTCGAAGGTCTCGGGACTGAATTCCCCGATCCGGGTGACGTCGCTGACCAGCTCCCACACCCGCTCGGCCGGGGCGGCGATATGGACGGTCACGGAACCCTGCACGCAACAAGCATAAGAGCGGTAACGTTCCCGGAACGTTCCGGGCGTACCGTCTGCGGTATGAGGGAGGACCACCCGGTGGCGGGCCAGGCGGCGCCCGGCGGGCCAGCGCGCCGCGTCCGGCTGGCCTCGCCCGTCACCGCGCTGGTTGTCGGCGCTCTCACGCTGGTCCTGCTCGTCGCCGAGTGGCCGTTCGCCAGCCTGGCCCACGTGAGCGTAAACGCCACCGTCGGCGGCCCGCAGTGGTGGGACTTCACCCCATTTGGCGTGGTGGGCTTCGTCGTGGCCTGGCGCAAGCCGCGCAACCCGCTCGGGTGGTGCCTGCTCGGCCTGACCGTCGCCGGGGCGCTCAGCGATGACGGCAGCCTCTACGCGATCGCGGGCTACCGGATCCGTCACGGCACGCTGCCACTGGCGTGGGTGGCCATGCTCGCCCAGCCCGCCTGGGCCATCCTGGTCGTCCTGATCGGGCTGAGCGTCCTGATCTTCCCCGACGGCACGCTGCCGTCACCGCGGCTGCGGTGGGTGCTGTGGCTGTACCTGGCCATCGGCCTGGCCTGGATGGTCAGCGCCTACGTCATCACGGTCAACGCCATCCTCCGCCATGCCATCCGCGTGGATTCCGGCGGGAACCTGCTGGCCCTCGACAACGGACCAAACTCGCCGCCCTGGTGGAACGTCCTGCAGGACGTGCTCTTGGTGGCGGTGGCCGTGAGCACGCTGGTGTCGCTGGCCGGGCAGCTGGTCAGCTACCGGCGCTCGTCCGGTGAGCGCCGGCAGCAGCTGAAGTGGCTGCTGGGCGGCTTCGCCGTCGGCCTGGCCGGCCTGGTCCTGGCGGCCGCGCTCAGTCACGCGACCGGCTTCTGGAGCGTGGTCGGTCACGTCGCGATCTTTGCGCTCTTCGCGGTGCCCGTGAGCATGGGCATGGCCATCTTGAAGTACCGGCTGTACGACATCGACCGGGTCTTGAGCCGGACCCTGGCCTACGCGATCGTCACCGGGCTGCTGATCGGCGTGTACGCCGGACTGGTCCTGCTCGCGCAGCAGGTCCTGCGGTTCAGCTCGCCGGTCGCGGTGGCCGCCTCCACGCTGGCCGCGGCCGCGCTGTTCAACCCGGTGCGGCGCCGGGTCCAGCACGCGGTGGACCGCCGGTTCAACCGGGCCCGCTACGACGCCGACCAGACCATCGCCGCGTTCGCGGCCCGCCTGCAGGACGCGGTGGACCTGGACACAGTCCGCGCCGACCTGGCCGGGGTGGTGCAGGCCGCCCTGGAACCAGCCCACCTCACGGTGTGGACCGCGCCGCGCGAGTGAGGCGTCAGGGCGGCGGCTTTATACCGTCCCCCGCTATATCAGCTTGCGGTATATCGAGTCGCGTTGTAGTGTGAGGCGGTACTTGATCCGGACGCGGCACGGGGAGAACGACATGGGAGACAAGCTGGATCGCTGGGCCGATCCGCCGCTGCTGGTGCTGGCCAGCCTGGCCGGCGAGCCCAAGCACGGCTACGCCATCACGCAGGACGTGGCGCAGACCATGGGGGTCCGGCTCAGCGCGGGCACGCTCTACGCGGTGATCGCCCGGCTGGAGGCCCGCGGGTTCATCGAGCCGCTGGAAGCGGAGGACCGGCGCCGGCCGTACCGGATTACCGCGGCCGGGGCCAAGGAACTGGCCCGGCAGTCCGAGCGGATGAGCCGGGTCGCCTCCCTAGCCACCGAACGGCTCCAGGCCAGCCTAGGGTGGGCCGGCGCATGAGCAACCCCGGCATGAGCGACCCCAAGGCGACCCGCCTGGCCCGCATGGCGCTCGCCCTCTACCCGCCGTCCTGGCGGGCCCGCTATGGCGACGAGGTGCACGCGCTGTTGCAGGAAAGCGGCGGCCTGCGTGACGTGGCCAGCCTGGCCTGGCGCGCGCTGCCGGCCTGGATCGGGCCGCCCGCCCACCTGTACGACCGGCCCGCCCGGATGCGGGCCAGCCTGTCCACCGGGTTGGTGGCCTGGTCCTTCCTGATCGGCCTGGGGCTGGTGTTTGCCCAGCTCACGCAGTTCCAGGGCCTCCACCCGGCGGGCCATCCCATCATCAAGGCGTCTTACCTAGTCTTCGATGCCGCGCTGGCCCTTTCAATAGCAGCCGCCGGGTTCGGCGGCCTGCCGCTGTGGCTGCTCATGCTCCGCCGCGCCCATCGCGAGCACCGCCGCCGCGACGTGGCCTACCTGCTGCTCCCGCTTATCGCCCCGGCCGCGTTCCTGGCCGCCCTGGGGGTCACGGTAAGGCTGGTCGGCGGGGCCGACGGCGTCAGCCCCGGGTGGTTCCTGGTCGTGACCCTGGCCGGCTTCGCCGCGGCCGCTCTAGCCGCGGCCGGGCCCGGCCTAGCCATGCGCCGGCTCCAGCCGCGCGGCCTGGCCCTTCGCCTGGCCGCGACCGCGGGCGGCGTGGCGGCGGCGGCCATCCTGGTGGCCACGGCGGCCATCATCGTCGCGGTCACCGGGCTGTGCCTGTGGGCGCGTGGTTTAGCCGGCTACCACCC
>PLDT01000487.1:0-10688 GCA_003136255.1 Actinomycetota bacterium
CCGTTGTGCACCATCTTGACGAAGTGGCCGGCCCCGGAAGGCCCGCAGTGCAGGTAACCCTGCTCGGCGGTCCTCCCCGGCTTCAGGCCCGGGGTGGGCTCGGCGGTGCCCTTGCCGGGCGCGATGGTCAAGAAGATGGGGTTCAGGCGGCGCACCGGCTCGTCCTCGCCGCCGATCATCAGGCAGTAGCCTCGGTCCAGGCCCCACACGCCGCCGCTCGTCCCGACGTCGATGAAGTGGATGCCGTCCCGCTTGAGGTCCTTGGCCCGCGCGATGTCGTCGCGGTANNTCCAGGGTGGACGCGACCACGCCGGCCGGCACCATGATCCACATGGCGCGCGGCTTGTCCAGCTTGGCCACGAAGTCGGCCAGGCTGTCCGCACCCGTGGCGCCCTCGTCGGCCAGCGACTTGACCGCGTCCGGGTTNNTCAGTTGGCATGGCTATTCCAATCCGTTCTGTGGGCCTTAAGTTCGGTGGGCCATAAGTTCATTGGGCCTTGAGCTCGCGGTACTTGCGGATGAGCGCGTTGGTGGACGAGTCGTGGTCAAGCGCGGGTTCGGTAGCGCTGGTCAGCTCGGGGATGATCTTGACCGCCAGCACCTTGCCGAGCTCCACGCCCCACTGGTCGAACGAATCGATGTCCCAGATCGCTCCCTGGGTGAACACGCTGTGCTCGTACAGCGCGACCAGCGTGCCGAGGACGTGCGGGGTCAAGATCTCGGCCAGCAGCACGTTCGACGGCCGGTTGCCCTCCATCACCCGGTGCGGCACCACGTTCTCCGGCGTGCCCTCGGCCCGGACCTCCGCCTCGGTCTTGCCGAACGCTAGCGCCTGGGCCTGCGCGAACACGTTGGAGGACAGGATGTCGTGGTGTTCGCCCAGCGGGTTCAGCGACTTGCCGAAGCCGATCAGGTCGACCGGGACCATCGTGGTGCCCTGGTGGATGAGCTGGTAGAAGCTGTGCTGGCCGTTGGTGCCCGGCTCGCCCCAGAACACCGCGCCGGTGTCATAGTCGACCCGGGCCCCGGTCAGCGTGACGTGCTTGCCGTTGGACTCCATGGTGAGCTGCTGCAGGTAGGCGGGGAAGCGCTTGAGGTACTGCTCGTACGGCATGACGCCGTAGGTCTGCAGCCCGAAGAAGTCGCGGTACCAGAGCGCGAGCAGGCCCATCAGCACCGGCAGGTTGCGCTCCAGCGGCGCGGTGCGGAAGTGCTCGTCCATCTCGTGGAACCCGGCCAGCATCTCGCCGAACCCCTCGGGCCCGAGCGCCACCATGGTGGACAGCCCGATCGCCGAGTCCATCGAGTACCGGCCGCCGACCCAGTCCCAGAACCCGAACATGTTGGCCGTGTCGATGCCGAACTTGGCCACCCGCTCGGCGTTGGTGGACACCGCCACGAAGTGCTTGGCCACCGCGTCCTGGCTGCCCAGCGCGCTCACCACCCAGTCCCGCGCCGACGTCGCGTTGGTCAGCGTCTCCAGCGTGCTGAACGTCTTGGAGGAGATGATGAACAACGTCTCATCCGGACTCAGGTCCCGGGTGGCCTCGACGAAGTCGGTGGAGTCCACGTTGGACACGAACCGGAACGTGATGTCCCGCGTGGCGTAGTGCCGCAGCGCCTCGTACGCCATCACCGGCCCGAGGTCCGAGCCGCCGATCCCGATATTGATCACGTTCTTGATCGGCTTGCCGGTGTAGCCCTTCCACTCCCCGGACCTGACCCGGTTCGCGAAGTCCGCCATCCGGTCCAGCACCTCGTGTACCTGCGCCACCACGTCGGTGCCGTCCACCACCAGCTTCGCGGTCCGGGGCATGCGCAGCGCCACGTGCAGGACGGCCCGGTCCTCGGACACGTTGATGTGCTCGCCGCGGAACATGGCGTCCCGCCGTTCCGCCACGCCGGACTCGGCGGCCAGCTCGACCAGCAGCCGCATGGTCTCGTCGGTGACCCGGTTCTTGGAGTAGTCCAGGTAGAGCCCGGCCGCCTGCTCGGTCAGCCGCTCGCCCCGGCCGGGATCCGCGGCGAACAGCTCCCGCAGATGCTGGCCGGCTATCTCGGCGTGGTGCCGCTTGAGCTCCTGCCACGCCTTGCGCTCGGTCAGAGGTGTCACCGCCATGTGCTGCCTCCCAGCGTCATACTTTCCCCCCGGCATAGTTTCATGCCCGCCCGGCGACCCGCCTCCGCCCCGTCGATAACAGCAGATGAACTGAGACGGCTAGTGGCCTCCGCTGGCCGCCGCGATAGCATGGCCCGCGTGGGCGACGACGAGCTATACCGCCAGTATGAGACGGTCAACCTGTACCGCCGGGGACCGGGGGCGAAGGCCGAGCTGAACCGGCCCGACCGGCTGAACGCGTGGAACGAGCAGTTCGCGCTCGACCTGCGCGAGGCGATCCGGGAGGTCACCGACAACCCGGAGATCCGGGCCCTGGTCGTCACCGGGGCCGGGCGCGCCTTCTCCAGCGGTGCCGACCTGAAGGAGGCCGCCGAGCGGCCCGACGGCCAGACGATGGACGTGTACCGGGAGCTGACCGAGCGCTACCACCCGATCATCACCGGCCTCCGGCTGATGCCCAAGCCGGTCGTCGCCGCCGTCAACGGCCCCGCGGCCGGAATCGGCATGTCCCTGGCGCTGGCCTGCGACCTGGTCGTCGCGGCCGAGTCGGCGTTCTTCCAGCTCGCCTTCGTCAACATCGGCCTGGTCCCGGACGGCGGCTCGTCGCTGTTCGTGCCGTCCCGGGTCGGCTTTACCCGGGCCGCGGAGCTGGCCATGCTGGGGGAGCGGCTCGACGCCCAGACCGCGCTGAACTGGGGCCTGATCAACCGGGTCTGGCCGGACGCGCAGTTCGCCGCCCAAACCGACGCCCTCCTGGACCGCCTCGCCTCGGGCGCCACCCAGTCCTACGCCGGCACCAAGCGGCAGCTGAACCGGTGGGTGTACGAGCAGATGGACGCCCAGCTGGAGTTCGAGGCCGGGATCCAGCGGGAGATGGCCGCCTCCGGCGACTTCGCCGAGGGCATCGCGGCGTTCGCGGCCAAACGTCCGCCCCGCTTCACCGGCGCCTAAGGGATCTTGGACGCGTCGCAGCTCGAACGGGTCTACCACACCGAGGCGACCCGGATCAGGGCCGCGCTGGCGGCGCGGCTCGGCGATGTGGGGCTGGCTGAAGACGCCGTCCAGGACGCCTTCCTCGAGGCCATCGAGCACTGGCGGGACGGTGAGATCCCGGCCAACTGCGGCGGCTGGCTGGCCACCACCGCCCGCCGCAAGGCCATCGACCGGCTGCGCCGGGCCCGGGTCGGCCAGGAAAAGCTTGCGTTGCTCGCCGCCACCACGAGTAACACCTGGGACGGCACCGACACCGAAGACGACGAGCTGCTGGGCATGGTCTTCGCCTGCTGCCATCCGGCGCTGCCCCGCGAGTCGCAGATCGCCCTCACCCTGCGCGCCGTCTGCGGCCTGACCACGGCCCAGATCGCCGCCGCCTTCCTGGTCGCCGAACCTGCCATGACCCAGCGTCTGCTCCGGGCGCGCAAGATCCTGCGAGCGATGCACGCCGACGTGCGCGTGCCCGATCCCGACGACCTGGCCGAACGGCTCGCCGAGGTCCTCGCGGTCGTTTACCTGGTCTTCAACGAGGGCTACCTGGCCAGCGCGGGCCGCCAGCCCGCCCGGCGCGACCTCGCCGTCCAGGCCGTTACCCTCACCCGGCTGCTGCATCAGCTGATGCCGCGCGAGCCGGAAGTCCTCGGCCTGCTCGCGCTGCTCCTGCTGCACGAGTCCCGGGCCGCGACCCGGTTCGACGGCTGGGGACGGCTGGTCCGGCTCGCCGAGCAGGACCGGACCCGCTGGGACTCCGAGCTGATCGCCGAGGCCACCCGGCTGCTCGACCAGGCCCTCGCGATGCGCGCGTCCGGTCCCTACCAGGTCCAGGCGGCCATCGCCGCGCTGCACGCCGAAGCCCCGGACTACGAGCACACCGACTGGCGCCAGATCCGCATGCTGTACGACCGGCTGCAGGAGCTGACCCCGTCTCCGGTGGTGCTGCTCAACCGGGCCGTGGCGACCCGCTACCTCCAGGGTCCGCAGGCCGCGCTGGCGGAGATCGAGCCCCTCGCTACCGAGCTGGACGGGTACCGGCTGTTCCATGCGCTGCGGGCCGGATTGCTGACCGGACTCGGCCGCGGCGACGAGGCCCGGGAAGCCAGCGAGCGAGCGCTCGCGCTGGCCGTTAACCCGGCCGAGCGCGAGCTCCTCGCCCGCCGTCTGTCGTTCTGAGCCCCGCCGAAAGCTACATCTCGACGACGGGCCGGACCTCGACCGTCATCCAGCCCTTATCCACCCCCGGCCAGGTCTGGGCGATCTCGACGGCCTCCTCGATGGTGTCGGTCTCGAGCACCGAGTACCCGCCGAGCGCCTCCTTGGTCTCCATGAACGGCCCGTCGGTGACGCCGCTGGCGCGGGCGGTCTTCGCGGTTTCCGGCGGCGCGAGCTGGTAACCGGTCTCGACGAGCTTGCCCGAACCGCCGCCGCCCTTCTCATACCAGGCGCCGATCTCCGCGTACCACTGCTGGCCCTCGGCCTCGGACATGGTCCGGGCCGCCTCGGTGTTCAGCAGCAGGATGACGTACTTCACGTTTGCCTCCATTGATGTCGATGCCACGATGGCATCCCCGCACTCGTTCCACGAACGGGCCGACCCTGTTTCCGACACGGCCGGCAAAAAATCTGCGCCTACACGTTCTGCTCGCTCGCGGTCAGCCTCGACTCCATGGTCAAGATGGCCTCGTAGCGCCGCCGGATGTCGGCCCGGTCGGCGGCCTCGGGCACCGAGCGCTCGCCGGCCCGGTCGATCATCGCCGCCTGCTCGAGCAGCACCCGGCGCTGCCCGTTGCTGGTCGTCTCGGCCATGATCTGGGCCAGCGCCTCCAGCTCACGGATCATGACCGCGGGCATGCCCAGGCTGGACTGCCGGATCTTCTCGAACGAGCGCTGCACCAGCCGGTCGTAGGACGGCTCGGCCGTGATGACCCGGATGTAACCCTGGGCGTCCCGGTGCACCCGGGCCGGATGCCACCCGGCGACGACCTTGCACAGGTTCTCGCCCAGCCAGTCGATGCAGGTCAGCGCCGTGAAGGTGTCGTTGACCGCGGCAGACAGGGCGCGCAGGCCGATCTCGACCAGCTGGTCGAAGCCGAACGACACGTCCTGGGTCAGCGTCCGTTGCGGGCCGATGATGTGCGCCCGGCCCAGCGCCTGGCGCACCAGCGGCGCCGCCTCCGGCGGCCAGACCGTGGCGAACCGGTGCCCGCGCACGATGAAGTGGCCCGGCCGGTACTCCAGGTTGATCACGGCCTCGGCCTGGGTCGCCAGCCGGACCAGGTTCTGGTGCTTGATGAACTGCAGGTACCCGCTGACCGGCGCGAGCAGCACGGCCCCGCTGGCCTCGGTCCGGCTCACCAGCTCGACCGTGCTCAGCCCCGCCTCCGGCCCGAGCCGGTCCGGCCCGCCGCCCTGTTCCCTGATCGCCTCGGCCAGGTCGGCGGCGATGCTCGCGATCACCTGCGGCAACTGGATCGAGATCGCCGTGTGGTGGATGAAATAGATGAGAACGGCCAGGTCGATGACCGTCAAGCCCAGCGTCACGGTCACGCTGATGTGTGGCACGAAGTCGCCGTGTGACCCGGTTCCGATCGCGGCCAGCACCAACACCGAGTAGACGAACGTCGCCACGAACGTGCCCAGGGTCAGCTGCGTGCCCCGGTCCCGGATGAAGTTCCGCAGCATCCGCGGCCCGAACTGAGTCGAGGCCAGGGTCAGGGTGACCAGGATGATGGAGAACACCACCCCGACCACGGTGATGATCGCGGCGGCGATCGTGGTCAGGATCTGCCGCGCCGCGTCCGCGCTCCCGCTGATCACCCAGCCCGGGAGCCCGAAGTCGCCCCGGTACGCGGCCCGGTCCGCGGCCAGCGTGCCGATGAACAAGCCGATCGCGGCCACGACCTCAAGGGAGGGCACGAACCACAGGCTGGTACGCAGCACCTCGCGCCGCCAGTGCGACGCTAGCGCCGACGAGAAAAGGCTTCGGTACATGGCCGGCTCCCCGAGCGTGATCCATGGCCGACCAGAGCGCGGCTCACCCGTTGATTTCCAGGCCCATTATGCCGGACGAGCCGCTCGCCTCCTGACCCAGCCGACGGCCAGCATCCGGCGGACCCTTGCGCGCTTGTGGTGGTGTCCTTAACATGACCTTCCGGGAGGCACGGTGGGCGAGGGACCGCCCGGGACGACCGGCGGCGCAGCGCCTCCCTTCGCCGTGGGCTCGCGGATCGCCGGGTACCGCCTGGCGGAAGAGATCGGCGCGGGCGGGATGGCGGTGGTGTTCCGGGCCCTCGATGAGCGGCTCGACCGGTTCGTGGCGCTGAAGCTGCTCACCCCGTGGCTGGCGGCCGACGAGGACTTCCGGCACCGGTTCCTGCGGGAGTCCCGGGCGGCGGCCGCCGTCGATGACCCGCACATCATCCCGGTGTACGAGGCGGGCGAGGCGAGCGGCGTCCTGTTCATCTCGATGCGCTACGTCTCTGGCGGTAGCGTCCGGGATCTGGCCCGCCGGGAGGGCCCGCTGCCCGCGGCCCGCGCCGCCGCCGTCGTGTCACCCGTGGCGTCGGCGCTGGACGCCGCGCACGCGGCCGGACTGGTCCACCGCGACGTCAAGCCCGCGAACATGCTGGTGGATTCACGGCCGGGCCGGCCCGATCACGTATACCTGGCGGATTTCGGGCTGAGCAAGGTCGGGTCGCCTTCGGTCCGGCTGACGCGGACCGGGATGTTCCTGGGCACGGTGGCCTACATGGCGCCGGAGCAGATCGAAGGGCGGGAGGTGGACGGCCGGACCGACCAGTACGCGCTGGCGTGCGCGACGTTCGAGTTGCTGACCGGCGTGGTGCCGTTCGAGCGCGATCAGGACATGGCGGTGATCTACGCGCATCTGTCGGCGCCGCCGCCGTCGCTGGCTTCCCGGCGTCCCGACCTTCCGGCCGCGGCCGACGACGTCCTGGCCCGGGCTATGGCCAAGGCGCCCCAGGACCGCTATCCCACCTGCCAGGAGTTCGCTGACGCGCTGCGCCAGGCGTTCGGCCTGGACGCCTACGAACACGATCCCGCGACCACCTCGGCCAAGCCGGCCCGCGGCGCGGACGCCACCCGGGCCGCGCTGGGGGCCGGTAACCGGCAGGCGCCGGAACTTCCGGCGGGAACCGTGACGATGCTCTTCACTGACATCGAAGGGGCAACGGCGCTGCTGAGCCGCCTGGGCGATCGCTACGGGGAGGCGCTGTCGGCCCAGCGGGCGGTCATGCGGGCCGCTATGTCCGATTGGCGGGGCCGGGAGATGGGGACGGAGGGCGACAGCTTCTTCGTGGTGTTCGAGTCGGCCGCCGATGCGGTGGCCTGCGGTGCGGCGGCGCAGCGTGCGCTGGCCGCCCATGACTGGCCCGGCGGTGTCGCCGTCCGGGTCCGGATGGGCCTGCACTCGGGGGAGCCGTCCCGGCACGAAGACGGGTACATCGGGATAGACGTGCACCGGGCCGCGCGGATCATGGCCACGGCGCACGGTGGCCAGGTGGTGATGTCCCAGGTCACGTGGCAGCTGGCGCAGCCCGGGCGGCCCGCGGAGCTGTCCGTCCGAGACCTGGGTTCGCACCGGCTCAAGGACATTGACGCGCCGGAGCGCATCCTGCAGCTGGTCGGACCTGGCTTGGGCGAGGCGTTCCCGCCGCTGAAGAGCCTCGGCGCCCAGACCAGCCTGCCGGTGCCGGCCACCCCGCTGGTCGGCCGGGTCGACGATCTTCAGCGCCTGTCCGCGGCCCTCTCGGCGCCGGGCGTCCGGCTGCTGACGCTCACCGGGCCCGGCGGGGTGGGCAAGACGCGGCTGGCCCTGGCCGCCGCCGCCGCGCTCGGCGATTCCTTCCCGCACGGTGTCTTCTTCGTCGCGCTGGCGGCCGTGCGCGATGCCGAAGTGATGTGGAAGACGATCGCCGAGAGCCTGGACGCGGGCGGCGGCGAACCCCGCGCGGTGACCGAGCACCTCGGCGACCGTCAGGCCCTGCTGGTTCTCGACAATCTCGAACAGCTGGACAACGCGGCCGAGGTCGTGTCCGCGCTGCTCTTCGCCGCTCCCCACGTGGTGGTGCTGGCGACATCCCGCCGGCCGCTGCATCTTCAGGGAGAGCATGAGCTCCCGGTCCCGCCGCTGGAGATGCCCCGCGACACCGGCGTGCCAGCGGTGGCCGGGTGCGAGGCGGCTCAGCTGTTCGTCCAGCAGGCGGGCATGGTCCGGCCGGGTTTCGCGGTCACCCCGGACAACGCCGCCGACATCGCGGCGATCTGCCGGCGCCTGGACGGGCTGCCGCTGGCCATCGAGCTGGCCGCATCCCGGGTCAAGCTGCTGGCGCCCCGGGCCCTCCTCGCCCGGCTGGATCACAGCCTCGCGCTGAGCGGCGCCGGCGTCGAACGCCCCTCTCGCCAGCAGACCCTCAGGAACACCATCGCCTGGAGCTACGACCTGCTCGACCCGGACCTGGCCGGGGTGTTCCGGCGGGCGGGCGTCTTCGCCGGGGGCTGCGACCTCGATGCCCTGGCCGCGGTGGCCATGGCCGACGGCGGCGATCCAGCCGGCGCCGATCCGCTGGACCTGGTCGCCGCGTTGCTGGACGCCAGCCTGATCACGGTGACGGAGAGCACCGACGGCGAGCCGCGGGCGGGCATGCTGGAGACGATCCACCAGTACGCCCTGGAGCGCCTGGCCGAGGCCGGCGAGGAAGCACAGACCCGGCGCCGGCATGCCGAGCACTACGCGGCATTCGCCGAGCAAGCCACCCCGCAGCTGAACGGCCGGGAGCACCTGGCCTGGCTGGACCGCCTGGAGGCCGAACACGACAACCTGCGCGCCGCCTTGAGCTGGTCGCTGCAGACCGGCGCCGCCGAGGGCGAGCGGGTCGCGATCGGCCTGCGGCTGGTCCAGGCGCTGGGACAGTTCTGGTTCCGGCACGGTCATGTTCCCGAAGGACGGCGGTGGCTGGAACGGGCCATGGACCTAGCGCCGGATGACGCCGGAGCACCGCTGGCCCGGCTGGCCCACTGGCTGGGGGTGCTGCTGGACGAGCAGGGCGAACTCGAGGCAGGTCTGCGGTTCCTGGAGCGCAGCCTGGCCATCTGGCGGGAACTGGGCGACCGCGACCAGCAGGCCCGAGAGCTCAACAGCCTCGGCATCACCCATCGCTGGCTGGGCCACCTGGACACCGCCCGGTCGGTGCTGGAGGAAAGCGCCGCCATCGCCCGCGAGATCGGCAGCGACGTCCGGCTCGCCGCGGCCCTCACGAACCTGGGCCAGCTGGAAAGCGAAGCAGGCCACCTCGACCGCGCCGCGCAGGTCCTCCGGGAGGCCCTCGCGCTGGACCGCAAGCAGGGCGACACGTGGGGAGTAGTCCTCGACCAGCAGTCGCTCGCGGTAGTCAGCCTCCGCGCAGGGCGGATATCGGAGGCCAGCGAGATGGTGTCCGCCACCTTCGACTACGTGGCCACCTCCGGCGACGCCGCCACCCTGATCTCGGCTATCGAGCAGTCCGCCTGCATCGCCGCCGAGCTCGGCGACGTCATGCGGGCGGCACGGCTGGCCGGTGCCGCCGAAGCCATCCGGGCCGAGGCGGGCACGCCGATCCCGCAGCCCGACGCGGCCCTCCTCGAACGGTTCCTGGCCCCGGCCCGAGCCACCGTCGACCGCGACGCCTGGGACGCCGCCCTGGCCGCGGGCCGTGCCCTCACCCAGGACCAGGCGATCACCCTCCTGACCCAGCCCACGCCCAGCCCGCCACCCTCCGCGACCTGACCGACGTGGCTAGGCTGGATCAGGCCCGGGCGGGGGGCGTACCACAGCAATATCGGTGGCGGCGAAGTCATCACCGACGCACAGGACGGGGTGCCCGGTTCGCTCGGCGAGCGCGTATGTGAAGCAGTCACCGAAATTCAGCCCGGCTGGATGACGCCCTTTGCCATATCGCCGCCAGCCGCTCATCGCCCGGGCTGCCATGTCTGCGTCGACAGGCACGATGTCGATCTTCGCGTCACGAAGGAACCGGTCGACAACGTCTTGCCCGGCGGGCCAGAGCCTGGCCTCAATGACGATGCCCAGCTCGACGCGGATGGCGGCAGGCATCAGCCGCGCGAGGGCGTTCTCTAGGTGGACCGCGAGTTCATCGCCCCCCGGCTTGCCGAGGATGACTGCCACCGCTGCCGACGTGTCGACGACCAGGCTCCCGCGCGTCGGCTGCGTCAACGCGGCAGGCCAGCGTCGTCGTAGCCGACGATCTCCTCTGGTGCCCGGCTGTCGGCAACCGGCAAGGCCGCCACATCGGCCGCCAGGCGCGCCAGTCGCGTCCTCATGCTGGCTGCGTGCCTGCCATGCTCACGGTCGAGTCGCTCCCTGAGTGCGATCACGACGGCCTCGGTCAGCGTCTCGCCCGTCTCCGCGGCCAACTCCCTGGCGAGCTGGTCCGCCTCGTCACTCTTGATGCTCAGCGCCATGGAAGAAGTATAGATGGTATAGCAGACTTCTGCCATCCACCTGGTCGCGGACGAGATCAGCACCGCCAACCCGGGTGCGGACTGTGGTTAGCGCAGCGGG
>PLDT01000455.1:0-11801 GCA_003136255.1 Actinomycetota bacterium
GTCGCTGGCCCGGCGGCTGCAACCAGCCCGCCAAGGCTTGCGAAGTCCACCACGTCAAGCACAAGTCCCACGGCGGCCCCACCAGCCTCACCGATTGCGTCTTGCTCTGCTCGTATCACCATCAGGTTGTCATCCACCGCTGGGGCTGGACCCTAGTCCTGAATCCCGACGGCACCACCACCGCCTGGAACCGCGACCGGACCAAGGTCATGCACAGTCATGGCCCGCCGACCGCCCGCGCCTGCTAACACCGTTCCGCCCGTGACCGATGACCTAGTGCCGTAGCCGCACGCCGGGCCACACGGGCCGGGCTGGGCACCACCGATGAGGCTGGCTCATTCGCGGCCCAGACCGCGATGCTGGCGGTAGCCGCTTTCCTTGCGCCGACACGCCACCCTTCCGTTCGCCGGTGAGCCCTATTCGACCTTGCCGGAGAAGGCGCGTGTGACGGCGGCGGTTCGGCTGGAGACGTTCAGCCTGCCGTAGAGGTTTTCCAGGTGGGTGCGCACGGTTCCCTCAGATATGCCCAGACGGCGGGCGATCTGGGTGTTGGTGTGCCCGGCGGCCAGCAGGTGCAGCAGGTCCTTCTGCCGCGGGGTGAGCCTGGGCACCGGATGGCGGCGCCGCTCGGCATCCAAAAAGGTCTGGTGCAGGTGCGGGCGCAGCAGCGTGAGCACCGCCCGGTCCCGTTCGGAGAAATCCGGCCCGGGCCCGCGGTAGAGGTACAGCCGGACGTTGCGCCCGGGTCCGGCGCTCAGCCCCGCGGAATCGGGCAGGCACAGCTGGAGCGTGAGCTCCATGCCGTGCGGCCGGACGAAATCGCAGTACATGCCGGTGCTGTGCCATTGCCGCGCGGAGTAGAAGTCAGAGGGTTTGACGACGCTGCGCAGGTCGCCGGTGCGCTCGGGATAGGTGCAAGATTCGCAGTCCCAGCGGCAGGCCCACCAGTGCTCCCAGCGCGCTGGGTCCAAGTCCTCGAATGCCTTGAGTTCGTCGTCGCTTAGAGCCGGGATGGCCTGCAGGAGCGAGTACGTTTTCCACCCGCTCTCGCCGAGATCGAGGGAGATGACGTCACAGCGGATCTGGCCCATCAGGTCAGCCAGCAAGGACGGCGGCAGCCCTTCCCCGTCCGACAGGTCGGGACGGTCCTCGCTCACGATCGCCGCCAGGGCGCGCAGATCCCGGTCGCTGGCCACCACCGGAGCCACCACGAAGCACCCCCCGAGAACGTTACTCCGGCTGCGCCGACCTGGCCATCCGCAGAACGTCGGATGGCGGCGATGAGGCTGGGTCTCGCACACTGGCATCCGATCGGAAAGGGCGGTGAGGGGCATGAGCGTTGAAAACAAGGCAACGCAGCTCGGTCGGGCCAACGAAACTGATTATGCTTATGGGCCGATCCAACTCTCGGACATAGACGGCAACGCAATCTTCAGCGTTCCCATGGGCGGGGGGACTCCGAGCTTCGTATTGGGGACTCGGCTTTCCCCCATCACCGCGCTGTATGTCCTGGCGGAGCAGCCACCGGTCGCGCTCGCTGAGCGGCCGGGAACGCCAGGGCCGCCCGTCGTGTCCGACGTGGCCCTGGTCTGCGGAAGGGCCGATGGTGCCGTATTCGGCATGTTCCGCGGCGAGACCACGACCTATCAAGAGCCCCACCGCCGATTTCACCGTGGTGAGTGTCTACTCGACCGAGGGGCGCGTCCTGTGGTACCAGCAGGCCAGCCCCGGCGCTGGGGTGGCGGCTGGGCCGCCCCAGGTGCTGATGTCTTACGGGGGTGTCACCACTACCCTGTCCTCGAATGCCGAGAACGCCCCGCTCTTCAGCCGCTTGGACGTGCTGGCCGACCAGGCGGCCGCCTACTGGACCTGGGGCTACGTCCAGAAGTACACCTTCGGATGAGAGTCGGCATTGTCGGGGGTTCGATCGCCGGATGCGCGACAGCGGCGCTCCTGCATCGGGCCGGCCACGACGTCACCGTCTTCGAGCGGTCCGAGTCCGACCTGGTGAGCCGGGGGGCAGGGATCGGTACGCCGACGACCGTGTGGCAGGACATGATGGCGCACGGCCTGATCGATGAGACCCTCCCCGCCTGCCGGATCGACTCCTTGCGGTTCGTCACCCGTGGATCCGGGACCGGCCAGCAGCGATGGCTGGGCGACGTCCAGCCACCGCTGAGCTTCACGCTGGTCAACTGGGCCCATCTGTACCAGTGGCTTCGGCGGGGCGTCCCTGACGAGCTGTACCGCAGCGCCTCGGCCGTCGAGCTGATCGACGCGCGGCCTGACGGCACGACGTTGCACCTTGGCCCGGGCGGCGCAGCAGACTTCGACCTGGTCGTCTGTGCCGACGGGTATCGCTCGACCGGACGCAAGCTCATTGACCCCGACGCCACTTTGCGCTACCGGGGGATGGTGACCTGGCGCGGGCTCCTGCACGAGGGCGACCTCCGCGTGGATCCCCTCCAAGGCTGCGATCTTCTGCGAGTCGGATACCAGGGGGGGCACGGGGTCCTGTATTACATTCCCGGATCCGGACCGAGCACCGAACCGGGGAAACGCCTTCTCATGTGGGGCTACTACCTCCAGGTTCCGGAGGACGCGCTGTCCTCGGTGCTGGTCGATGATCAAGCGCGGCAGCAGTCCAGCTCGGTACCGTTCGGGAAGGTGCATCCGCAGGTCAAAGCCGGCTTCGAGGCCCGCCTGGCGGACCTGCTGCCCCCGGTGCTCTTCGAGCTGGTGCAGCAGAGCAGCAACTCGGCGATCCAGGCCATTTACTCCGTTGCGCCCCGCCGCTACGCCCGCGATCGCGTGTGCCTGGTCGGCGACGCCGGCGCGGTGTTCCCCCCGTTCACCTGTAGCGGCGTGCTCAAGGCGGTGGCCAATGCCACCTCACTGGCGGACGCCCTCGCCGGCGCCCCGGCCGTTGATGATGCTCTCCGCCGGTGGAGCGAGGCCCAGCTCCAGGTCGCTGCCCAGGTCATGCCGTTCGCTGAATACGCCGAGCGGAGCCAGGTGTTCGAAATGCCAGACCTCGCCACCATGCCACCCACGGCGACCAACGACTGGCTGTCCTCCGCCTACTCCGGGTCCGCGGTCACGCTCCCCGGTGTGTGACCGGCGGACGGCGGGCTCGTGGGGCTCGGCGTTCGGTGTACCGTTCCGCCCCGCGATCGATGACCTAGCTCAGGCTGGCCAGGCCGCGCAGATCGACGCAGGTGATCCCGCGGATCTCGACGAACACCATCAGCACGTTGTCGCACACGCGGCAGCGGGCCACGGTGCCCATCTTCGCCTGGTAGACCGCCATCTCGGCCACCTGACCCACCGTCCCGCACGAGCCGCAGACTCCCACCGCNNGCGCCGAACCTCTCGGTCTTGACCCGCTGTGGCGGGTAGCCGAGCGCGACCAGATCGCCGGCCACGGCCTCCACGAAGTTCGTCGGGCCGCACACGTAGGCCAGCGGCTCCCGCGCCACGGGCCAGGCCACCTCGGCCATCATCTGCTGGTCCACCCGCCGTGCGTAACCGGTCCAGCCCGGCGGCTGCTGCCGGGTCAGCGTGTAGATTACCGCCACGCCGTCCGACGCCTCGTCGAGCTCGGACCGGTAGATCACCTCGGCCAGGCTGCGCACCGAGTACAGCAACCGCACCGGCACCGAACTCCCCAGCTGCATCCGGTGCCGGAGCATGGCCCGCAGCGGCACCACCCCCGAGCCCCCCGCCGCCAGCAGCAGCGGGGCGTCGCCATCAAGGACCGGCTCCCACACGAAGTACCCGCCGATCGGCCCGCGGACCTCGATCTCGTCACCCAGTTGCACGTCCTGGGTTAGGTACGGGGAGACCTCGCCGTCGTCCAGCCGCTCGACGGTGATCGCCACCGGCTCGCCGGGCGCCGAGGCGATCGAGTAGGACCGCTCGGCCCGGTAACCGTCATCGCCGGTAAGCCTGATGTCCAGGTGCTGCCCGGCCTGGTGGCCGCCCCAGCCGGGAACGGACAGGACCAGGGTCCGCACGTGAGCCGTCTCGTCCATCATCGCGTCGACCGTGGCGGTCACCCAGGTCAGTCGCCCGCGTACCGCTGTTCCCGCCATGGGTCTCCGTACATGTTGTAGCCGTACATTTCCCAGAAGCCCGGCGTGTCGGTATCCCGCAGCCGCAGCCCGCGCACCCACTTGGCGCTCTTCCAGAAGTACAGGTGCGGGACCAGCAGCCGGGCCGGGCCGCCGTGCTCGGCCGGCAGCGGCGAGCCGTCGTAGGAAAACGCGACCCAGGCCTTCCCGCCGGTCAGGTCGGCTACCGGCAGGTTCGTCGTGTAGCCGCCGTCGCAGAAGGCGAGCACGTAGGGGGCGTCGTACGACACCGCGCCGAGCAGCACGTCTAGCGACACCCCCTTCCACCTCGTGTCCAGCTTGGACCACCGGGTCACGCAGTGGATGTCAACCGTGACGGTCTCGCTTGGCAGCGCCTGGAATTCCGTCCAGGTCCAGCTCGCGGGCGATTGGCCGCCCTCGATCGAGAACGTCCAGTTGGTCAGCGCCGTGTGCGGCGTGGGCCCGGCCGACAGGACCGGGAAGTCGCTGGTCACGTACTGGCCGGGCGGGACCCGCCCGGCTGGCTCAGCCTCCTGATGCCGACGGTGGAAGCCGCGCGAGATCGGACTCATAAAGGGCAGATTACGCCGCCCTGACCAGCAGGCCGACGTCGAGGCCCACCGAACGCGGGCCCCTAGCCAACGGAAGGACCGAGTCCCAGGGATTGCGGGGTGCTGGCGTCGGGCGACGGCTGGTGCAAGCCCTCGTCCAGCGAGCCGAACTCCGTCATCAGCGCCGCGCTGCCGCCCCACGGCGTCTGCTCCTCGGCCACCAGCGTGTTGGTGGTGAGCAGCAGGCCCGCCACCGAGGCGCCGTTCTGCAGCGCGGAGCGGACCACCCGGAGCGGATCGATGATGCCCATCTCGATCATGTTCCCGTGCCGGCCCTCCAGCGCGTCGAAGCCCTCATCGATACCCATGCCGGCCGTCTGGGCCACGATCTCCGCGGCCGGGTAGCCGGCGTTGGCCGCGATGAGGTAGGCGGGCTCGCTCAGCGCGCGGCGGACGATCCCGGCGCCGATCGCGTAATCGCCAGTCACCGAAAGGTCATCCAGCGCGCCGAGCGAGTGCAGCAGCGCGGCGCCGCCGCCGGCCACGATGCCCTCGGCCATCGCCGCCCGGGTCGCGGACAGGGCGTCCTCGACCCGGTGCCGGAGTTCCCTCAGCTCGGCGGGGGTGGCGGCGCCGACCCTGACCACCGCGACCTTGCCGGACAGGGCGCCGATCCGCTCGGTCAGCACGTCCTCGTCCGCGCCGAAGGTGGCCCGGCCCAGCTCGGCCCGCAACTGGTCGAGCCGGAACGCGATCGCCTCGGCCGAACCGTCGCCGCCGATGATCGTCGTGCTGTCCGCGTTCACCCGCACCTGCCGGGCCCGGCCGAGCTGCTCGGCGGTCATCGTCTCGAGGGTGAACCCGGAGTGTTTGCTGTAGACGGCGCCGCCGGTCAGCGTGGCGATATCGTCCAGCTTGGCCAGCCGGCGGTCGCCGAACCCGGGGGCCCGCACCGCGACGCACTGGAAGATGCCGTTCGCGTGGTTGTGCACCAGCATGGACAGGGCGGTGCCCTCGACGGTCTCGGCGATGATGACCAGCGGCCGTGGCGCCCGCATCACCTTGTCCAGCAACGGCATCAGCTGCTGGACCTTGGTGATCTTCTCGCTGCACAGCAGGATGTACGGGTCGTCGACGACGGCCTCCAGGCTGGCCGGCCTGGTCACCATGTAGGGCGACAGGTAGCCGTTGTTGAACTCGAAGCCCTCCACGAAGTCCACGCCCATGCCCGGCACCGGGGCGTCCTCCACCGTGACGATGCCGCCGTCGCCCACCGTGTACAGCGCCTTGGCGATGACCCGGCCGACCGTCTCGTCGTCGTTGGCCGAGATCGCCGCGACCCGGGCGTAATCGTCTTCGGTCGAAATCGGGTGCGCCACCTTCTGCAGGTGCTCGACCAGCTGGCCGACGGCCAGGTCGATGCCGCGCTTGACCAGCACCGGGTTGGCGCCGTCGCCGATGGCCGCCATGCCTTCCCGGATGATGGCCTGGGCGATCACCGTGGCGGTGGTGGTGCCGTCGCCCACGATGTCGTTGGTCTTGATCGCCGCTTCCTTGACCAGCTGCGCGCCCATGTTCTCGAACTGGTTCTTGAGGTGGATCTCGCGCGCGATCGTCACGCCGTCGTTGGTCACGACCGGCGAGCCGGTGATCTTCTCCAGGATGACGTTGCGCCCCTTGGGGCCGAGAGTCGACTTGACGGCCTCGGCCAGCTGGTCGACGCCAGCCAGCAGCAGGCCGCGAGCTTCAGCGCCGAAGCGCAGTTCCTTGGCCATCAGTGCTCCATTTCAGGGGAGATAACACGCGAAAGACAATAAATACAGGAGGGAACGGCCGAACGTGCACGCAGCTTTCTAAGGGAGCTAGGGGACGAGGATGGCGCGCCCGCGAACCCGGCCGGCGTCCAGGTCGGCGAGGGCCTCGGGGGCGTCGGCCAGCGGATAGATCTTGGTGTGCAGCGTCACCTTCCCGCCCTCAGCCAGGGCCATCAGCTCGACCAGGTCGTTGTAGGTGCCGACGATGTTGCCGACCACGTTGCGCTCGGTGGAGATGACGTCCAGCGTCGGGATCTCCAGCGTGCCGCCGTAGCCGATGACGTAGTACGAGCCGGCCTCGCCGGTCATGTTCCAGCCGTCCATCTCGGCGCCCTGCTCGGCCACGAAGTCGAGCACGACGTGTGCGCCGCGGCCGCCGGTCAGGTCCATGACCGCCTCGCGCTGGGTGCCGTCGGCCACCACGGTGTGGTTCGCCCCCAGCTCTGACGCCAGCTTGAGCGCGTCGGGATTGGCGTCCACGACGATTATCGACGTGGCCGTCAGCGTGGCCAGGGCCTGGATGCCGATGTGGCCGAGGCCGCCCGCGCCGATCACCACCGCGGTCGTGCCGGGATAAAGCAGCGGGATGGCCTTGCGTACCGCGTGGTAGGCCGTAATGCCGGCGTCGGCCAGCGCCGCCACGTCCTGGGGGCGCGTCGAGGGGCTCAGCTTGACGCAGGCCCGCGCCGACGTGAGCAGGTACTCGGCCATGCCGCCGTCTCGCGACAGCCCGGGGAACGCGGCGTTGTCGCAGTGCATGTCGTCGCCCGCCCGGCAGGCGTGGCAGAACCCCTCGGTGACCAGGGGGTGCAGGATCACGGTGTCACCGGGCTGCACGTTGGTCACGCCGGAGCCGACCTCGTGCACCCAGCCCGCGTTCTCGTGGCCCAGGATGTACGGCAGCGGCGTGTGCATCCGCTCGTCCCACTGGCCCAGCATGATGTGCAGGTCGGTGCGGCAGACCCCGGCGCCGCCGACCTTCACGATCACGTCGAACGGCCCGCTGATCTTCGGCTCGGGTACGTCGTCGACCACCGGCATCTGGTTGAATTCGTGCAAGCGGACGGCCTTCATTGGTCCTCCTCCGGGGTCCGAGAGAGCGGCGTCTCTCCTTGTCCTGGTGTGTCGTACCTGTGCCGTAGCATGCCACGGCAGATCCCGCCGTTCGCCTCGATGCTGATCCGCGTGACCTGGGCTCGACGCATATGCAAAGGCAACGCGTCAGCAGCGACCGCGAGTCCGGTCAGCGGATCGATCAGCAGCGGGGCATCGTCACCGGCGGGCAGGCCCAGCTCGGCCCGGCGCTCCCGCAACCGGGACAGACCGCGAGACGGCGGCACCTCGCCCAGGGTCATAGCGAGTAGTGCCGCCGAGTCCTTACCCGCCGCCAGCAGCGGCCGGCACACCTGATCGGTGCCCGCCATCACCGCCTTGCGCAGGAAGTCGGCGCGCAGCCCGTCCAGTTCAGCGACGGCCTCGCCGTCGAAGGACTGGACGAAGCCGGCGTGGGCCGCCACGCCGTCGTTGATCACGTCCGAAGCGAAGTGGTCCTCCAGCACCACCGTGGTCAGCCGCACGCCCGGCAGGGCGGACACCACGTCGTAGGCGTCCGCCACCATCAGGTAGGCGAAGTTGGGCGCGCAGAAGTACGTGGGCAGCCGCAGCCGGACCTCGGCGTCGCCGTCCGCGGAGACGGTGCACGACGCCACGAACCCGAGCGAGGTGATCGGCTCGTCGAGCTCGGGATCGCGCACCGTCTCCAGCGCCGCCAGCAGGCGTTCCTGCGAGGCAGCAAAAGCCGGAGCGCTCATGCCCCGGCGACCGGCTCGCCCAGGACCTCTTGCGCGCCCGGCACGCCTGCTGACGCGGGAAGCTGGAACTCGTCCGGCACCTTGATGTCGTAGAGGCTGGCCGCGTTCAGGCCCATGATCTTCTTCTTGCCGGCCACGCCGAGCCGCGGGTAGTCGGCGAGCTCGGAGTCATCTGGCATCTCCCAGTTGACGAACCCCTCGACCTGCCACTTGGGCTCCCAGATGCCGTAGTCGCTGCCGAACAGGATCTTGTCCTCGCCGACCCAGAACAGCAGCTCGCCCATGACCTTGGCGAAGAACTTGGGCCGCGCGTGCATCAGGCCGCCGATGACGACCGCCAGCCCGGCGTAGACGTTCGGCTCCTGAGTGGCCATGAAGCAGAAGTCCTCGATCCGCGGCAGGCCCACGTGCTCGACGATGAAGTTGAGGTCGGGGAAGTCGGTCGCGGCGTGGTCCACGTCGGCCACGTCGAAGGCGTCCTTGTCCAGCGGCCAGATCGTCGGGCCCTTGTGCACGTGGACGTTCTTGATGCCGAGGTTCTGCGCGGCCTCCAGGAACCGGTACGCCGCGGGGTCGCTCAGCTTGTACCCGCGTGACCCGTTGTTCCACTCCGCGGTGTACAGCTTGCAGCCGATGGACCCGAACCGCTCGACGTTGCGCTTGAGCTCGGCCAGGCCCTCGTCGCCGTCGCGTGGGTCGAATCGGGTGTTGTAGATGAACTTGCCGGGGTGCTTCTCACCCATCAGCGCGTTGCGCTCGGTGGTGTTGAANNTCCTTGTACCACTCCTTGAGGTAGGTCGGCTGGAAGATGGCCATGTCCACGTGGCCGTCCTCGAAGACGTCCTTCATCAGGTCGTCCTCGGAGTAGGTCTCGAAGTGCTCCAGCGACCAGTGCGTCTCGGGCGGGCCTAGACCCTGGTAGGCGTGGAAGCACTTGATCCAGCCCTCGGCGTACTTCTCGGCTCCGGGCACCCAGTTGTCGGGGCCAGCGCTCCAGTAGTGCATATGTGCGTCGACGACAAAGTACTTTTCGCCGTTGCTCTCGTACATGGGCCTCCTTCAGGCTCCGGATGACTTGGTCGTGGCACTGAGCTGGTTATTTCCAGCTCAGTGCCACAACATGCCGCGAGCAAAATATGGAAATCACCAATTTTGCGCGGTTCGGGCACGCGGTCCGCACGATGCCGGTGGTACGGGCCGCGCTCAACGTGATCTACGAGCGGGCTACCAGGTCGAAGCCGATGAACTCGGCCGCGTCCTCGGGGTTGGCGAACATGATGGTCCGGTCGTCCTCGTGGATCATCCGGCCGTAGTGGGTGGACATGTTCTCCTCGAACTCCGCGGCGTCGAACCAGCCGGGCTCCTCGCCCGCCGCCTCGGAGATCTCGTCGTAGACGAAGTCCATCCGGCCGATCGCGTCGACGCGCATCATGGATGGCAGCGGGGTCACGGTGACGTTGGGCTTGGTCGCCATCACCTGCGCGATGATCTCGCCGACCTGGTTGTTCATGAGCGTGACGCCGCACTTGTTGGACGCCGTGTTGTCGGACTTGAACGGGCTCTGTACGGCCGTGGTCATTGCGCGAGCTCCTTCGGGATGTCCAGGTCGAGATCGGTCAAGATGCCCTCGAACCGGGTCTTGGCCGCGTCCAGGCCGTCCTCGAACCGGCCTGGCTTGGCCTCGGGCTGCGACCACAGCGGCTGCAGGGTCCGCGCGGCCGAGATGGCCCGCGGCACCCAGGTCGACATCCAGTGCATGAGCAGTTCCCGGTTGCCGTCGGCGAACTCCCGGTCGTTGGTCAGCAGGCGGAACATCGGGATGGTGTAGCGCAGGTCGCGCTCGGCGAAGTCGTACTCCTCGGCGCCGACCACGGTCGGCGTCACGAAGTCGCCGTTGCGCGGCGCGGCGTGCATCACCAGGTGGCTGCGGAACAGCTCACCGACCAGCGGCTCGAACACCACGTTGGCCGCGAAGATGGCCTCGCACCAGTCGTCGATGCCGGTCAGCTGCTCGGCCACCTCCCGCACGCCCTGCCAGGCCGGGTCATCGTTCCAGGTCTCGATGTGCGCGGTGCCGTTGAAGCCGTCGACCACCTCGGACAGGGTCAGGTTGTACAGCGCCAGGTCCTGGGCGGCCCGGATCCGGTGCATGCTGTTCACCGAGATCGCGTTGTTGTGCATGTTGGTCGGGGCCCGGCGGTTCGCGTTCGCGAACAGGTACAGCCCGAGGCCCTGGTCGACGTGCATCCAGGCGCCGAGGTTGCGCTCCACGAACCGCACCCAGTTCCGGTTCCACACCTCGAACGCCTTGGCCTGCTGGGCGTTCTGGATGTTCTGGTTCAGCTGCCGCACCACGTTGGCGTTGTAGCGGTACAGGGTGAGTTCCCACTCCTCGTTCGGGTCGCGGAACTCGTGCCAGCCCAGCGCGGGCCAGTCATAGCCCTTGCCGCCCGAGCCGGGGAAGCGCTTGGGCTCGGGCCGGTCCGAGCCCCATGCCTTCAGCTCGGTCCAGTCCAGCGGGTAGCCGCCGCGGCCGTCGGAGAACCCGTACAGCCAGCCCTGGGCGAGGTAGTGCCGCGGGTCGGGCTGGACCTCGACGGTGACGTCCTCGTAGTGCGTCTGCTTACGCCCGGCCGGGACGTAGTAGTTGAACCGGCGTTCGGTGGAGTCGGGGAAGGTCTTGGCGCCAGCCTCCGCGTCGGTAAAGTTCACCTTCGGGACGCTGCGTACCGGAGTTTCTGTCATAGTTTTTGCCTTTCACGTCAGGGAGACGGTTCCCCAGTCGTCGTGAACTTGTCCCAATACACGTGCTTTTCCGGTACCCCGAGTCTGGTCAGCAGCGGCACCGCCGCCTCGACCATCGGCGGCGGACCGCACACGTAGGCGTGCGCCCGTCGCAACTCACCGGCCAGCCGGGCGACCACATCGGTGATCAGGCCGCTTTCGCCCTCGGACATCGTTTCGTCGGACAGCGCCGGCACGTACCGGAAGGAAGGCAGCACCTGCTCCAGGGCACGCAGTTCGTCCTCGAAGCAGAGATCGCCACGCCGCCGGGCGCCGTAGTAGAACACGGCCTTGCGGTCGATGCCCCGCTCGGCCATCGAGCGGAGCAGGGACAAGATGGGCGCCATCCCGGCCCCGCCGCCGACGAAGATCAGATCGGTGTCGGGGGCGTCGCGCAAGGTGAAGACCCCGTACGGCCCGGACAGGTTGAGCCGGTCACCGACCTTCAGCTGGTTTTCGAGATACCCGGAGAACAGCCCGTCCGGGTAGACCTTGATGATGAACTCGAGCTGGCCGCTTTCCCGGGCCGAGGTGTTGGCCATGGAGAACGACCGGACCTCGTCGGTGCCGGGCACCGTGATGTCCACGTACTGGCCCGGGAAGAACTTGAAGTCGTCCGTGGANNACGACCTCGGCCACGGCGTCCTGGACCGGCAGCCCGGACCTGATCATCTCCTCGTCGTAGTTCAGCAGCTCGATCGTCACGTCTTCGTAGACGTGCGCCCGGCACAGCAGCGTGAAGCCTTC
>PLDT01000003.1:0-986 GCA_003136255.1 Actinomycetota bacterium
CTGACCGCCGCCCGCGGCCTGCTGGCCGGCCCGGGCGCCGCGCCTTACCTGCGGCGCGTCGACGCGGACCTCGCCGCCGCCGGCGTCTCCCCATCCGCCCGGCCCGCCCCGCGCGAGGCCGACAGCGTCGCGGTGCTGACCGAGCGCGAGCGTCACGTCGTCACCCTGGCCTCCACCGGGATGACCAACCGCGAGATCGCCGCCGAGCTCTACGTGAGCCAGAAGGCCGTGGAGTACCACCTGGGCAACGTGTTCGGCAAGCTGGGCATCAGCTCCCGCCGGCAGCTGCGCGGCGTGCTGTCCGCCGCGGTCGCCGGCTGACCCCGTGACCTGAGGCGCAGGTCCCCCGGGGGTCAGGAGGGATGCACCCTAGGGGCTCGCCAGGCAAGGTACCCCAGGGTCGGCGGCGGCCGGGAATGAGGGACTTTCCCTAGGGTGTTCCGCCACGGCCGCTGGCACCGTACAGGTATGCAAATCCTCCTTGATGCCAGCCAGTCCCCCACGGGGCGCCTGTCCGGCACCGCCCGGCAGGCCGGGACCCAGCGCGCCATCCCGTTCTCGGGAACGCTGGAACTGCTTGCTGCCATCGAGGAGCTCTTCCGGACCGGGACTGGCACCGGCGGCGGAGTAACCGAGCCAGNNCCGGGTTCGCCGCGTCGCGCCCCGGCGAGGGCCGCGACCACGGCCACCGACCCCCACGAGGGGATCACCCCCACCTGCACGGCGGAAACGGGCGGCGGTTGGCAGTGCACGCAGGAGATCCTCCAGTCGGGGTACTTCACCACCTCCGACATCGACTCGGACACCATCTCGATCACCCTTGAAGGCGGGAACGGTGGCCAGTCGGGTAACGGGACGGCCGGCGGCACCGGCGCTCTGTTCGGCACCACCTACACCGTTCCGTCTTCGTGGGGCGGCTTCGCCAGCTTCCAGATCGACATCGGCGGCAACGGCGGAAACGGCAGCGCCGGTGGCGGCGGCGGCGG
>PLDT01000003.1:993-3005 GCA_003136255.1 Actinomycetota bacterium
GGCGCCGACGGCGCGCAGGGCGGGAACGCCGCCGACGTCGGCGATGGCCCGTCAGGCTGCGGCGGCGGCGCGGCCAGCGGTACCACGGCCGGCGGCGGAGGCCAGTGCGATGGCGAGTTCGGCACCACCATCGGAGGGAACGGCGCCGCCGGGTCCGGCGGGTCCGGTGCCACGCCAGTGTGCCAGGGCCAGCAGTGCCTGTTTGCCAGCGACGGGACAACCGGTGGCGGCGGCGGTGGCGGNNCGGTGGCGGTGGCGGCGGTGCCATCGGCTATAGCGACATCGCCGGCGGTGGCGGCGGGGGCAGCAGCAGCGTGCCGGAAACGTCGTCGCCGACCCAGGGTGATGGTCCCTACGTCTATGTCTCCTGGATAACCGGCTCGGGGCAGACTCAGACCGCGCTGTCCCTGTCACAGTCCACCGCCACCGCCGGGACCGCCGTCAACGCGTCCGCCAGCGTGACAAGTACCGCCTACGGGTGGNNCAGTCGGCAACGGCGTTACCCTGCCCCCGCTTGCACCGGGGACCTACCGGGTCACCGCCACCTACACCCCCCCAGGGTCGCTGCCCTACCTGCAAGGCTCAAGCAGTTCGGGCCAGCTCGTCGTGACCGGCCAGTCCTGGAGCATCGCCGACCCAAGCGCACCCGGGCCGATGCTGCTCGAAGTCAACGGGAGCAACGGCGGCACCGACCTGTGGCAGCAGGCCGGCTCAGGTAGCAGCCTGGCGGCCAACGAGCAGTGGGCCTACGCCGCCGACGGCACCACCGGCTACGGCTACCTGATCAACGACTCTACGGGCAACTGCCTTGAGGTCAACGGCACCACCGGCGCCGTCGACACCTGGGCGTGCGTGCCCGGCGCGAATAACGAGCTGTGGCGCGAGGTCCCCAACCCGGATGGGCCGAACGGGGCAAAGAACGCCCTCCAGGTGGAATTCTCCGGCGGGTACCTGGCCCTGGCCTCGGCCGCCAACCAGGGCAACGGCGCCCCGCTCACCATGGCGTCCAGCCTGAACAGCCTGGACGCGTGGCTGTTCACCACCACCGGCAGCTAACCGCACGCCGCGCACCCGCGGCGGCCAGCCCGGCAACAGAGTGAGCCATCTTTGCTGGCGCCCGTGTCCCGCCTCAGCGGGACGCGGGCGCTTTGGTTATCTCCAGATGCGCGGCGCCCTGGCGGGCGGGGTGCTTGGCGGCGAGGACGATCCGGAAGATCCGCGGGCCCCAGGTCGCGGCCAGGCGGGGGTCGTCGAGGGGGCGTTCCTCGAGGCCGGCGTCGAAGTCCGCGTGCGGGTAAGCGATGATCAGGCTGCTGTCGTCACCGGCGATGGCCAGGCGGCCGGGCGCCACGGGACAGGGTTCACGGGCCGCGATCAGGTGCACCACGATTCGTTCGGGGGATTGGTTTATCTCCCAGGCATCCTCGAGGACGATTGTGCCGTCGCCGGTACCACCGCGGTCCAGGCGTATTGTCCGGCGCCACGAGCGGATCCCGGCCTCGGCGGGATAGGCGCCGGCCAGGTCCATCGACAGCTCGGCGGCACCGGGACCGAGCAGCCCCTGGACCCGGCGGGCCGCGTGCTCAGGGCCCGCGGCCTGCTGGACTCCGCCGGGTTCGGGGACGTTGTGCCAGGAGCTCTGCATGGTCCAGATCTCGTACCGCTGCGGCCCGAAGGTCTGCCGGGTGTACACGCCGACGCCCACGTCGATCAGCAGCGGGCGCCCGTCCAGGGCCACGATGAACGAGCCGACGTCGTTGTGGTTGTGGCGTTCCGCGTTGTGGCCGGCCTTGGCGGCCAGGAACAGCCCGGCGGCGGTGCCGGCCCGCGACCTGGCGGTGAGCACGCCCGTCGCGGCGAGCCAGGCCTGGGCCGGCATCGGGAACTCCCGCGGCGGCTCGTCACGCCACGAGGCGTCGAACATCGCGCTGAGCGGCCGGGCGATCGAGCCGTTGGCCCCGGGCAGCAGGTCCGCCGCCGGCTGTTCGCCGCGCAGCGCCCGGGCGTGCCGG
>PLDT01000420.1:0-6583 GCA_003136255.1 Actinomycetota bacterium
CGGCGTTGGCGTGCTCGACGGCGGTCGCCATCGGATCGTCGCCGCGGGCGGCTAGGCCATCGACGATGCCGGCGATGTCGCCTACCGGGCGGTTCTGGCTCAGCTTGGCCTTGGCCTCGATCCGGGTGATCTCCAGCTCCAGGCCGACGATGGCACGCAGCTGGCCCTCGATGAACCCGCGCGGCGCGTCGTCTGGCGACCAGGGCATGTGCTGCCCGGGCGAAGCCAGGCGGGCGGTTTCGTGCTTGGCCGTGAGGCGGCGTACGACGTCTTCGACCCACCCGGGGTCGTCGTGCACGACGAGCCGCCCGTACACGTGGGCGGTGACGTAGTTCCAGGTGGGGACCACCCGGCCGTGCTCGGCCTTGGCCGCGTACCAGGACGGGGACATGTAGGCGTCGGGGCCGCGGACGATGGCCAGCGACTCGCCGCGAGCCGGCTTACGCCACTGGTCGTTGTTGCGGGCCACGTGCCCGTACAGGGCGCCGTGAGAGCCGGCCGACGGCTCGTAGGCGAACGGCAGCATGGTGGCCAGCAGGCCCTCGTCGGTCAGCGTGATCAGATCGGCCGCGCCGTGCCTGTCCAGCAGCTCGTCGATCGCCGCCGGGTCGATGGCGAAATGGGTGGGAATGTACATCGTGCCTCCGCATGTAAGGCTACGTCCTGAACGAGCGGGTCAGGTTCCCCCAGACGGCGTCGTAGTCCTGCTGGCGGTGCCCGGACCGCATGGCCTGCTGGGTGGGGATCATCATCCAGCGGCTCTCGAACATGAAGGCCAGCGTGCCGTCGATCTTCTGCGGACGCAGCTCGGCCGTGCTGGCCCGGGCGAACGTCTCGGCGTCCGGGCCGTGCGAGGTGAAGGTGTTGTGCAGGCTGGCCCCGCCCGGCTCGAACCCCTCGGCCTTGGCGTCGTAGACGCCGCGCACCAGCCCCATGAACTCGGACATGATGTTGCGGTGGTACCAGGGCGGGCGGAAGGTGTCCTCGCCGACCAGCCAGCGCGGCGGGAAGATCACGAAGTCGACGTTGGCCAGGCCGGGCAGCTCGCTGGGTGAGGTGAGCACGGTGAAGATGGATGGGTCCGGGTGGTCGAAGCTGATCGTGCCGATCACCATGAAGTTGGCCGTGTCGTACTTGTAAGGCACGTAGTTCCCGTGCCAGCCGACCACGTCCAGGGGCGAGTGGTCGTAGTCGGCGGCCCAGAGGTTGCCGCCGAACTTCTGCACCACCTGCACCGGGTCACTGCGGTCCTCGTAACGGGCCGTCGGGGCCAGGAAGTCGCGCTCGTTGGCCAGGCCGTTCGCGCCGATCGGGCCGCGTTCAGGCAGGGTGAACGCGGCGCCGAAGTTCTCGCACAGGTAGCCGCGGACGGGTCCGGCAGCCAGCTCGACCCGGAACCTGATGCCGCGCGGGATCACCGCGATCTCGCCGGGCGCCACGGCCAGCGGCCCGAGCTCGGTGTGCAGGGTGACCGGGCCTGCTTCGGGCACGAACAGCAGCTCGCCGTCGGAGTCGACGAAGTACCTGCTGGTCATCGACCGGTTCGCGACGTACTGGTGGACGGCCATCCCGTTGCGAGTGCGCAGGTCGCCGTTGCCCGCGACGGTGTAGAGCCCGTCGATGAAGTCGGTGTCGGTGGTGGGCATCGGGATCGGGTCCCAGCGCAGCCGGTTCGGGTCGGGCTCGATCTCGTCGAACGGAGTGCCGCGGAGCGTCCCGTTGCCGATCCGCGCGAACCTCGGGTGCGCCGCCGACGGGATGATCCGGTATACCCAGGTCCGGCGGTTGACCGCTCGCGGCTGGGTGAACGCGGTGCCGCTGAGCTGCTCGGCGTACAGGCCGAGCGGCGCGCGCTGGGGCGAGTTACGCCCCGCGGGCAGCGCGCCCGGCACCGCCTCGCTGGCGAACTCGTTCCCGAACCCTGACTGGTAGGTGTACTCGCTCACGGTCCCATGAAATCACTCGGCGCACCCGAGGATGGCCCCGGCCAACGGTCTGGTCCGTAGTCGGGGTCGATCAGGCTTTGGCCAGGTACGCCTTGATGACGGAGTCGAAGTCGGGGTCGGGGGCCAGGCCCAGCCGCGCGGCCCGGCCGGCCTGGATCCGGGCGGGCCAGGTCGCGAACATCTGCGCCACCGCCGGATCAGGGACCCAGTCGATCAGCGCGCTCACCTGCGGCCCGGCGACCCGGGTCAGGGCGGCGGCCATCTCCGCGACGGTCACGGTCAGCGCGGGCATGGTGACCGCGGTGTGGCCGCCCCAGGCGTGGTCCGAGGACGTGGCGGCGCACAGCAGTGCGCCGATGGCCTTGGCCGGCGAGGCCAGGGCCACCTCCGTACCCGGGTCCACCGGGCAGACGGCGCGCTGCCCGGCCAGCGGCTCCCGGACGATGCCGGACAGGAAGCCCGAGGCCGCGGCGTTGGGGCGTCCCGGGCGCACGCTGACGGTCATCAGACGGACGGCCCGTCCGTTCAGGAAGCCCTTGCGCGTGTAGTCGGCCAGCAGGTACTCGCACATGACCTTCTGCGTGCCGTAGCTGGTCTGCGGGGTGGGCCAGGTGTCGTCGGTGATGATCGTCCCGGCCGACCCGCCGAACACGGCGACGGAACTCGCGAATACCAGGACAGGGCTGGTCCCGAGCGCGCGGCAGGACGCCAGCAGCGCCTGGGTGGCCTGCAGGTTGGCCCGCAGGCCGAGGTCGAAGTCGGCCTCACACTCACCGCTGACCGCCGCCGCGAGATGAAAGATCAGCTCCGCGCCGGCCAGCGCGTCCCGGGCCGTCGCGACGTTGTCCAGAAGCTCGGCGAGATCGCCGCGGATCACGCTGACCCGGCCGTCGGCGGCCAGGTCCGGTGGCGCGGGCGCCCGGTCGATGAGCGTCAGCCGGGACAGGGGGCGAGGCGGGCCGCCGGCGACCGGCAGCGCTTCTGCCGCCAGCAGCTCGCGGGCCAGCCGCGAGCCCAGGAAACCGGCACTGCCGGTCACCACCACATGCATCCCGGCATCCTACGTGCCGGGTGCCGGGCGGGAGTTGCCGGCTGCCTGCGTGCCGGGTGCCGGGTGCCGGGGGGAAGTTACCGGCTGCCTGCGTGCCGGGTGCCGGGTGCCGGGGGGAGTTACCGGCTGGGCCGCTTGGCCGGCATCAGCCGGCGCAGCCGCACGATCTCGGTGTCCCGCGCCTGCAGCACCGGCTCGATGACGTTCATCGCCGCGTACACGGCCACCTCGGGATCCCCGGGGACGCCGTAGCGCAGGAAACTGCGCGCCAGCGCCCGCCGGAGCCGCTGCGCGGTGACGGCCAGCAGATCCGGGGGATCTGCCAGGCCGTCGTGCTTGGCTCTGCTTCTCGCGCCTCGGGGGCCCGCGGAACCACGCGGGTTCGTACGCCGAGCGCCGTCGGGCGGACGCGCCGCCCGGCGCCCGGGAACAACCGGGGCCGGGTCCGGAGCGGGCTCGTCCTCATCCGGCACGCAGAACAACGGAGTCATCACCCACGGTTGCAGGGCCGATGCGGCGGCACGCCGCTTTGGTATGGTCGGCTCCGGGAGCATTGGCGTGGCCTTCCTATCTGGAATGTCTGCACAGCGCTGATGCTCCCCCTTTAATGCCCCCGTGTCACAGATGTCCAGGTCACACGGCGTGTCACCGCGTTGCCACAGCGTCCTCTAGCCTGGTGGACGAGGTCCGGCGGCCCTCCCTGCCTGGTCCGGGCTCGTTTCACGTAGCGTGGTGGGCATGCAACCAGAGCCTGGGCCCCAAGGGCCCCAGTGGCGTCCGCTGAACCGGCACGACAGCCATGAGGCGGAGCAGATGGTGGCGCGGGCGGCCGAGCTGGCCAGGGACTCCCACGCCCGGACCCGGCATGCCGCGGTGCTGGTCAAGGACGGCAGCATGCTGGGCTGGGGCACCAATGCGGTGCCATTTCCCGGGGAAGACCACTGCTACTGCAAGGTCGGCGACTTCGGCCAGCACGACCGGTGCCGGATCCACGCCGAGCAGCGGGCGATCACGTTGGCCCGTGAGGGTGACGGCTGGCGGCTGCTGGCGGGCGCCAAGCTGATCTACGTGCGCCTCGAGGCGGACGACTCGGTCCGGCTGGACGAGCCGCACTTCTGTGCGCGCTGCAGCCGCCTGGCTATGTCCCTGGGCGTGGCGGAGTGGATCTTCGCGCTGTCCGAGGGCCTAGTCGGCTACGCCGCGGCCGACTACGACAAGATCGCCCAGCTCAGGTGGTAGCCGCGTCAGCGTAGTTGCCCGGACGCCTTGAGGTCGTCAAAGAGCAGCTGGTCGACCGGGGGAACGCGGTAGCGGTCCGTGTAGGAGAACCAGGCCAGCTCGTCGATCTCGCTGCTGGCCGCGAGGGTGCCCACATAATCGCCGGTGTAACAGCTCATCCGGACCTGGTTAGCCTCGTAGGTGCCGACGTGCCGCACCGTGTCGGGGAGCAGCGTGACGGTCAGCTCTTCGGCGATTTCGCGCCGCAGCGTCTGCAGGTCGGTTTCCGCGCCTTCGCGCTTTCCGCCGGGGATGTAGAAGACGTCCTTCTCGCGGGGCCGCGCGCACAGGATCCGGTCGTGCTCCAGCCGCACCCAGGCCACCGTATCGATCACGACCGGAACGATACTGCTCAGCCCGGGACCAGGACCACGCGCGGCCCGGACTCGGCCGAGGCCGTCCAGGCCGAGGCCACCTCGGACAGCGGGAAGGTCCGGAACGGTACCTGGACCGAGCCGTCGGCGATGAGCTGGATGTAGCGCGGCAGCTGGGCCTTGATCTCGGCGGCCGGAACCGACCCGGCCCCGCTGCCCGAGATGGTCAGCTTCCGGCTGCGCAGCAGCGCGGAGGGTACGGCGGCCTCGGGTCCGGCGAGCGCGCCGATCTGGACGTACTTGATGTCCGCGGTGTCCTCGCGCAGGCCCCGGCGGCTGAGGGCCGCGAAGGCGGTCTCGGCCACGGATCCCCACACGAAGTCGAGCACCAGGCCGGGTGCGTCCCCGCCCAGGACCGCGGCCAGGGCCGCGGCGTCGGTGTCACAATCGCCGGTGAGGGTGACCGGTTCCGCGCCCGCGGCCGCGGCGCGATCCAGGCCCAGGCGGCTGCGTCCGGCGCCGACGACGCGCGCGGCGCCGAGCAGCAGGGCGTTCTGCGCGGCGAGGAAGCCGGACAGCCCGGTCACGCCGAGGACCAGCACCGTGGTGAGCTTCCCGGCCTCGGCCTGCCGGACCTGAAGCGGCAGCCATGAGGCCATGCCCGGGTTGATGCCCGCGGCGACGGCCTCGGGCGAGGCGCCGTCCGGCAGCGGGAACCGCATCGCGTCGGGCGAGGCGATGCGCTCGGCGAAGGTGCCGTACGGCGGCGGAGCGAAGGAGGTGAAGACCAGCTGGCCGTCCCCGGTGGCGCGAGGTGATGCGGACCTACGCGGCGACCGTGCGGCGGGAACTGCTCAGGCACCGCGACGGGGCCAAGACCTTCAGCGGCACCACGCTGACCGACCCGGAGGTGGTCCGGCGGCAGGAGGTCACCTTCGATACGCTGGTCCGCCAGGGATTCAGGCTGCCGGACGCCACTTTGGGCCTGGTTCTGCTGCACGACTTCACCATCGGCTTCTGCGTCGAGGAGCAGGCGGTCAACCAGGCGGTCGCGGCCGGCGACGAGCGCTACTCCCCCGGCCGGCGGGCCGAGTTGATCGGCGAGGCGAACGCGCCGCTGGCCGCCGAGGCTGGCGCGGTGATTTTCGGCGACCCCGACACCCGGTTTACTGACCTCGTGGAGCTGTTGCTGGATTCCGTCGCGCGGATGCGCTCAACGGGGTGACAGACGTGAACCGGGAAATGCGATGCTGGACGGACCAAGCGAGTGGAGGTGAGCAGTGCCGGACAAATGGCTGACATTCGACTGCTACGGGACGATCGCGGACTGGAACACCGGCATGGGCGGGCCGCTGGAGAAGGTCGCGGGGCGTGACACGGACCGGCTGCTCAGCGCCTACCACCAGGCCGAGCTCGAACTCGAGGCGGGTCCGGGCTGGATGCCGTACCGGGAGGTGCTGACCGCGGGGCTGGCTTCTGCGGCCCGGCACGAGGGGATCACCCTGCCCGACGGCGGCGACGAGACGTTCGTCCGGGCCTGGCCGGACATGCCGGTGTTCGAGGACGCCGGGCCCGCCCTGGCCGCGCTGCGCGGGCAGGGCTGGCGGCTGGCCATCTTGACCAACTGCGACGACGACCTGTTCGCCGTTACCCGACCGCACCTGCCGGTACCGTTCGACCTGGTGGTGACGGCTCAGCAGGTGGGCAGCTACAAGCCGGACCTAGGGCACTTCCGGGCGTTCGCCGACCAGACCTCGGTAACTACGTCGAACTGGATCCACGTGGCCAACAGCTGGGTGCACGACATATTGCCCGCGGCCCGGCTCGGCCTGCGCAAGGTCTGGGTCGACCGCGACGGCACCGGGCACCCGGCCAAGCTGGCCGAGCGCCGCGTGACCAGCATGCGCAGGCTCCCGGAGGCGGTCGCCGACGTCAGCGCTATCGTGCCGCGCTGACGGGCTTTCGGTCCGGCTGACGAGCTTTTCGGTCCGGCT
>PLDT01000561.1:0-3704 GCA_003136255.1 Actinomycetota bacterium
TCGTCGTGGACACCTCGGGATCGATCACCGTCACGATGACGGCTGGAGTCGACCCCCGGCAATTCCGCACCATGGAGATCACCGCCGAGTCACCGGGCAACGGCGCCTTGCACGGAGCGGTGCTTCTCACCGGCCAAACGTTGTAGCCACGGGTCACCACGGCGGGCCGTGTCGCGACCACGGAGGTCGAGAACAAGCTGACGAGCGAGTCCCAGCGGATGCCCACCTAACCAGAGTTAGCCCAGTCCATTCCCCCGGCCGGCCGCAGGATCAGACGGGCTCCCGGGCGTGGCCGTTCCCACGACCCCTCTGCTCGCGATCGCGTGGAGCCGGCATCACGTCGCAACCCGGTCCGGCGTGCTAGCAGCCGTGCTCCTGGATGGCCTGATGCCGGAAAGAACATGCCGACCGAGCGAACCGATCCGCCCTCTGGTCCCGTAAGTGAAGCACCAACGACACAAAGCGACGGCAGGGAGGGGTGTCGGGATGCCAAGCCTGGATGGCCGAGCTTAAGGGATCGCTTCGGCCCGGTGCGCACACGGACGTCAGCTCCGCTGGCGCAAAGTCTATGCGCGGAATTCCCGCCACTTCGGCTTGATCGCAGGAACAAGGAGGAGCAATGTCTTTGTCATGCCCTAATTGCGGCTCATCGCCAGATCCAAGGGACCTTTATTGCGGAACATGCGCGCATCCGGTAAGGGTCCACGCCACGCAGACCATCGAATCGACGGCGACATCGGCCAATGGCCAAGCTGAACGGTCAGGGTGGGGAACAAGCCGCATCAGCCAGGCGGACGAGGCGGACCGGTCCGCCTATCCTCGGCGGCCCGTTCGTGACCATCGCCAGGAGAGCCGGGACGTACCGGAACCTCGTGGCACGCACGATGGCGGGTGGGACGGCTGGCCGGCTAGTGCCAAGACGAGACCACGGCCCGCCCCGGCCAGCGCGACATCGGAGGCTCCGAGGTCGGCACGGGCGTCAGCCCGCCCCGCTGAATCCTTTGCCGCAGCGGCGAGCGGGGACACGCGGGTGCGCGTCGCCAGCCCGCGGGACCAAGCCGAGAGCATCGCCGCGGCCGCCGATCCACAGTCGTACATCACGGCCGATGACCGCCGAATGGACTACGCGGCCCTAGGCGTGTCGGCGACCCTCGACCCGCTTTCCAACAGCCGCTTCTTCTGGCAGCTGGCGCGCCGGTTCGGGCTTTACTTCGCAGTGTCCAGCGTGATCGACTTCGCCCTGTTCGTGCTGGCCTTCATTATTACCATCTCAGGTGGAGGCTTTGCCGCCCTGGCGAACGGAGGCGGTGTCTTTAGCGCCGTGGAGATTATCGATTTGCTCATCACGGCTGCGCTGATGGCGATGTTCCTTTTCATGCCGGTCCCGGCTCTCCTCGGCCAGTGGAGCCGGGTGCTGACCTTCCAGGCTCCGGCAGGCGCCTCGGCCCTGGAACGTGTCCAGCAGGCCCTGGAACGGCATGCAACCCCTCATGACAGCCTCGGGCTGCGCACGCTGGCCCCTCCCGGCGAAGAGCGCCGCGACTACCTGGAATTGCGCCGCGGGTATTTCGCCGGTTACGTCTCCTGCTTCCCGCACGGCCATGACCTTTATGTCGGGTGGACCTTCTGGATCTACATTTCGCCGGTCCGGCTTTTCCTCATCCGCATCGGCCGACGATTCCAGGATTACACCGGACGCGGAAACGACATGTACCAGACCCTTCGCTACGAGCCGGTCCGGGCTTCCATCGCCGCCCTGCATACCTGCACCCTCGAGGGAGTCGATGCCGTCACTGGCGGGACCCCTGCCTGACGGAAGCGAATGCGCCGGCGCACGGGTATTCCGAGCACTCGTTCGGATGCCACCGGTTTCCCCCTTGTGAGTTCACTGTTTCTGAGCCCCTGCTCGCCCGGTCGAGGAGCAGGGGCTCAGAAAGCGTGCGGGCTGGACGCATGCTGCGACGGTGCGGATGACGTCGAGGACGTAGTCGGGGTGGTGGAGGGCCTGGTCGTAGTTGGCCACGATGCTCTAGGACGGCTTGGTCCTCCAGGCCACGCCCGGGGCGTTGCGGGCGAACAAGGTCGCTGCCGGGGGCGGCCGTCGCCTAGACGATTTCTGCTCTTCCTCCGGCAGGTCTCCGTAGAAGCGCCCGACGCGCGGGCGGGGAGCTAGCCGAAGAAGACCTCGGCCTCGGCGTAGCGCTGCGGCGGGACCAGCTTGAGCTGGCTGGTGGCCTCGGCCAGGGGCACGCGGATGATGTCGGTGCCGCGTAGTGCCACCATCACGCCGAACGCCTCCTCGTGCACGGCCTGGACCGCGTGCACGCCGAACCGGGTGGCGAGCACCCGGTCGAACGCGGTCGGCGTGCCGCCGCGCTGGATATGGCCGAGCACCGTGCAGCGGGCTTCCTTGCCGGTCCGCTTCTCGATCTCGTCGGCCAGCATCTGCCCGACTCCGCCCAGGCGGACGTGCCCGAACGAGTCAAGCTGCTCGGAGCTGGTGGCGAGTTCCTCGCTCACCGGGTGGGCCCCCTCGGACACGACCACGATCGGCGCGAACCTGGTCTGGAACCGGTGCTGGACGTAGGCGCAGACCCGTTCGATGTCGAACGGCCGCTCCGGGATGAGGATCACGTTCGCGCCGCCGGCCAGCCCCGCGTGCAGCGCAATCCAGCCGGCGTGCCGGCCCATCACCTCCACGATCAGCGCCCGGTGGTGGCTTTCCGCCGTGGTGTGCAGCCGGTCGATCGCCTCCATGGCGATGTTCACGGCCGTGTCGAAGCCGAAGGTGTAGTCGGTAGCGCCGAGGTCGTTGTCGATCGTCTTGGGCACCCCGACGACGGGCACGCCCTGCTCGCCGAGCCTGGCCGCTACGCCGAGCGTGTCCTCGCCGCCGATGACGATCAGCGCGTCGACGCCCAGGCCAGCCAGGTTGTCCTTGATCCGCTCGACGCCGTTGCGGCCGCCGCTGGTCGTGCTCTTCAGCGGGTTCGTCCGGGACGAGCCCAGGATCGTGCCGCCGCGCGGCAGGATGCCCCGCACCGCCTGGACGTCAAGCGGCATGGTGTCGCCCTCAAGCGGGCCTCGCCACCCGTCGCGGAACCCGACGAATTCAAGACCGTATTCCTGGACCCCCTTGCGGACCACGGCACGGATGACTGCGTTCAAGCCGGGGCAGTCGCCGCCGCCGGTAAGGACTCCCACTCGCATGTCATCAACCTTAGTGGGCGAAAGGCCCCATGCGGATGGATGCGGCAGAGCCGAGCTAAAACTCGGGCCTGGTGAGCGGTCCGGCAGCGCCGTTATCGCCCCGCTAGTCGGCCTCGCCCTGATTTGCGTCACCCGCCGCGAGGGCCGCCGGGGGCGGCCAACGCAGCGAACGGGGATTAACATGCGTGCATGGCATCATCGCTTCCCGGCACCGAGCCGTTCGAACACGCCGGCGGACCGGTGGGCGTGCTGCTGTGCCATGGCTTCACGGGCAGCCCGCAGACGCTGCGCCCGTGGGCGGATTACCTGGCCCAGCAGGGCTTCACGGTCAGCCTGCCCCGGCTGCCCGGGCACGGCACGAGCTGGCAGGACCTGGCCCGTACCGGCTGGCAGGACTGGTACGGCGAGGTGGACCGGGCGTTCGGTGCGCTGGCGGGCCGGTGCGAGCAGACATTCGTCTTCGGGCTCTCGATGGGCGGCTGCCTCGCGCTGCG
>PLDT01000040.1:0-7134 GCA_003136255.1 Actinomycetota bacterium
AGGTCGAAGTCGATCAGCGCGTACGCGCGGCCGCTGCGAAAGACGACGTTCTCGGGCGTGATGTCGACGTGCCCGATCAGCTCCGGCGGATACCCGGGGGCGGGCGGGATCCCCGGCGGTTCGGCCGGCTCTGTGCCTGGCAGCACGTCCGGCGGAGGAGTGAACGAGGCGGCCGCGTCGTCGTAGGCGCGGACCAGCCGTCCCACCGACGCCAGCCGGGTCTCGTCGGCGATCCAGGACGGCCGCGGCCGTCCCGCCACCTCACCGTCAATGTAGCTGAGCACCTCACGTCCGGACCCGTCGATGCCGAGGAACCGCGGTGCTCCCGCAAAGCCGACCGATTCCAGGTGGGTCAGCAGCGCGTGCACCAGCGGCGAGTGCGGCCCGACCGGCCGCCGCACCGTATCACCCACCCGGACCACACCGGCGGTGACGTCACCTCCGGCCAGCGGTATCTCGGCCTGGTCCGCCTCGTCCACCCAGCCCTTGCCCACCGCGCCATCGTAGGCGCATCCGCCCGGCCGCGATAAGTTTGATTGAGCGGGCGGGGGGCGTTGAGAATAGGCGGATGATGCAGCGCTGCCGTCGTCCGGTCCGGCATGACGCCCCCGGCCCCGGCCCCGGCCCGGCTCGGCGCTGGCGGTCGCCTGCGGTCGCGGGCGCCGCCGCGCTGCTAGTCGCGGCGGTCGGCTGTACGTCGTCGGCGACCATGACCTCGCCCGCCCCCGTGTCGCCGGCCACCGTGTCGCCGGCTACCGTGTCGCCGTCGGCCGTGTCGCCGGCCCCCGTGTCGCCGTCGGCCGCGTCCTCCGCGGCCGCGGACTGGCCGGCCTACGACCGGACCGCGGAACGCAGCGGGGTGTCGGTCAGCTCGCCGGCGTTCGTCGCAGTGCGGCAGTCGTGGACCGCGTCCGTCGACGGCGCGGTGTACGGCCAGCCTCTGGTCGTGGGCTCCGAGGTCGTCGTCGCCACCGAGAACGACAGCGTCTACGCCCTGAGCGCGTCGGACGGCGCGGTGCTATGGACCCGGCACCTGGCGTCCCCGGTCACGGCCGGCCTGCCGTGCGGCAACGTCAACCCGTCCGGGATCACCGGGACCCCGGTGGCCGACCCGGCGACCGGGCGGCTGTGGGTCGTGACGTTCACCGCCCAGCCGGCCTACCAGCACACGCTGTGGGAACTCGATCTGGCCACCGGGCGGACCGACTGGCAGCGCCCTATCGACGTCAGCGGCAGCGATCCTCGGGCCCAGCAGCAGCGCGGGGCCCTGACGCTGCTCGGCTCGCGGGTGTACGTGCCATTCGGCGGCCTGGACGGGGACTGCTCTGACTACAAGGGACGCGTCGCGGGAGCGCCTGTCTCCGGCTCGGGGCCGGTCGTCTCCTTCACCACGGCGAACCAGCGCCAGGCGGGCATCTGGGCCCCGGCCGGAGAATCCGTGCGCGACGGCAGCCTCTACGTCGCCACCGGCAACGGCATGCCGGACGACCAGGTCGATGACTCCGACAGCGTGCTGCGCCTCAGCCCGGGCCTGGCCGTCCAGGATCGCTTCACGCCGGCCAACTTCGCCGCCCTGTCGTCCGGCGACCTGGACCTCGGGTCGACAGCCCCGGCGCTGCTGCCGGACGGCCTGATCTTCCAGATCGGCAAGCAAGGGACCGGCTACGTCCTCGATGGGAGCCGGCTCGGCGGAACCGGCGGCGAGCTGGCCTCCTCGGACCTGTGCGAGGGGGGCTTCGGCGGCGACGCGGTGGACGGCAGCACGGTCGTGTTCTCCTGCTACACCAGCCTGCGGGCGATCAAGGTCACCCCCACGGCCGGGATCCGCATCCTGTGGTCGGTGACCAGCTACGCCGCGGGACCTCCGATCATCGCTGGCGGCGTGGTCTGGGACGTCAGCCGGGCTGGTCTGCTGTCCGGCTTCCGCCTCTCCGACGGCAAGTCGGTGTTCTCCACCACGACCGGCCGCGTGGCCACCGACTTCCCGAGCTTGTCCGCCTCCGGCCCGCGCCTGATCGTGCCTGAAGGCGACAAAATCGTGTCCTACCTCGGGATCTGACCCGCCCCAGACGACCTACTCCAAGGGATGCCGGCGCCCCGCATCGGGAGAATTCCCCATTTCCGCTCGGTATCGTCCCGCGCCGTCAGCGCCCGCCCGCCGCTGCGGCCGATCTATGGTTGCGGCATGGTTTCATGGTGGCACCGCGACGTGCTCGCGGCCGGGAAGCTGCCCCTCATGCTGTGCTTTCTGGCCTTTGTCGTGACGTTCGTGCTGACCCGGACGATCACCCGGATGATCCGCGACGGCCGCGGCCCGTTCCGGAACCAGGTGACGGCCAGCGGGACCCACATTCATCACTCTGTCCCCGGCATCATCCTGCTCATCATCGGAGCCTTCACGGCGGTCGGCGGCCCTGACTCGCTCGGCTGGCGCTCGTTCGCCGCGGTGGCGGTCGGTACCGGCACGTCGCTCGTCCTGGACGAGTTCGCCCTGATCCTGCATCTGCAGGACGTCTACTGGAGCGGCGAGGGCCAGCTTTCGGTCGAGGCGGTGAGCCTGACCGCCGCGTGCCTCGGTCTGGCTCTCGTCGGGTTCAGCCCGTTCGGCGTGCGAGACGTCGGCGGAATCGAGCTGTCACTGCGCCTTACCGCCACCGGGATCCTCAGCGCCGACGGCGTGCTCTCCGTCATCTGCGTGCTGAAGGGCAAGTACCGGACGGCACTGTTCGGGCTGTTCCTGCCCCCCGCCGGGGCGATCGGGGCGGTGCGCCTGGCGCGTCCGAATTCGATCTGGGCCCGGCATCGCTACCGGGGCGAGCGCCTGGAGCGCGCGACGCGCCGCGCCGCCGACTTCGATCGGCGCTGGGCCCCGCTCCAGGTCGGCTGGGAAGACTTCGTCGGCGGGAAACCGTCCCAGCCCAACCCGCCCCAGCCCAATCCCAACCCGCCAGCCAGCGACGAAGTCCATCGCTGAACCGGCGCTAGGCTGCTGCGGTGTGAGCGAAGGCGAGCTGCTGACCGGGGATGGCGTCACCCAGGGGATCGTGCGGATCGGGGATACGGTGCGGCGGCCGCTGCGGCCGTTCAGCCTGACCGTGCAGGCCTACCTGGCCCACCTGCGCGACGCCGGGTTCACCGGCGCGCCGCTTCCGCTCGGCGTCGACGACCAGGGCCGCGAGATGCTGTCGTTCGTCCCCGGTGACGTGCCGCGCAACCCGCTGCCGCCGCAGACGGCGGGCGACGAGGTGCTCGTTGCCCTGGCCCGGCTGATCCGCGCGCTGCACGAGGCCTCGGCCGGGTGGGCGCCGCCGCCCGGCGCGGTGTGGGGCGGGACACCGGCCAACCCAGGATCGATCACCGAACGACCCGAGCTGGTGAGCCACCGCGACTACTATCCGGGCAACGTGGTTTTCCGCGACGGGCTGCCCGTCGCGCTCATCGACTTCGACCTGGCCATGCCGACCACCCGGCTCTACGACATCGCGAACGCGCTGTGGTACTGGGCGCCGCTGCGCGATCCGCGGGACCGGTCGCCCGCGTTCACCGACGCCGACATCCCGCACCGGGTCGCGGTGTTCGCGGACGCCTACGGCATGACCGCGCGGCATCGCGCGGAGTTCGCGCCGTTCGCCGTCGACCTGGCGCGCCGCTATCATGAGGATTCCCGCGCCTCGGCCGAGCTGGACCCGGTGTACCGCAAGCTCTGGGAGGACGGCGCCAAGGACGCGCTGCCGCGCGCCGAGGCGTGGCTGCGCGAGGCGGCCCCCGCGATCACCGCTATCCTGTCCGTCAGTAATGATCGCGACGAACACCGCCGTTCACCTAGCTGAGGAGCGAAATGAGCAGCACCGACCCGACGACGATCGGCGTACATCGAGCTCTGCACGAGGCGCTTAACTCGGCCAGGGAAGCCCGGCATCGCCTCGAGGACGGCGACGCCACCCCCGACCTGGACGATCTGGTGGAGCTAGGAAAGCTGCTGGCGGGGCTGACCGAAGTGGTCACGGCCGTCAACTCCGAAATGCTGGCCAAGGCGAGCCTCGCCCAGAACGCGAACACCTGAGCCATCGACGGCATTACGTGACCATCCGGGGACGCCCGCGGAGGCGACGGAGCATGCGGGCGTCCTGGAAGCCGACGGTGCGGGCGGCGGCCTCGACGGTGGCGCCGTGGCCGATCAGGTGCTCGGCCCGCTCCAGCCGCAGGAGCTGCTGGTAGCGCAGCGGGGTTAGGCCAGTGGCCTGGGTGAACCTGCGGGTGAGGGTGCGCTCGCTGACGTCGCACTGGCCGGCGATCTCCGCGAGCGGCAGCGGGCCGGCGAACCGCGCCTCGATGTGATCCTGGGCGCGGTGCGCGGTGTCGCTGAGGTGGTTGCGGTGCCGCAGCATGGTGCTGGCCTGCTGGTCGTCGCCGTTGCGGCGGGCGTAGACGACCATCTCGCGGGCGACCTGCGCGGCGGTGGCCGGGCCGTCCCGGACGGCGATCAGGTGCAGGGCCAGGTCGATGCCGCTGGCGATCCCGGCGGAGGTGGCGACCCGGCCGTCGATGACGTAGAGCACGTCGCGGATGACCGTCGCCGCCGGGTAGCGCGCAGCGAGCTCGTCCTGGATGTCGTGGTGGGTGGTGCAGCGACGGCCGTCGAGTAGACCGGCCCGGCCGAGCGCGTCGGCCCCGGCGCAGACGCTGGCCACGGTGCCGCCACGTGCGTGGTGGGCGGCGAGCGCCTCGAGCGCGGGGCCCGGTAGCGGGCCGGTGCCCGCGAGCCCGGGGTTGGCCCGCCAGCCGGGCACGACGATGAGGTCGTCTTTGGTGAGCGCGGGCCATCGCGTGGTCGCCCGCATGGTGACGCCCTGGGCCGCGGGGACGTCTTCCTGCCCGGCGACGTAGGCCAGCTCGTAGCCGCAGCCGAGGTCGGCGGCGGTGCCGAACGCCTGGGCCGGCCCGGCCAGGTCCAGCAGGTGCAGCCCGGGGACGAGCAGGAAGACGACCTTGGTCACGATCTGGTCAGGATAGCAGCGCCGCGGGCGCGGTGGCCGGGCCGGTGACCTCCGCGATCGTGGCGATGGTCGCGAACCGCCCGGCGAGCGCGTACTCGGTCCGCTCGATGACCGCGCTGGCCGGCAGCGTGCGCGGGTCCGCGAGCAGCTGCTCGACCGTCTGGCCCGCTGGGGCGTCGCGGTGCGCGATCGGGTTGGTGGCGGTCGCCTCGGTGACGAACGTGACCTGGTAGCCGAGGTCGGATGCGACCCGCGCCGTGGTCTCGCAGCATTGCTCGGTCCGGATGCCGCAGACGATGACCTCGGTGATGCCCTGCTGGGTGAGCAGCTGCTGGAGATTCGTCGTGGTGAACGCGTTGTGCGAGGTCTTCGTGAGCTGCGGCTCACCGGCCTGCGGCTGGAGCGGGCCGAGGTAGCGGACGTGGCCGCTGGCCGGGTCGAAGGGGGTGCCCGATCCTGGCTCGGAGTGCAGCACCCACACGACGAGGTCGCCGTTGGCCCGCGCGCCGTCGACGAGGCGGGCGACGTCGCTGGCGATGCCAGGGTTGGAGATGGCCGGCCACAGCGGTCCCTGCCGGAACGATTCCTGAACGTCGACGACGAGAAGAGCACGAGTCATGGCCCTAGCATCCGGCCGGCACGGGTTCGTGCGTAAGGCCAGATCAAGTCCCGGACCGGACCGATCCGGTCACATCTCGGCTAGCGGGACGCTGCTGCGCTCCGGATGCGTCGGCGCGAAATGCTGGGGGAACGCCAGGTTGCGGCACCGCTGATGGCGCAGCGCGCCGCACACCGGGCACTCGGCCTGGCGCACCGCCGGTTCCAGCCGGGCGAGGGTGTCGGCGTTGAACTTGCGCGGCTGCGGCGCAGCGGCAAACCTCAGCGGCGCCAGTTCGGACACGAAACGCTGGTACTCGCGTTCGCACTCTCCGCACCGGCAGCCTCGCGCCCAGGCCAGCACCGTGCCGTGGGGCGGCGGCGCGGGCGGCAGGTTGCCCCATGCGGTCATACATCTACGGTAAGACAGCGGCCGCCCGGGAAGTACCGTTGTCCGGATGGGCAGCGAGCGCCGTACCCGCGAACCCCCGGCAGGCGGGCAGGCTCGGCTGGGGCGGGACTTCTGGTTCTACTTCAGCGGCCAGGCCGTCTCCCAGCTGGGCGGCTCGTTCACCACCTTCGCGTTGCCGCTCCTGGTGTTCAAGCTCACTCACTCGGCCACCAACCTGGCGCTGACCACCGCCGCGGAGTTCGTGCCGTACTTGCTGTTCGGTCTCCTGCTCGGCGCGGTCGTCGACCGGTTCGACCGCAAGCGTCTCATGCTCGGCAGTGACATCGCCCAGGCGCTCGTGATCGCCGTGATCCCCGTCCTGGCCACCGGCGGGTTGCTGCGGGTCGAGGACATTTATGCGGTGAGCTTCGCGCAGTCGACGCTCGGCATCATCTTCAACTGCGGGGAGTTCGCGGCCATCCCCTCGCTCGTCGGCCAGCGGGAACTAGTCACGGCCAATGCCCGCATCATGGCGACCAACAACGCCGGTCAGATCCTCGGTCCCGGGCTGGCCGGCGCGCTCGTGGCGTTCGTGCCAATACCCGACCTGCTGTTCGTAGACGCCGGCTCCTTTCTCGTCTCGTCGTGCTGCCTGGCCCTGATCCGCCGCAGCTTCAACGCCGCCACCCCGGCCACGCGCCCCTCCGGCTCGGTGATCCGGGCCCTGCTCGCCGACGTGCGGGAGGGCTTGGCCTACGTGTGGTCCAACCCGGTGCTGCGCTCCATCTCGATCATGATGGCCCTGATCAACTTCGTTGCCGCGACGGCCGACTCCCAGCTCGTCCTGTTTGCCCGGCGCGCCCTGCACGCCACCAACTCCGAGATCGGCTTCCTGTATGCCGCTGGCGCCGCCGGTGTCGTCGCGGTAAGCCTGGTGGCGGGGCCGATCCGCCGCCGTCTGTCCTTCGCCGTCACCGCCCTCGGCGCCCTGGTCGTGGCCGGGTTGACCATGACCGCCATGGCCCTGGCCGGCTCGTACGCGGCCGCGCTGGTCCTGTGGGCGGCGTCCTCGGGCTTTGGCCTGTTGCTCAACATCAACACCATCGCCCTGCGCCAGGCGATCGTCCCGCCCCACCTCTACGGCCGGGT
>PLDT01000103.1:0-4019 GCA_003136255.1 Actinomycetota bacterium
CGAGGCCCGCGCTGGCCGGTCATGTCGGCGCGCTTCGAGCGGCCGGGCCAGCGACCGCGCCGCCGCGCCGCCGACAGCGCCTCGATGTGGGAGTCGCTCAGCCGCGACCTGGACCCGACGGTGGAGACCGCAGTGGAAGACCAGGTCGGTGGCGGGCCACCGCCCTGACCCCGTTCCGGCGGGGCGTGAGTCCATCTCGGTCCTGCTCGCCGAGCACGAGCCCGAGGTGGCCGAGATGTCGGCCCGCTACCTACGCCAGGACGGGCTGCGGGTCCGGCTGGTCACCGGCCCGGAGCCGACGCTGGCCGAGCTGACCGGCGGCCCGGACGCCGCGGCCGTGGTCGATCTCACCATGCCCGGCCTGGACCCCAGGCGCATTCGCCGGGCCTTGCGCACGCCGGTCATCTTCCTGGTCGCCGACGCCAAGGCGCCCCGGCCCCGCGGCCTGGCCGTGCGGGGCGACACGGCCGGCGCCCGGCGCTGGCTGGCCCGCCCGTTCAGCCCCCGCCAGCTCGTCGCCCTGGTCCGCGAGGTACTGGCCCCGGCAGGCCATCCTCCGGGATCCCTCGGGTCTTCTCTTAAGGCCGCCGATCTTAAGGCCGCCGATTACAGCCTCGGCGGGTTGCGGCTGGACGGCGCGAGCCGGACCGCCGTGGCCGAAGGTCATCACGTGCCCCTGACCGCGACCGAGTTCGCGGTGCTCGCCGTCCTGCTCGATAACCCGGGCCGGGTCGTTTCGCGACGCCAGCTGCTCGCCGCCATCGGCCGCCAGGCCGCGGGCGACCGGGCCGCCGACGTGTATATCGCCCAGCTCCGGGCCAAGCTCGGCCCAGCCTGGCGGATCCGCACCGTCCGCGGTACGGGCTACGTGGTGGATCCGGGCTCTGCGGTTGATCGCGTGGCCTATAGCACGCCTTTTCCACCACGAAGCCCGAATCAACCGCGATAATCGCTTAGGATGACGAACAGGTGAGCGATTTGTGGAGTATGCGATTGGAGATACTCGCGGCGCGTGGGGCAGACCAGAACCCATTGCGACCGGCGAACCGCGGCCCACTCCAGCGGGCTAGCTAACCCAATCCAGGGGGGCAGTCATCATGGCACCGGAGCGGCCGGGCTACGATCGGTGGCGCAAGAGTACCGATGTGAGGGGACGAGCGAACCGCGTGAGTGTGCTCGACGAGATCCTAGACGGCGTGCGTGCCGATCTCGCCGACCGGCAGCGGCACGTTTCTTTGGACGAGCTGAAGGAGATGGCGCGTCGCGCGCCGTCACCGCGCGACGCGATGGCCGCGCTGAAGGCCGAGGGCGTCAGCGTCATCGCCGAGGTGAAGCGGGCCAGTCCGTCCCGCGGGCAGATGGCCGCCATCGCCGATCCGGCCGCGCTGGCCTCGGACTACGAAGCCGGCGGCGCCAAGGTGATCAGCGTGCTGACCGAGCCGCGCCGGTTCGGCGGGTCGCTGGCCGACCTGAGCGCGGTCCGCCGGGCGGTGCAGGTGCCGCTGCTGCGCAAGGACTTCGTGATCAGCTCCTACCAGCTCTGGGAGGCCCGCGCCTACGGCGCGGACCTGGTGCTGCTGATCGTCGCGGCGCTCGAGCAGAGCGCGCTGGTCTCGCTGGTCGAGCGGTCCATCTCGATCGGCCTGCTGCCGCTGGTCGAGGTGCACGCCGAGCCCGAACTCGACCGGGCCCTGGACTCCGGGGCGACCGTCATCGGCGTCAACGCGCGGAACCTGGCCACGCTCAAGGTGGACCGGGGGATCTTCGGCCGGATGGCGGGCCGGATCCCGGAAGGGATCATCAAGGTCGCCGAATCCGGCGTGCGCGGGCCGCGTGACCTGCTGGCCTACGCCGCGTCCGGCGCGGACGCGGTGCTGGTGGGGGAGAGCCTGGTCACCGAGAAGGACCCGCGCAGCGCCGTCGCCGACCTGGTGACCGCGGGTTCGCACCCCGCACTCCGAGGCGAACGCCCGTGACCGGGACGGAACGCCCGTGACCGGGACGGACCCGGCGGAACCGGAAATCGCCCCGGTTCCCGACGAGGCCGGGCATTTCCCGGCGGCCGGAATCGCGTACGGCGGGCGGTTCGCCCCCGAAGCGCTGATGGCCGCCCTGGACGAGCTCACCGTCGCCTACCAGCAGGCCAGGAACGACGCCGCCTTCGGTGCCCAGCTTGACGGTCTGCTCAAGAACTACGCCGGCCGACCCACGCTGCTCACCCAGGCCAAGCGGTTCGGCCAGCAGGCCGGGGGCGCGACCGTGCTGCTCAAGCGCGAGGATCTCACCCACACCGGCTCGCACAAGATCAACAATGTGCTCGGCCAGGCACTGCTAGCCCAGCGGATGGGCAAGACGCGGGTCATCGCCGAGACCGGCGCCGGCCAGCACGGCGTGGCCACCGCCACCGCGGCCGCGCTGCTCGGCCTGGACTGCACGGTCTACATGGGCGAGGAGGACACCCACCGGCAGGCCCTGAACGTGTCCCGGATGCGGATGCTCGGCGCCGAGGTGATCCCGGTCACCGCCGGCACCCGGACGCTCAAGGACGCCATGAACGAGGCCTTCCGGGACTGGGTGACCACCGTCGGGCACACGCACTACTGCATCGGCTCGGTGGGCGGCCCGCATCCGTTCCCGATGATGGTCAGGGACTTCCAGCGGGTGATCGGCCAGGAGGCCCGGGAGCAAGTGCTGCGCCAGGAGGGCCGGCTGCCGGACGCGGTGATCGCGTGCGTCGGCGGCGGCTCCAACGCCATCGGCGTATTCCACGCCTTCATCCCGGACGCCGAGGTCCGGCTGATCGGCTGCGAGGCCGGCGGCGACGGCGTGGACACCGGGCGGCACGCCGCCACCTTGACCGGCGGATCCCCGGGTGTCCTGCACGGCATGCGGACCTTCGTGCTGCAAGACGGCGAAGGCCAGACCCGCGCCACTCACTCTATCTCGGCCGGCCTGGACTACCCGGGCGTGGGCCCCGAGCATGTCTGGCTGATGGAAACCGGCCGGGCCAGCTACCGCGCGGTGACCGACGCCGACGCCATGAACGCCTTTTCCGTCCTGTGCCGCACCGAGGGCATCATCCCGGCCATCGAGTCGGCCCACGCGCTGGCCGGCGCCCTGGACGTCGGCCGCGAACTCGGCCCCGACGGCCTGATCCTGGTCAACCTGTCCGGCCGCGGCGACAAGGACGTGGACACCGCGTCGAAGTGGTTCGGACTATGACCTCGGTCGCCGTCACCTTCGCCAAGGCGAACGCCGACCACCGCGCCGCCCTGATCGGCTACCTGCCCGCCGGGTTCCCCACCGTGGACAGCGCGATCGCCGCGGCCCTGGCCATGGCCGCGGCCGGGGTCGACATCCTCGAGATCGGCCTGCCCTACTCCGACCCGGTGATGGACGGGCCGGTGATCGCCGAGGCCGTCCATCGTGCGCTGACCGCGGGCACCAAGGTCGCCGACGTGCTGCGTACCGTCGAGGCGGTGGCCGCCGCAGGCGTCCCGGTCCTGGTCATGACCTACTGGAACCCGGTCGACCGGTACGGCGTGCGCGCGTTCGCCCGCGACCTGGCCCGGGCGGGCGGCTCGGGCCTGATCACCCCCGACCTGTCGCCCGAGGAAGCTGGCCCCTGGCTGGCGGCCTCGGACGAGTACGACCTGGACCGCGTGTTCCTGGCCGCGCCGAGCTCCACCAGCGAGCGGATCGCCACCATCACCGCCGCCAGCCGCGGCTTCGTCTACGCCGCCTCGCTGATGGGCATCACCGGTACCAGGGACGCGGTCAGCGGCGACGCGGCCGGCCTGGTCAANNGCCGAACTGTCCGCCGCGGTCCGCCGGCCGGTCCACTCATAGCGCGTCCTCAGCTGTCCCTCAGAAGGACGGAGTAATGTCGCGAGTGTGGTGCTCGGCTCGCTTCCTGGGGGGCGACCCCCCTGGCACCTCCCGCTGGCGTCCATCGGGAGTCCGAGCCCGGCGTCCTGGCGGTTCGGGCCGTTCTCGGTCCGGGCCTACGCGCTGTGCGT
>PLDT01000403.1:0-4579 GCA_003136255.1 Actinomycetota bacterium
AGTAACCGTTCTGCGGTGTATAGGCGGCCAGGACCTGGGCGTACCTGGGGTAGTGCTGCGGGATGGCGAAGGCGGCGGCCTGGGTCACCCGGAGCGGCGCACTCCGCTGGCCGCCGAACGGACCCTGCTCCAGGTGACGCTCGCCGACCCGGCCGCGTCCGTCGCGACGCTGCGGGCCGCCTGCGAGGAGGCACTGGAACTGGGCGGCCAGCAGGAGCGGCTGATCTCCGCGCTGCTGACGCTGGCCTCCGGTGAGGGTGGCGTCGACCGCTGGGAGCCTTTCGACCTGGCCGAAATCACCGGACCGGTCCTGGCCGGCCGCGCGGCGGAGGGCGTCACGGTCGAAGCGGCACTGCAGCCAGCGGCGGCAACGGGCGATGTGCGGCTAGCGGAAAGCCTGGTGGCGAACCTCGTCGACAACGCGCTGCGGCACAACGTGCCCGGTGGGCGGGTCACGGTGTCGACGGCGGTAACCGGCGGGGGGTCCGTGCTGTCGGTCTCCAATACCGGGCCGGTGATCCCCGCCGCGGAAGTTGACCGGCTGTTCCAGCCGTTCCAGCGGCTCACCGGCGAGCGGCTCTCCGGCAGGCAGCTCCGGCACGAGGGCGGGTACGGGCTCGGCCTGGCGATCGTGCGTGCCATCGCCGAGGCGCACAGGGCCTCGCTGACGGCTCGCGCCCGGCCCGAGGGCGGCCTGGACGTCGAGGTCACGTTTCCCCGCGGCTGACCTTGCGACCTGCAGGTCACGCGGCCCGCCGCCGGACCGCCCAGATCGCGGCGGCGATCAAGAGGGCGGACAGCCCGAGCAGCCAGCCGCCCTCGATGAGCTGGAACCGCCAGAAGTCGCTGCCCGGCACGTAGGACCACCACTGGGTGATGTGCGCGGTCCGCAGCCAGTTCTGGAACGCGTCCGGGTTCGAGGAGTTCTGCACGCTCAGCGGGATGTTCGAGGGGTAGAACCGCTGGCCATTTGGCCCGCCCAGCCACTGGCCCAGCAGCCAGGCGGACTCGCTGCCAGGAGGATTGTTGCCAGAGACGACGAGCGGCGTGGCGTAGTGCTGCCGCAGCGCCATCATCGTGGCCACGTCGAGCACCGTGCACGTCGCGAGCGCGACGGCCATGGCCGCGACCGCGCGCCGGATCATCACGCCGAGGAACGCGGCGACGGCGAACGCCAGCAGCGTCCAGGCGGCGAAGTCCACGCCCAGGTTGCCGAACAGCTGCATGGGGAACTTGCTGGTCTTGCCTTCGGCGAGGAACGGGCTGAAGTACCAGGCGAACAGCTGGCTGAACGCGTACGCGAGCACGGTCAGCGCGGCCGCGAGCAGGATCAGCTTGGTCGCCGCCCAGCGCACTCGCCCGCAGGCCTGGGTCCAGGCGAACCGGAACGTCCCGCTCTCCAGCTCCCGCGCCAGCACTGGTGCCCCGACGAACACGCCGAGCAGGATCGGCACGGCCAGCAGGAGGAACGGCACGGTCTGCGCGTTGAGCCCCGAGCTCACCACCGAACCCTGCTGGGTGCCGTAGTAGCGCTGGTTGAACGACTGCAGCAGGTTATGGCACACTGCCGATCCGGCGGGGTGACATGCGGCCACCTTCGCGTAAGCGCTGTGAATCTCCAGCCCCATCCACAGCAGGTACACGCCGAGGACACCGAGCAGCGCCACGGCACCGGCCAGCGCGGCCCGGTGCTGGCGCCAGGTGACCCAGGCCACCCCCCGCAGCGGGACGCGCCGGGTGCGGGCAGGAACCCGCTGAACGGCAATCGCGGTCATGCCGCCACCTCCATGCTTGCTTCGCGCAGGTAACCGAGAACGAGCTTTTCCAGGCCTACGCCGTGCGCCGCCACCAGCGACGAAACCTCACCGGACACGAGGACCTGGCCGCGACCCAGGACGATCAGGTAGTCGGCTACCTGATCGAGCTCGGCCACCATGTGCGAGGAGAGCACCACCGAGATGCCTTCGGCGGCCACCTCGGACAGTAGCGACTGCATGAAGTCGTGCCGAGCCAGCGGGTCGAGCGCGGCGAGCGGCTCGTCCAGGACGAGCAGGTCGGGTCGCCGGGCCAGGGCGATCGTGAGCGCGAGCTGTGCCTTCTGCCCGCCGGACAGCGCGCCGACCTTCTTGCCCGGCTCGATCCCGAGGCGGGAAAGCCGGGCGGCCGCGCGCTCGGCATCCCAGCGCAGGTTCAGGAACCGGGCGACCCGCAGCATGTCGGTGACCGGCAGGTTCTTATACAGGGGCGCGTCCTGCGCCACGAATGCGATCCGGTCCAGCGCCGGCGGCGACCCGGCGAGCACACCGCCGAGCACCGTGACGCGCCCGGCGGTGGGCGTGGTGAGGCCCGTCGCCATGTTCAGCAGCGTCGACTTCCCCGCGCCGTTCGGTCCGACCAGGGCGACCACGTGGCCGCCGGGGACGTCAAGGGTGCAGTCCCGCAGGGCCCAGGTCCGGCCGTACCGCTTGCCCAGCCCTGCTGTCTCAATAATGTTCATGCGATTACAGTAGGAAGCGGGTCGGTGACGCCGACATAGGGCTGACCGGCGTCTGCGGGTAGACCTAGGTACACCTGCTGAACTGGGGGGCTAACGTCACTGCCGGCCCGGGCGCTGTCCCGGCAGACTGAACCGGAGGAGTCCGCCGGAGGAGGCACGACCGTGGGAACACTGAGGGATCGCGGCCGGGCCGCCGCCCGGGGGCTGGCGCTCGCCCTGCTGAACCCCGCGGGAATCGCCCTGATCCTCGTGCTGTTCGTGGTCGCGCAGAGGTCGGCCGGCGGGCCGTATCTCGACCAGAACCTGCTGGTTACCGTGCTGGTAACCCTGCCGCTGACCTGCGCCGTCGCGCTGGCCGCGAGCCTGATCCCGGGCCTGTCGGCGGCCACCCGCCGCCTGGTCAGCCTGATCAGGCGGCTGGCCGGTGACTGGTGCGGCGTCCCCATAGCTGATCCGTACCGGCGCGGAACCCCGGCCAGGAGAGACCCGGCCACCTGGCGGGACACGCTGTGGCTATCGGTGGGCTCCTCGCTATGCCTGCTGCTGGTTGTATTGCCGGCCGCCCTCATCGGCATCGGCGTGATCGCCTTCCTCGGCTCCCGCCTGTTCGTGGCGATCCCGCCGCCGGCGTACCCGGGAAACAGCACGGCGTCGATCCTGGTCTTCGGCGTCGCGCTCATCGCCGCCGGACTGTACAGCGCACCGCGGATGCTGAAGGCATACGGCCTGCTGGCGAAGTCGATGCTGGCCCCCACGGGCAGCGCAGAACTGGAACGACGGGTAGCGCACCTGTCGCAGACCCGCACCGAGACCCTCGACTCCGGCGCCGCGGAGATCCGCAGGATCGAACGCGACCTGCACGACGGCGCCCAGGCCAGGCTGGTCGCGATGGGCATGACGCTGGACGCGGCGGGCCAGCTGATCGACGACGACCCCAAGGCAGCCCGGGCGCTGCTGATCGAGGCGCGGGACAGCTCCGCCAAGGCGCTGCAGGAGCTGCGCGCCCTGGTCCGCGGCATCCACCCGCCAGTACTCGCCGACCGCGGCCTGGCCGAGGCGATCCGGGCCCTGGCCCTGGACACCCCGCTGCGCATCCACCTGAGCAGCGACCTCGACCAGGCGACCCGCCCGTCCGCCCCCGTCGAGTCGGCGGCCTACTTCGCGGTGAACGAGCTGGTCGCCAACGTGTCCAAGCACGCAAAGGCCAGCCAGGCCTGGATCGACATCAGGCATCACGACGAGATGCTGACGATCACGGTGACCGACGACGGCCAGGGCGGCGCCGATCCGCGCCGAGGCACCGGTCTGCAGGGGATCGAGCGGCGGCTCGCCGCGTTCGACGGCGTGCTCGCGGTCAGCAGCCCACCCGGCGGCCCGACCTCAGTGACCATGGAGATTCTTTGCGCGTCGCGATAGCGGAGGACCTGTTCCTGCTCCGGGACGGCCTGACCAGGATGCTCGAAGCGCACGGCTTCGCGATAACCGCCGCCGTGGACAACGGCGACGCCCTCCTGGCCGCGCTCCGCGAAGACCCGCCGGACGTCGCCATCGTGGACGTCAGGCTCCCGCCCACGTTCAGCGACGAGGGGCTGCGCGCCGCCGTGGCGGCCCGCAAGGAAAACCCCGGCCTGCCGGTCCTCGTCCTGTCCCAGTACGTAGAGCAGCTGTACGCGCGCGAACTGCTGGCCGCCGGCAGCGGCGGCATCGGCTACCTGCTCAAGGACCGGGTGTTCGACAGCGCCCAGTTCGTGGACGCGGTCCGCCGTGTCGCACAGGGCGGCACCGCGATGGACCCGGAGGTAATCGCCCGCTTGCTCGCCCGCAACACCGGCGACGGCAGCTTGTCCGTGCTCAGCCCGCGCGAGCGCGAGGTGCTCGCGCTCATGGCCGAAGGCCGGTCGAACGCCGCGATCGCCCAGCGTCTGGTCGTCACCGAACGCGCCGTGGCCAAGCACACGGCATCCATCTTCCTCAAGCTGGACCTGCAGCAATCCGACGACGACAACCGCCGCGTCCTCGCCGTCCTGGCCTACCTGGGCGGCTGAGCTCGGGGTGTGGCACGCGCAGCGAGCATGGTGCCGG
>PLDT01000204.1:0-8932 GCA_003136255.1 Actinomycetota bacterium
GCCCGTCCGGCTCCCGGTCCAGGGCGCGTTCCCCTCATGGCTGGCCGGGGCGCTGCTGCGCACTGGCCCGGCGAAGTTCGAGGCGGGATCGCACGGCTACCGGCACTGGTTCGACGGGCTCGCGATGCTGCACCGGTTCGGGTTCGCCGACGGCGCGGTGACGTACGCGAACCGGTTCCTGGACACCCCCGCCTACCGCGCGGCCCGCGACACGGGCACGATCGCCTACAGCGAGTTCGCCACCGACCCGTGCCGGACGCTGTTCAAGCGCGTGGTGACCGCATTCGTCCCGCCGACGTCCGGTACCAACGCCAACGTCAGCGTCGTGCGATCGGGAGAGGAGTTCCTCGCGCTGACCGAGACCCCGCTGCCGGTGAAGTTCGACCCCCGGACACTGGACACACTCGGGGTGGCGCGGCCGGCGCCGGGGCAGCTGACCACCGCCCATCCGCACCGCGCGCCCGGTTCGGGTGACCTGGTCAGCTACGCGACCCACTTCGGCCCGCGCACCAGCTACCGGGTCTATGCCCAGGACCCAAGCGGCAGGCGCCGCATCATCGCGCGGCTCCCGGCACGGCTTCCGGCCTATATGCACAGCTTCGCGATCACCGAGCGATACCTCGTGCTCGCGGAGTTCCCGTTCGTCGTGGTCCCGGTGACGATCCCGCTGTCCGGCCGTCCCTTTATCCGCAACTACCGGTGGCGACCGGGCCGCGGCACCCGCTTCCACGTCCTTGACCTGAGCACCGGAAGCAGCCGCGGCACCTACTCCGGTGAGGCCTTCTTCGCCTTCCATCACGTCAACGCCTACGAGCACGGCAACGAGATCCTCCTCGACGTGTGCGCCTACGACGATGCCGGCATCATCGACGCGCTCTACCTGGACCGGCTGCGATGCCGCGACGCCCGCATACCGCAAGCCCGGCTGCGCCGGTACCGGATACGCCTGGACGGCGGCGATGTGACCCGCGAACCCCTCCCCGGCATCGCCCTGGAGCTGCCGCGCATCGACTATGGACGGCGCAACGGCAAGCACTACCGCTACGCCTACGGCATCGCAAGCACGGACGGCGGCTTCCCGGACCGGATCACCAAGGCCGACCTCGAAGACGGCACGTCGGCCTCATGGTCCGAACCGGGCACCTACCCCGGCGAGCCGGTTTTCGCCCGGGCACCCGGCACCGGGCAGGAGGATTCCGGAGTGCTGCTGTCAGTCGTACTCGACAGCGCCGCTGGCACCTCGTTCCTGCTGGCTCTCGACGCCACCAACCTCAGCGAGATCGGACGTGCCCGGGTGCCGCACCACGTCCCGTTCGGCTTCCATGGCAGTTACTTCCCCAGCGCTCCTTAGGGCCTACGGCTCCGTCAGAGCTCAATGTGGTAACCCATGGTCACGATGCGCTGCTCTGGCAGGTGGAAGAGAGCCACCGGGCTCTTGGACGTGCGCGACAGCAAGAGGAATAGCCTCTTGCGCCACTTGCGCATGCCGGGATCGTCACCCAGGACGATGGTGATCTCGGAGACGAAATAGATCGCATTCTCGACATCGATGTTCACCGGGAAGTCCTGAGCGGCGGCCTCTCCCAGCGCCGTCGGCACGCTCTGGTCGTCCTGGAAGCCGTAGCGCACGGTTAGATAGACGATGCCGTCGCCGGTGTAGCCGAGGTCATCGACCACTATGCGCTCGGAGGGGTCGACGTGCGGGACCGTCTCGGTCTCGACCGACACGATGACGACGCTCTCGTGTATCACGTGGTTGTAGTCGACGTTGGCCCGCAGCGCCAGCGGTGTCGTCTGCTTGCCCGCGGCGAGGAAGACCGCCGTCCCCGGCACGCGGTACAGCGGGGGGTCCATGCTATGGATCTCCTCGACGAAGTCGCGGAGCTGTCCCTCGGCCGCCGAGCGCTTGGCCGTGACGAGTCCCCGTCCGCGTTGCCAGGTCGAGAGCAGCGTGAAGATGATCAGTGCGATCGCCAGCGGGAACCAGCCGCCAGACACGACCTTGGTCAGGTTCGCCGAGAAGAACGCGAGGTCAACGGTGAGGAAGGCCGCCGCGCCCGGCAGGACGATCCACAGCGGCTTTTTCCAGCGCATCCGCACGACGACGAAAAACAGGACGGTGGTCGTCGCGAACGTTCCGGTGACGGCGATGCCGTAGGCGGAAGCGAGATGAGCAGCGGACCCGAAGCCGATCACCAGCGCGACCACCGCGATGTAGAGCAGCCAGTTCACCGCTGGAACGTAGACCTGCCCTTCGGATCCCGACTTGTGCCGGATCCTCAGCTGGGGCAGGAAGCCCAGCTGCACCGCCTGGCGGGTGACCGAGAACGCCCCGGTGATCACCGCCTGCGACGCGATCATGGTCGCGGCCACCGCCACCACGACCATCGGGATCTGCGCCCATTTAGGAAACAGCCCGAAGAAGGGGTTCGCGATGACCGTGGGCGAACGCAGGATCAGCGCTCCCTGGCCCAGGTAATTGAGGATCAGCGCGGGGAAGACGACGAAGATCCACCCCCGGGTGATCGAGCGCCGGCTGAACTGGCCCAGGTCGGCGTATAGCGCCTCGGAACCGGTGACCACCAGCACGACCGCGGCCAGAGCCAGGAAACCGGTCACGGGGTGGTCGAGGAAAAACGCGAACCCGTAACTGGGCGACAGCGCCTTCAGGATCACCGGATTCCCGATGATCTTGTTGAGACCCGAAACCGCCAGGAGGCCGAACCACGCCACCATGAAGGGTCCGAACAACCGCCCGATGGCGCGCGTCCCGAACTGCTGGACCGCGAACAGGACGGTCAGCAGGGCGAGCGTGATCGGCACCACGAACGACTTCAGTCCCGGCGCTGACGTCTCAAGCCCTTCGACCGAGGAGATGACGCTGATCGCCGGGGTNNCCGGGGTGATCGTCCCGTCGCCGTAGAAGAGCGCCACTCCGAAGATCCCGAGCAAGACCAGAGCCGCTTTCCTGCCCTGGCCTTTGACCGGCAGGCGCAGGACGAGCGCCACCAGGGCCATGATGCCGCCCTCGCCCCGGTTGTCGGCGCGCATCACGAAGGTCACGTACTTGACCATGACGACCAGGATGATCGCCCAGACGACGAGCGAGATCATGCCGTCCACCCCAGCCGTGTTCGGCCGGACGCCGTGAACCTGGAAAATGGAGCTCATCGCGTACAGGGGACTAGTACCGATGTCGCCGAAGACGACGCCGAGCGCGCCCAGGGTCAGGGCGGCCGTGCCTGCCTTGGCCGCGGCGCTTTTCCCGGCGTCAGGCCGCGTCGCGGCGGGACCCCGCGCCCCGCCCTCGGGCGCCGAGACATGTGCGCGCGTCATCCGGGCTCGATGAACTCTTGGGCGCGCTTCGGATATCCGGGTTTCTCTCCTCGCTCGCCAGCCATGAGGGAGTCTCCGTTTGCGCCGGGGCTGTTAAACACGCAGGTTAGCTGCCCACTCACACCAAGTTAGCCCGGCCTTCACGCGATCCAGGTGAAATGCTAACAACCTTGCAGCTCAGAACCGACTCCACCCATCGAGTCCTACGGGCAGGCGGCTTCCCCCCGCCGTCAGGCGGGTCTTCCGGCCAGCCAGGACAGCAGGTTGCGGCCCTCAGGGACAACGGCGACTTCCTCGACGTGAGGAACAGCGCGAGGCCCCGATCCCACTTGGCCGAATTGAGGAGGCCGAACGGACCGTGGCGAGAGTCTCCTGGCTACCGGGCGAGCTTGCGGTGGCTGTGCGATCAGGTCGCGGTCTCACGACGCTGTGCTGCGCCGGGTCCGGCGCTTCTCGCGCCGGGCTCTGGCCTTGGCGGGCCCCGTCCCGTTCCCGGCCGCGCCGCCCCAGCCGGGCAGTGCCGCCGTCAAGACGGCCTGATTCGCCGCGCTCGCACGGATCTGGGTGCCGGCGAGGAGGACGGACAGGGCTCGCAGGCCTGGATTAGGCAGCCTGGTTGATGCGGCGTCCGGTGGCCCGTACAACTGAGGGCAGACGGTGAGCGGATCTCATCAGGTGCAGGGCCGGGGCAGGCCGATGTGTTCCGGGCGCAGGTTGGAGGGTCGTGATGGGCGATCGGGTGGTGGAGGTGCGCGGCCTGGTCAAGCGCTTCGGCGGGTACGTGACCGCGGTGGACGGTCTTGACCTGTGCGTGGAGGCGGGTGAGACGTACGGGCTGCTGGGTCCGAACGGCGCGGGCAAGACCACCACCTTGCGGATGCTGCTGGGCCTGGTGCGGCCGACGTCGGGGCTGATCCGGGTGCTGGGCCGGCCGCCGGGTGCCCCGGCGGGCCTGCGGCGCACGGGCGCGATGGGAGAGACCGCGTTCTACCCGTTCATGTCGGGGCGGGACAACCTGCGCGCCGCGGCTAGAAGGTCTGGCGTCCCGGACTCGCGGGTGGATGCCGTACTTGACCAGGCCGCGCTCACCGCGCGTGCCAGGGACGCGGTCGCGACCTACAGCCTGGGCATGAAACAACGGCTTGGAGTCGCGGCGGCGCTGCTGAAGGACCCGGAGCTGCTGATCCTGGACGAGCCGTCCAATGGCCTGGACCCGGCCGGGCAGCTGCAGATGCGGCGGCTGATCGCCGAGCTGGGCGGCGGCGGCAAGACGATCGTGCTGTCCAGCCACGACATGGGCGAGGTCGAGCAGCTGTGCGGGCGGGTCGGGGTGATCAGCGGCGGCCGGATGCTGGCCGAGGGCACGCCCGGGCAGCTGCGCGGCCAGCCGCAGTTGTGGGTCCGCGCCGAGCCGGCCAGCCAGGCGGCCGCGCTGGCTCCCGGGCTCGCGGAAGTAGACCACGCCGAGCTGTCCGACGGGCTGCTGCGCCTGGGCCTGCGGGAACCTGATCCGGCCGGGGCCGCGGCGGTCAACCGGCAGCTAGTCGGCGCGGGACTGGCGGTGAGCGAGATCCGCACCGGGCGGCGCTCGCTGCAGGAAGTGTTCCTCGAGCTGACCGGCGGGCGGACCGGCGGCGCCGACTCCGTGCGCTGGCCTGAGCGAGATGGCGGCGGTGCGGTCCAGGGCCGCCGCTCGCGGCGGCGGCATCAGCGCGCGAAAGGGCACTAGCCGGATGCTCGCGTCGATGCGCGCTGAGCTGCTGGTGCTGCGGAGATGGCCGGCCGCCTGGGGGCTGATGCTGGTCACGCCGGTGCTGGTGCTGCTGAGCGATTATGTGGCGGAGTTCATCTTTTACCTGACTCTGACCCCGACGGATTACAGCACCTACGGCACCCCGGCGCAGAACCTGCAGTCCCTGCTGCCGAGCCAGTTCAACATCATCGCGGTTTCCCAGTTCTCCATCTACGGCACGACGCCGTTCATCGTCCTGGGCGCGGCGATGGCGGGCGGCGACTGGGGCCGGGGCACGATCACGACGGCACTGCTGCAGGGACCGGGCCGGGCGCGGACCTTCGCGGGCCAGGCGCTCGCGCTGGCGGTGGCCATGGCGGCCAGCGTGCTGGCGACCTTCGCCGTGGCGGCGGCCGCGAGCATCGTGATCCGGCTGGTGGAGTCCCGGTCGGTGAACCCGTACCTCGGCGCCATGCCGGGCAGCGTCGTCATCGCCGAGGGGGTAGGCGTGGCGCTGCTCATTGCGCTCGCCTACGGGATGATCGGCCTGTTCCTGGGCACGGCGTGCCGCAGCGCGGCCGGCGCGGCCGCGGCCGCCCTGCTGTGGACGCTGATCATCGAGAGCACCTTGTACGGTCTGGCCTTGCAGATCCCGCGCGGGGCCCTGCGGACCATCAGCGACCTGACGCCGGGCGCATGCGCGGTCACCTTGACCGGGCTGTTCGGGACATCGGGCGGCGGCGCGGGCTCGCAGAATTACCTGCCGGTGCGCCCCGCTGCGGCGGCCTGGACCCTGGCTGCCTACATTGCGGGCGCCCTTGCCCTGACCATGGTCCTGCTGCGGCGCCGGGATGCGGTCACCGAAAGAAGCCGCAGGCTCCGCCTCCGGCGCCGCCCGGCGGCACGCTCGTCCGGCACCAGCCGGGCAGCCGGGCCGCCGCGGCCGCAGACCGCCGTCACCGGAGTGCTTGCCTCGCTGCGCGCCGAGCTGCTGGTCATGCGCAAGCGCCCGGCCGTGGTAGCCCTGATCCTGGTGCTGCCCGCCGACATGCTGATCACCAGCTACATCTCCGGATACGTGCTGTATGCGACCGCCAATACCGGCATCTCGCTGGGCATCAATGCGCCGCAGGTGTTGTCGACCCTGCTGCCGGACCAGTATCTGACGGCTGCGCTGAACGGCTTCGGCCAGTTCAACGGACTTTACGGCGCCGCCGTGCTCATGCTGCTCGGCGCGCTGACCGGAGGCAGCGACTGGGGCCGGAACACCATCAGGACCGCCCTGCTGCAGGGCCCGGGCAGGCTGCGGACCTTTACCGGCCAGGCGCTGGCCCTCGCAACCGCGGTCGCGGTCAGCGTCGCGCTGACGTTCCTCTTGGCCGCCGCGGCCAGCGCAGTGGTCGCGCTGCACCAGACCGGGTCCCTGGCCCCCGCGGGCAGCCATTTCCCGGCCTTCGGTCACGTCGCCGGCGCGCTGGCCGCCGCGCTCATGCTGGGCCTGGTCTACGCCGCCGCTGGCCTGGCCCTCGGGGTCTGGCTGCGCAGCGCCGGCGCGGCGATCGGCGCGGTGCTGTTGTGGGCCGTCGTGGCCGAGCCGTCGATCGAGTACTTCGCCGGGCTGCTGCACGGGGTCATCCTGCGGATTTACGAGGTCCTGCCCGATGCCGGCACCAACACGCTGGTCAACCTGGACGGCAACTTCAACGTGGCCTTTGGCGGTCCTCCTCTGCAGGAAGCGCAGGTCGCGCCCGCGCTCGCCTTCCTCACCCTCGGCCTGTACGCCGCCGCCTTCCTGGCCATCCCCGCCCTGATCACCAGGCGCCGCGACGTCTCATGAACCGGATCAGCAGCAGTCGCCGGATTCCTGAGTGATCATCTGGCTTGCCTGCGGCCCGACAGGGCCTTGAGGGGAAAACATGCCCTGCGCTTGGGGGAGCTGCCCAGAGGCAGATTGCCGGCGAGTGACTTACGGGCTAGACAAAGACCACGAGGAGCCACGGTACTCAGCCCGAAGGGGACGGCTCAAGCGACCTTGATGGTTCAGCGCAATCGAGTAGGGACGGGAGGGCGGCAAGCTGGTCTTAGCGGCTGGCTAGTGCCTTGTCGAGTTTGGCGATAAAGGACGTCTTACGGCGGTGCCGCTGCCGCAGGTCGGCAACGTAGGCGGTGAAACCGGCCTCGTCGCCGGTGCGGTGGTAGTAGTCCCGCAGGCGTTTGATGCTCTTGACCGCCTTGGGGTAGCGGTACTTGTCGCTGGCTCTTTCCAGCCCGATCTCGATCAGGTCCTGGTAGGGGCGGATCACGTCGGCGGGATGGTTCTTCTCCCGCACCTCGATCAGCTGGAACCACTGGGACCCGGGGACCTGACCGGGGTTCGCCATCGCGGCCGCCCACGCCTCATCGAGTAGGTTCTCGCTCACCAGGACGCTGATCAGCTCCCTGACGTACCACGGTTCGGTGTGGGCCCGGTCGCGGAGCAGGCTGAGTGCCCAGCCGCTGAGATCGGCCCATTGGCCTGCCTGCTGGGCGGCATGGCGGAGCGTGAGGTAGTCCTGATGAATGGCCCGCCGTTCGTAGATCTCGCGGGTGACGGCAACCGCCTCTGCTCCTCTGCCGCCGTCGAGCAGCAGGTCCACGAGCTGGTCGCGGAGTCGGTCGGTCTGGAAGCCCGACGGCTGCTCGGCCAGCCCCTTGCGCGCCCACTGCTCGGCGTCGTCGTCCCGCCCGGCGGCGCGCAGCACCTCTACGATCTCGCTGTACCGGTGCGCGCCGCGCAGATCCTCGGCTAGCACCGTGACGTGGGCGTCGATGTCGCCGGACACTGCGGCCAGCTGCTCTCGGAGATCTTTGATTCCCCGTGCGGTCCAGGAGTCCGGTTCGGCGGTAACGCCGCGTTCTTCGGTCAGCCGGGCGACCTCGGCGAGACCGCGGGGGCCAAGGGCTTCGGCGAATTCTTTGAGCTCGATAGCGGGCCAGCCTGGCCCGTCGAGCTGCATGGACACCAGCCACCCCGCCAGGCGCCCAGCGTCCGGAGCTGCTGAACGGCAGGCCCGCGCGTACAAGGCCATCAGCGTGCGCAGGTCGTCACCGACGATTCCGGCCGAATCGTCCATATACATGAGCGCGGCGGTGACACGCTCCACCGCGCGCCGCGCCAGCGGGCCCGCGCCTGCGGCATCACCCGCCTCGATCAGGTCCGCGACTGCAGCGGCGACCGCCCGGGCGCGCTGGGAGTACTCCCGGCGCCCGCTGTAGGGATGGCGCCGCCGATCCCATCGCAGCCCGTCGATCAGTGTCCGGACATCGGCGACCTGCATGTCAGCCATGGTCCCATCAACAGCGTGCGGCAGTCCGGACGTGACACAGTGACCGCGCCCACCGACGTGTTCTCTTCTTGACCGAACGGACCGTGGCATGCGCTCTGGTCATTCTCGGACAGCTCGCATCGGACGGTGCGTCGGCTGGAGATCGCTCTGGCTAGGCCCAGCGCTCCGCAAGATCCGGGCGACGCGCACGTGCGACGAACGCCTGGAACCGCGCGACAGGCGCGTTTCGTCCAACGGGAGTGAGAATCTCCCTGATCGGTCTGCCCCTGGCTGCTGTGTTCCTGGCCGGGTTCACGTCGGCGTGCTCGGCGCAGAACCCCGCCGATGGCACCTTGACTGGTCACCTGTATGGAGTCGGCGGGCCGGCACCGGGGTTGCCGCGTCCGTGGCCGGGGACCGTGACCGTGACGGGCCCCGGCGTTCACCGTGATGTTCCCATCGGCGCGAGTGCTACCTACTCGGTAACGGTCCCGGCAGGCAGGTACACCGTAGTCGGCCACAGCCCGCTCTACGGGAGCGGCACAGGGTTGTGCCAGGC
>PLDT01000132.1:0-15657 GCA_003136255.1 Actinomycetota bacterium
GGTATTGAAAGGCGGTGATCTAAACGCATGTCACCAACGTCGATCGGACTCCAAAGAAAGGGTTGGGTCACGAAAGACTCCAAACTTGGTGGGTGCGCCCAAGGCACGAGCCGCCCGACCCCTATGTCAGGCAACTTATCATGGTCCTGACACTATGTAAAGTAAGAACAGGACTTCGAACGGAGGACACCGTGGCCTAGGACTACACCGGGGCGGCGTGACCGTCCTTCCTCCCGTGCCCGCCTTCTACCACTGGCCGAAGACGATCGAGGATCTCTCGCCCAGACGGCAGGCAAGATCCTCGACCAGTTTGGGGTCGAGCATGTCTTGTTTCCCCGCTGGGATGGGACGTCACCGGCGCTCGGCGGCGACCGGGCGGCGCTGACCGTCCTCGGCCACCTACTTCGCGCCGGCGTCGCCGCCGAAGCAGTCCCCAACCCGCTACGCGGCCTCACTGGCGACGGCGAGTACATCGCAAACCTAGTTGGGCAGATCGAAGGCACCGTGGTCCTTGTCGGACACTCATACGGCGGCCCGGTCATCACCTACGCCAGTTCCAGGACATCAAACGTGAAGGCGCTTGTGTTCGTTGCGTCGTTCGGGCTCGACAAAGGCGACACCACGCGACAGAGATCGACATGATCCCCAGCCGCCGCCACCTGCGTCGCGCCAGCCTCCGTCGAGCCGACCGCGGTGAGCCGCCGTGAGCATGGGCTCGGTCCGGAGAAATCAAGATCTTCATCTCGAACGGCCCGTGACTTCGCCTCCGGGGAGCGCTCTTTCAGCGAGCGGGGGAAGCCAGGCCGTCGAGGAAGAAGGACTTCAGCCGCCTGGGTGTTTGGTCCGAGCCCCGGTTGTCCGACAGTTGCTGGGCAAGCAGGGCGCTCAGGCCGATGATGTCGCGCGTGGTGACCTCCGTGCGGATCGTGCCGTCACGCCACCCGCGGTCGAGGATGCGCTGGAGCGCCTGGTGGACGGCGGACCTGGCGGCGAGAGTTTCCGCGGCTGTCGGGATGGGACCGCCGTGCAGGGGGAGGATCAGCTGGTCGGCGTGGCTCATGACACAGTCCAGGTATGAGCTCAGCGTGGCGAGGCCGGGCTCATTGAGGTTCTCGGAGTTCTCCGCGCACTCAAGGACGAGGCCGAAGGCGCGCAGCGTCAGGGCTTCGAGCAGGGCTTCGCGGTTCGGGTAGCGCCGGTAGAGCGTGCCGATGCCGACCCCGGCGTCCGCTGCGATAGTTCCCATCGGGACTTGACGGCCCTCGCGCAAGACCGCCGTCACCGCCGCGGCGAGCAGACGTTCCTGGTTGGCCAGCGCATCACTGCGAACGCGGCGCCGCCCGCCGCTGCCCGCAGGCGTGTCGTGTTCCTTGGCCACCGGCCAATCATGTCACCGCCGCAGCTGCCGGCCAATCATGACGCTACCGCAGGCCGGCGCGGGCGGACTCGGTGCCGGTCTGCCAGGGAAGCCGCGCTGATGTGGACAGAATGATCCGCTTATGGCACGATGGGCTTGCCTGGGTGGCTTCCTGTCACCGCGGCAAATCTAGCGACAGGTGCCGCTCCAGACCCCGGTAGTCCTTCGTTCTCACACGAACGCTTGCTCACCGGGAGATCACGATGGCACAGCCGGGGACTCCTGCGGCTCTCTCTGACCGGCGATGGGTAATCCTGTCCGTGGTCGCGGTCGCGCAGCTGATGGTGGTCCTTGATGCCACCATCGTGAACATCGCGCTGCCGTCGGCCCAGCGGGCGCTGGGATTTCCTGACAGTGACCGGCAGTGGGTGGTGACGGCCTACGCGCTGGCCTTCGGCAGCCTGCTGCTCGTGGGCGGCCGGCTCGGCGACATGTACGACCGCAAGCGGGTCTTCATCACGGGCCTGGCCGGATTCGCGATCTCTTCGGCCGTCGGGGGCGCCGCCGTCTCGTTCGGGATGCTGGTTACCGCGCGCGCGTTCCAGGGCGCGTTCGGCGCCCTCCTGGCGCCCGCTGCCCTCGGCACTCTGGTCAGCACCTTCACAGACCAGGGCGAGCGGGGGAAGGCCTTCGGCGTGTTCGGCTCGGTCGCGGCCGGCGGGGGCGGGGTCGGCCTGATTCTGGGCGGCGTGCTCACGCAGTACCTGTCGTGGCGCTGGTGCCTGTACGTCAACCTGGTGTTCGCCGCGATAGCCGTGGCCGGCGCACTCGTTTACCTGCGAAGCGACCGGCCTGGCGCCCGCCCGGGGATGGACTGGCCTGGCACCGTGCTGGCCTCCGGCGGGCTGTTCCTCCTCGTCTTCGGCTTCTCCCATGCCGAGACGGCCGGCTGGACATCGGCGCTGACCATGGGCAGCCTGGTCGCCGGGCTGGTCTTGCTCGCCGCGTTCGCCGCCGCTGAGCAGCGGGTTAGCAGTCCGCTCCTGCCGCTGCGCGTGATCCTCGACCGCACCAGGGGCGGCGCCTACGTGTCAGTTGGCCTGACCGGAATCGCTCTGTTCGGCGTATTCCTGTTCCTCACCTACTACCTGCAAGTGGTCAAGGGGGACAGTCCCCTGACTACCGGGCTGCTCTTCCTGCCGCTGGTGGGCTGCATCCTGGTCAGCTCCAATGTCGCGAGCATCGTGACCCTGCCCCGGGTCGGTCCGCGGGTCCTGATCGCCTCCGGCATGCTGATGGGCGCCGCCGGCATGGCCTACCTGACCCGGCTCACCGTGACCTCAAGCTACTCTGGCAGCGTGCTGCCCGCCTTGCTCCTCATGGGGCTCGGACTGGGCACGGTCGTCGCCCCGGCGATCAACACCGCCACCGCCGGCGTCCGGCGCGAGGACTCGGGCGTGGCCTCCGCCCTTGTCAACACGATGCAGCAGGTCGGCGGGTCGATCGGGGCGTCCGCGCTGAGCACGATCGCGCTCACGGCGATTACCAGCTACCTGGTGGTGCACCACACCGGACCGCTGGCCCCGTCGATCGCGGCAACCCGCGGCTACATCCTGGCGTTCGCGGTGTCCGCCGGGGTGCTCGGACTCGGCGCGATCCTCGCGGTGGTCCTGCTGCCATCCCGGCACCGGCTTGCGGAACTCAGGAACGCGGCCACAGCGGCGATTGCTGCCGCTCCCGCGTGACGACGACGCATTCAGCAGGGACCCAGCATCAAGGCATCAGGAAGGACAATCCGGTGAGTCAGCCCGAAAACCGCAACGCGCTGATTATCGGCGAGTTCCACATCCTCTGTCAGCGCCAGGTATCGCCTGCCCGGGTCCGCGGAATATCAGCGCCGGACCCCCAGGACCGTTCCGGTTGCAGCTCTCACCGAACCGCCGAACGCCGTGCGCAGGCACGGCTTGACGGCCAACCACATCACCAGCAAATTAGGAGCTCCGCAATGACCAACGGACCGGCTCACTCGCAGCGCCAGGAACGATTGCCAGCGGCCAGTCGTCCTCTTTCGGGACTCTCCGGAGCCGCAGAGCGTCTCGTCGCGCCCGTCGTTCTCTCCTCCTCTCGTTCGGTGCGGCTTCGGCCCATCAACACCGGTTCCGCCACGAACTGGTGCGTGCCCATCTGCGCTCCGGGATCACCCGTGCGTACCGCGCGAGTGACGACGCCGGCTTCGTGACCGGCGCTGCTTTTCCCGTAGACGGTGGCATCACCGCGGCGTTCACCGCGCCGGACCGACCTAACCGGATGGTCGAAACGAGACCGCTGGTAGCCACGAAATCGACCAGGTAAGTCACATTCTCCGCCAGAGCTATCGATTACCCGCCGGACCCGGGAACTCCCGGTAGATCCGCACCCGTCAATCCGCGAGGAGACAGCATGCCCAGCCAGCCCCCGCCCGTCCCGCCCGACGACCTATCCCGCAACCTCACCGTCGCGCGGCCGGATCATGACCAGAGCCTCCCGCACATCGGGCTCGTCGGTGACACCTACACGATCCTCGTCACCGGCGAGGAGACCGCCGGGAAGTACACGCTCATCGACATGCACGTGCCGCCAGGCGGCGGCCCGCCGCCGCACCGGCACGACTTCGAGGAGATGTTCACCGTCCTTGACGGCGAAGTCCTGGTGACCTTCCGCGGACAGACGCTCGTGGCCCGCGCCGGGGAGACCATCAACGTGCCGGCCAACGCCCCGCACGCGTTCACGAACGCCGCAGACACGCCGTCGCGGTTGCTGTGTATGTGCGCGCCCTCGGGGCAGGAGGAGTTCTTCATCCTGGTCGGCCAGCCCGTCGCCACCCGGACCCAGGCGCCGCCGCCGCTCGACGCCGCCGCGCAGGCGGCCTTCATCGCCAAGTCGAAGGCGCTCGCGCCCGAATACAACACTGAACTGCTGCCGCCGCCCGGCGCGAAATAAAGGACGAGTGCCGAGATGACCTTCACGCTGGACGCTCAGGTGGCCGCGGTTCTCGCCGCGGCGATCGAGCGCAGCGGCCTGCCGCCGTCCTCGCCGGTAGGTGACGTCGCCAGCCGCCGCACCGCGCTCGACGCCATGCTGGGGTACTTCAATAACGAAGCGCAGCCGTCGGGCCGGTCTCCCGCTACGTGGCACGCACCGGCGTCTCGATGCTCTCCCTGGAGTACCGGCTCGCACCAGAACACCCTCATCCCGCTCCGGTCGAGGACGCTTACGCCGGCCTGGTCTGGCTCGCGGGCCACGCCGCTGAGCTCGGCATCGACCCCAGCCGCATCGCGGTCATGGGCGACAGCGCCGGCGGCGGCCTCGCCGGCGGCGTCGCGATCTTGAGCCGCGACCGGAAAGGTCCCGCCGTGGCACGCCAGTTGCTCATCTACCCGATGCTCGACGACCGGACGACGACGCCCGACCCGTACATCGCGCCGTTCGCCGGGTGGTCCTACGACGACAACGCCACCGCCTGGAACGCTCTGCTCGGAGCGGGGCACGAGCACCGGACGATCGACCCGTCCGCCGCGCCGGGACGGCTCAAGGACGCAGCCGGCCTGCCGCCGGCGTACATCGAGGTGGGGCAGCTGGACATCTTCCGCGACGAGGCCATCGGCTACGCGCTCACCCTCAGCCGGGCGGGTGTGCCGGCCGAACTGCACCTGCACCCCGGCGTGCCGCACGAGTACGACGCCATCGCCTTCGACGCCGACGTGTCGCGCCGCGCGCAAACCGACCGCGACCGCGTACTGCGGAGCCTGTGATGCCGGATAGCCACCAGGCGTCCTTCGGGACACCTCGCCGCCACGCCAAACGAGAGGACAGTCGTTGACCAGCCAGGCTGAGCAGTTCAACCAGCGCAACATCGCCGAGTTCCGTGCCAACCACGGGCGCGTCGGCGGCAACTTCGACGGTGCGCCGCTATTGCTTCTTCACACCGTCGGCGCCCGCAGCGGGCAGCAGCGGATCAATCCGGTGATGTACCTGGCCGACGGGGACCAGTTCCTCGTGTTCGCCTCGAAAGCGGGATCGGACCGCAACCCCGACTGGTACTGGAACCTGCGGGCCACCCCGGATACGGCCATCGAGGTAGGCGACGAGACGGTCGCGGTGCGCGCCACCGAGCTTTCCGGCGCCGAACGCGACGAGAAGTACCGGATCCAGTCCGAGCGCTACCCGGGATTCGCCGGGTACCAGCAGAAGACCAGCCGGACGATCCCGGTCATCGCGCTCACCCGCCGCGACGCCCCGGCACCCGGCGCGAGCGCATGAGCCGCCGGGCGGATCGGCGATCTCAACGCCGTCCTCGCCCTGCTCCATGACTAAGCTCCTCGACGGACACACTGCTACGAACCGAGGACGAGCTCGTCGCCGATGCCATGAGATGCGGTCACCGAATTTACTGCTCGCGCTCGTCACGTCGAACGGTCCGGGGTCCTGCCTGGTTCGCGCGTCCCCGACTACCCCAATGCCCTCCCCCTGGACCAGCTGGCCGGGTGCATCACTTCGGTGAGGTCCGCCTCGTCGCGGACCCGATGGGCCGGTTAGCCACATCGCCTTGGCGCACGTGCCTTCGGCCAAGAATTCGGCGGCTACGAGAGAAAGGATGCCTTCGCCGGGCAACCCTCTGCCGTACTGGTCATGATCGTAAGCATGGTCGGGCGCAGCCTTGGGGACCACTTCGGGGACCGCGAGCACGTTTATGGCGATACGGTGCCCGGCTATTGGGAGTTAACGCGATCGCCCCAGTCCGACGGTGGTTGTCTGAACGCGACGGGTTGGCAGCCGCGGGCTGTCTCCTCGTGACTCACGCGAAATGCCTTACGGGCTACTCAGGAGGACCAGGTGCCAGACGGCAAGCGTAAGCACCACGTGCTGCACAGCCATGCCCCGAAGGCATCGGACGCACGAGTGAGCCGGCAGGAGCGCATCGCGGATGCGATGACCGCATTCTCCGGGTCGATGACCTTCGTCTACTTCCACGTCGTCTGGTTCGGCGCGTGGCTGCTATGCAACGAGGGAGTCTTCGGCAAGAGCCTGGTGTTCGACCCATTCCCGTTCGGGCTGCTTACCCTGATCGTCAGTCTCGAAGCGATCTTCCTGTCGACCTTCGTGCTGATCACTCAGAACCGGCAGCAGGCGCGGGCTGACCGGCGCAGTCAGTCCGACTACGAGAACGACATCCGTGCGGAAGCCTGGTCGATCCACCTCGGCCGGAAACTCGGGGTCGACCAGGCCAGCGTCGAGGCCGACGTTCAGGAGAGGCTGCGCAACATCCCAAAGTGAGACCTGCAGGCCAGGCAACTCGATCGTGCCCGGCTGACCGACGCAGCGGCCCAGGCCAGCCGCAGCACGAGCGGACCGCCCGAGTGTTCCCGCCACTCGCTGGCCCAGCAAACAGGGAGAACCTGCCGGAGATCCGCCGCGTTCCGGTTCGCCGCGCATCGACCCTGTTCGGGAAGTCATCGGCATGACGGAGCGCCGGGCTCGCCCAGCTTGACGGCGGAAAGGCCCGGTCGAGCCGGGCCAGTACCCGCCAGCGCGCCGTCCGGGGAAAGCCCGGTGCCCGCACCGGTCACCTCGGACTCCTGAATGCGGCCCACGTCATCGTCGGCCGTCGCGAAGGCGTACCCGAAGTCGAGGTGGAAGTGATCCGGCTCGTCTTTCTCCGGCCGTGATCCAGGAGGCTCTACCGGTCGTGACAACGGCTACGTGGTGGTAGGCAATTCCCACAGCATCTCGCGCGCAGTAAAGACGAGGGATCGCGCCGCGCGGCGAAGAGGAACGTCTTAGGCGAGGCAGGTTTTCGGCTCGGCGTCGCAGTGGGTTACCCATTAGCGACGGTCGGGCTGTGATCCTCGGGCGGCACTCGATACTGGAGTTGTCACTGCCCTAGCGGCGCCACTGGTTCCGGTACAGCTGTTTCTGGTGGACTCAGATCGCGTGACCGGTCGGTCGGCTCGGACTGGGCTAGCCCAACGTCTCGGCTGAGCGATCCGAACGAGACGTCGTCGGCGTGTTTCCCGCTGAGCGCCCAGTCGAACGCGACGCGAACTCGGCGCCGCGAGGTGGGAAGGACGTAGAGGTGATACCCGCGGGTAGCGATTTTGGCGAGTCGACCGCGCAAGTGCAGGTGCAGCGGGAGTCGCGGCGGCGTCGTGTCCCCCGAGGTCGACGACGAGGCCCAGGTCGCCGTGATGATAAGGCCGGCTGGTTCCGCGACCAAGGGAAGCAGCGATGTTCCGGGCGACAGCCGACGCTTGTCGGATGGCGTGTTGAGCCGTGGGCGGGCACAACACGACATGACTATCAGGGTCGCTGCCTTTCGTGGAATCCGGTACGGCTGCGGCGTCGCCGATGGCGTAAACCTCCGGGTGGCCAGCCACCGACAAAGTCAGATCGACATCCAGTCGACCCTTGGCGGTGGGGAGTCCGAGTTGTCCAATCAGCGGATTGGGCGTCACTCCCGCGCACCACACCAACGTCGTGCAGTCGACCGAAGTGCCGTCGGTGAAGGTCACCTCGGATGCCGTCGCTTCACTAACGCTCACTCCGAGACGAACCTCGACGTTACGTCGGCGCAGTACGCCAAGAGCGTAAGTGCCAAGGTGCTCCCCCAACTCGGGCATCACCGCGGAGGCCATATCGACGAGGATCCAACGGATATCATCTGGAGCCAGGGCGGGGTAGAACGGCAGCAAGTTGGTGGTGAGCCGGGCCATCTGGGCCGTAAGCTCAGTGCCTGCATATCCCGCTCCGACCACGACAAACGTCAATGCTGCTCGCCGCCGGACACGGTCGGTTGTCGAGTTGGCGATCTCCATACGATCAAGCACGTGGTCCCGGAGATACAAAGCTTCTGCGACAGTCTTGAATCCGACCCCGTGCTCGGCCAGCCCCGGGATGTCCAGCAAACGGGGTCACGCTCCCCGGCGCGAGCAGCAGACGGTCATAGGGAATTCGCGCTTTTTCGCCGAGCGAGTCGAGGTAGTACACAACACGGGTGTCCAGATCCACCCTTGTCGCCCTGCCGCGAACGATCCTTGCATCGGCCAGCGTCCCGGACAGCGGCACGACGACCGAACGAGGGTCCACAGCGCCGACCGCGACATCGGGCAATAGCGGCGAATAATGGAACACGTCAGTGGCCGACAGCATCACCAGCTGGACCGGTATCCTTCGCAGCCGCCGCTGAAGTCGTTGGGCGGCAAAGTAGCCGACGAAACCAGAACCAACTATCATCACTTTTGGAATGGCTTGTTTGCGGTCGGCCAGCGATTGTCTGGCCAACATCGGCTCAAATCGCCTTTTTGGTGAGGGCGATCACGGGGATAGTCCTTGTCGTCTGATGTTAGTAGCCGACAAAACCGTGGTAGAGGAAGGCCTGGCGCTCGAAGAGTATGTCGCGTTCGGGACTGTGGACCTCGACGGCTTGGACGTCGAGCGTCTCATCACCGACCTCTATCTGGGCGTCTGGATGCGCTTTAAGGTTGTGACATCAATCAGGGTTGGTATCGGCGCCCGATTTAGACGCGAACACCAGGTAGCGGCCACCGTCTTCGAGATACATCATCGGGTTGACGTGGGCCATGCCGGTACGCGCCCCGGTGGTGTGGAGTAGCACCAGCGGCGCGCCCTCGAACCCCCGCCGACTCGTCCGTGATTGTCGCGGAACTCTGCGATAGTATGTGCGTTGAAATAGTTGGTGTTGGTCATAGAATTGCCTTCCGTGATTGCCGACGGTCTAGCCGCCGTGGCCTATGTATTGCCCTGCGAGCCGATCGATGGCGTGTCAGCCCGCCAGGTGATTCTCGTCGACCGGGATGCTTATGAGCTCGGGGCAAACCGGACACTGCTCCGCTGCGTAAATCCCCGGGGTCAGCAGGTACCCTTGCCCCGTCGTCGGAAGGTTGGGTTCCTTCGTTGATGACCAGGGCCGTCGATGCCAGCTAGGCGTCGTAGGTGCGTTCATCTCGGTGGGCACGATGTCAGCCAACTTATCATTGAACTGATATTATGTACAGGTTGCAGTACGGTGCTGACAGGAGGACGCCGTGGACCAAGACTTCAGTGAGCGTTTGCCGTACACCGTGAGGATGGTGTCCCAGGCCCTCTCCCAGCAGCTCGAACGCACACTACGACCGATCGGTCTCACCCACGCCCAGCTTGCCGCCCTCGCACAGCTGGGACTGGAACCATCATCCGGCTTCTCGGGGGCCGAATTGGCGAGCCGGGCCGGGGTGACGCCGCAGTCCATGTCGACCGCCATCGCGTCGCTGCTGGAGCGGGGCCTGGTCGTCCGCACTCCGCACCCCACCCACGGACGGGTGCTCGAAGTGCGCATCACCGCCGATGGCGCGGCCCTGCTTTCCCGAGCCCAGGCAGCCGCCAAGACAGTGGAGGATCGCGCGGTCGCTCAGCTCTCCGAAGAGGAACACACTCAGCTGAAGGGTCTCATCCACAAGGTCATGCAGACGCTAGACCTTTACGTCATAGGACGCACTTCCCCGTGAGCGACCACGTCATCGGCGCTTGTGCTGGCTGGGAGCACGAAGGTCAGCAACCTAGCGTCGTTGTGATCGATCTGACCCCCTCTCTTCGAGAGGGGACCCGTTAGGCCGAGCCAGGGCGGAACCGGCCCGGCCTCTTCGCCCCGATAACGCCACGGCCATAACCCGCCAGACGTTCGGTAACCCGGACGGAAGCACAAGTGCCTCCAGCCGGGCGGTGCCCCCAAACCCACAACGCCCCAGCACGCCCCCCCCCGGCACCCAGGGCCATGCAACACAGCTGTAAGCGGTATAGACCCATCGGTTCTGCTGACCCGAACGCGCTCGAGAAGCTCGACTGGCCCACCACCGCATATTCAGGACTTCGACGAAGCCAGCACTCCATGCCAAGAAAGCTCGTCGGCGGTACGAGGGGATCGACTCAGACTGAGGCGGCGACGGTGGGCCCAGCTTTTGCGGGTGTCGTCGCCGCGCTCTCGGTGCTGCCGTCTATCAACTTGCTGTGTCAGATCAGACATCGCTCTTGACAGTATTATCAGATAACTGATATGTTTCCTGATAACCTGATCTCTGGGACGACCGCCAGTCACTAGAAGTGCCAGCGGCTGAGTCCAGGCAAGGAGCCGGCTACCGCTACCAATCGTCAAGATCCACAGACATCATCGACCAGCGTTGCCCCAGTCCCCGGTTGCGCCCTCGTGATCACACGGGCGTTCGGCGAACCGGACGAGCCACCAGGCAAGCACCGATTATCCCGCGCGATCCCCGGCAGTTCCAGGGGTCGCTGCCCGGTTCCCGTTTCGATGAAATCCCCCATGTGGTGCCACTCCGGCAAATCATGCGGGGCGGCCGCGCCTTTCGAGAGGAACCTGCAATGACCGACGTACAAGACAAGGCCGTATCAGCCCGGGAGCAGTCCGACGAGGCGCTGGAGCGCTTCGCTGACGGGTTCGCCGTCCTTCCCCGGTCCCCAGTGCTGTACTCGCCGTCCGACTACGGCCTCGAGTACGAGGACGTCTCGTTTCCCGCGCGTGACGGCGTGCCGCTCGACGGCTGGTTCATCCCCGCCCCCGGGTCGGGCAAGCTGATCATCGCCAACCACCCGATGGGGTTCAGCCGGTCCGGTATGCCCGCCGATCTGCAGCCCTGGAACGCGATCTGGGGGCCGAGCGGCAACGGGTTCGCGGTTAACCTGATGCCCGACTACAAGATCCTGCACGACGCGGGTTATAACGTCCTGGCCTACGACCTGCGTAATCACGGTCTCAGCAGCGCGGCGAACGGCGGGGTGACCACCAGCGGGGTCACCGAGAGCCGTGACGTCGCCGGGTCGCTGGAGTACGCGCGCACCCGCCCCGAGACCCGCGACATGGCGATCGGGCTGTTCAGCCGGTGCATGGGCGCCGGCTCCACGTTCTCCGCGATGACGCGCTGGCCCGCGTCGTTTGACGGCGTGCGCTGCCTGGTGGCGCCCCAGCCGGTCACTCCCATGGTCATCGTCGGACACCGCCTGGCCGTGATGGGCTTCGGCGACCGCCTCGACGAGTTCAACACCATGGTCCGGCTGCGCACCAGCGTCGGGCTCGAGCAGCGGGTCCCGGTGGAGTGGGCCAGGAATGTCCGCGTGCCGGCCTTCCTGTACCAGGTCCGCCGCGACAGCGTCACCGACCCCAGCGACGTCCAGTCGATGTTCGACAACATTCCGGTGGCCGAGAAGAAGCTGCAGTGGATCGATGGCACGACGGCCCGGTTCGATGGCTACCTGGAGTTCCAGCGCCGCCCGGAGCCCATGCTCGACTGGTTCGCGCAGTACATGGCGTGATGTAGCCCGAAGCGCGGTGACCAGCGTGAACGGCTCTGGTCACCGCCTCCAGGCACAAAGCGCCTCATCGGACCCGGGCACGCATGCCTACGCCGAGCCTTTGACGCGATGCGATTTCGATCAAGCTCGCAACTGCCGTCCGGCCTGCCCGTCTCGGCGGATCGGCCGTCAGGCCGATCCGGCGTGTGCAGGCGCGCTTTCATCGTCCACGACGCGTTGCATTGCGGCTACTGCGCAGCCGCCCGCTGCTGAGAGGAAGGTTCATGTCTGAGACTGGCGATGCGAAATTTGATTTCGCTGGACGGGTTGTGCTCGTCACCGGCGGCGGGAGCGGCATCGGACGCGAGGTCGCAGCAGCCTTCACAGACGCCGGGGCGACCGGCGTCATCACGGGCCGTTCGCAGCCCAAGCTCGACGAGGCGCTGCGGGCCATGCCTGAGGGCGTGTCGGCCATCCGTGGTGACGTGTCGCAGCGCGCCGACGTGGAAGCGCTCGTCTCTGCCTTGATCGCCGAGCACGGCAAGCTGGACATCGTCATCAGCAACGCGACCAGTTACGTGCCGGGTGACATCACGGACGTCGATCCCAGGGACTGGGAGACTCTCCGGTCGGTCAACATCGATGGGTTCTTTCACCTCGCCCAGTTGTCCCTGCCATATCTGGCGCAGACCAGGGGCAGCTTCATCGCGACGTCGAGCGTCTCCAGCATCGGCGGTGACTGGAGCTCGGCCATCTACGGCGCGAGCAAGGGCGCGGTCAGCCTGTTCGTGAAATCCCTTGCCGTCGAATGGGGCGCCCGGGGGGTTCGCATCAACGCCGTAGCGCCCTCGGCCACCAAGACCGAATCTACCTCCGGGGTCTTTGGTAACGGCGAGGTGCGCGCGCAGCTTGAAGCACGCGTGCCACTCGGCAGGCTGGCCGAGCCCGCTGACATCGCGCCAGTGTTCCTGTTCCTCGCCAGTGATGCGGCCCGCTACGTCACCGGGGTTGTGCTGCCCGTGGACGGCGGCACATCAGCTTCCAACGGACAGGCCCGACCGCCCTTCGCCGGCTGAAGGGCCGGATACGGGCACACAGGAGGTAAGCAGGGAGATGACCAGCCAGAAGGAGCAGGCACCCACGATCGCGGTGGTGGGCGCAACCGGTCGACAGGGCGGCGCTACCGCGCAAGCGCTGATCGAGGCGGGAGCGGCCGTCCGCGCCGTGGTCCGCGACACCAGCAGCCCCGCCGCCAGGCAGCCGGGTGAACAGGGCATCCAGCTCGCCGAGGCCGACCTCAACCACGCGGAGACTCTGGCCAAGGCGTTCCAGGGCGCCGACGCCGTGTTCGCCATGACCATGCTCTCAGGACCTAACGGCACCGACGGTGAAGTAGAGCAGGGGAAGGCCATCGGCGACGCCGCCAGCACCGTCGGCGTGAACCGAATCCTCTACAGCTCCGTCGGCGGCGCGGAACGGCACACCGGCATCCCGCACTTTGAGAGCAAGCGCCGGGTCGAGGAGTACCTGGCGGGGCTCGGGCTGCCGGTGACTTTCATGCACCCGGTGTTCTTCATGGAGAACTTGAACCGCTCGCGCCCGCCGCCGACAACGGGGAACTCGTGCTCCGCCTGCCGCTGCCCGCCGGAATACCGCTGCAGATGATCGCCGCCCGCGACATCGGGCGCGTGCCGCCGCCGCTCTGCTAGACCCCGACCGCATACCCGGCCGGGCAATCGAGATCGCCGGGGACGAGCTGGCTGGCGAGCAGATCGCGGCCGCGTTTGGCCAGGCGGAAGACCGCCCCGCGCGATACGAACCGCTGCCACTCGACACGCTGTCCGGCAATCCGGACCGGCAAGCGATGTTCACATGGTTCACGCACCTGCCCGCCTACCAGGGCGACTTCGGCCTTACCCAGGATCTCGACCCAGACGTGTATGACTTCCGGGCCTGGCTGGCCAACCGGTGAGCACCTGCGCGAGTTCAGGCCAATCGGGCCCACGCGGAAACTCCGAGCACCAGAAGGGAACGCATGATGAGCCAAACTGAGCAGCATAACCAGACTCTTCCCGAAATCCCGGGCGTGACGTTCGACCGGGATGTCTCCGTTTCGATGCCGGACGGGATCGACATCATGGTCAACGTGTTCCGGCCCGCGTCGGGCGGACGGTTCCCCGTGATCCTGTCCGTGTCGCCCTATGGCAAGGATGACCTGCCGCAACGGGGGCCGCGGAGCCCCCGTCCCGGTATGGACCTCGGGATCGTGCACAGGTCGGATTACGCCGCGTTCGAAACGCCAGATCCGGGTTTTTGGGTGCCGGAGGGATACGTCGTCGTCCATGGAAATGTGCGCGGCATGTGGAACTCGGAGGGCACCGCCGGGTGGCTGTCGCCGCAGGATGCCCGGGACTACGCTGAACTGATCCGGTGGGCCGGCACACAGTCCTTCAGTGACGGCAACGTCGGCCTGTGCGGGGTCTCCTACCTCGCTATGTCGCAGTGGGCGGCCGCGGCGCTGAACCCGCCGCATCTGAAAGCCATCATCCCCTGGGAGGGCGCCAGCGATCAGTATCGCGAGTTCGTCTATCAGGGCGGCCTGCGCGAGACGAAGTTCTTCCCCAGGTTCTTCGAGGCCCAGGTCCGCGCGCATCAGAATCCGGGCTACCCGGCCGGCCCCGACCTGGCCGACGAATCCAAACAGCACCCGCTGGACGACGATTTGTGGGCGAGCATGCGGCCGCAGCTGCCCCGCATCACGGTCCCCGCGCTGGTGTGCGCCTCCTGGTCAGACCAGGGAATGCACACCCGCGGATCAATGGAGGGATTCAAGCAAATCGCCTCAGAACGCAAGTGGCTCTACACTCACGGCCGGCGCAAGTGGGAGGTCTTCTACGGCGACGAGGCGAAAGCCGCGCAGCTGCAATTCTTCGATTACTTCCTCAAGGGGCTCGCTAACGGCATGCCGCAGGTGCCGACGGTCCGCCTGGAGGTCCGTCGGACCTTTGACGAGTACGCGGTCCGGCACGAACCGGCCTGGCCCATCCCAGGCACCGATCTCACGGCGTGGTACCTAGACGCCCGCACCTCCGAACTCGTGCACGACCCGGTCCCGGACGAGGCGTCGATGGACTACCGAGCTGGTCTTGGCGAAAGCGCCCTTCAGGAACGAGCCGAGTTCAGCCTGGCCTTCAGCCAGGACACCGAGCTGACGGGCAACATCAAGCTGAAGCTGTGGATATCACCACTGCAAGCCGACGACGCGGACCTGTTCGTCGGCATCCGCAAGATCGACGCGGCGGGGAAAGAGGTGCACTTCTCCGGCTATCAAGGCGACCACGACGACATCGTGGCCAAGGGCTGGCTACGCGTCTCGCAGCGTGAGCTCGACCCCGAGCGGTCGACACCGCTGCAACCCTGGCACACCCACCGCCGCGAGCAGAAGCTGGCCCCCGGCGATGTCGTCCCGGTTGAAATAGAGATCCTGCCGTCGAGCACGCTGTTCGAGGCAGGGTCTACCCTGCGGCTGGTCGTTCAGGGGCGCGAGCTGATCGACTATCCCGGATTCGGCCACGACGACACCGTAAACCGTGGCGATCACCGTCTCCGCACCGGCGGCCGATACGACTCACATCTGCTCGTCCCCCAGATCCGGCGATGAGCGCGAGGTATCACTCTAGGCTTGTAAATAGGTCACTTAGAGTAAGTTAATTTGTGCGGGGCAACGCCGGGCCTCCAGTCGCGGCTACAGACCGCTGCGGCGGCGGCCGCTAACCCAGCGCGTGCAGTACTGACTGGTCTAGACCTATACAACCTAGGTATCAGTGCGGATTCAGTACGCGGTCCGGAAACGACAGGAAATAACCCGCACGTTTCGCACAATTGGGACACGAACACGTGCCGCCCCACTCCCGCGCAGGGCGGCCCGCCTTCCGTCCGCCGCGCGAGGGCGTGACCTTGGG
>PLDT01000591.1:0-286 GCA_003136255.1 Actinomycetota bacterium
CACGCCACACCCGTACCGGTCGCTCCTGCCCCGACCACAGTGCTTACAAGGTCGCTGGCTCATCGACCCTGTAAGAGCTGGTACAACGGCCCATCGACCCGGAAAACCGGGACGCCCAGCGGCCCCCGAGCCGCCGCGATGCGGTACCCGTGCGACCCTTGGTGCGCGAGCGTACCGTGGTACGCCAACCCAGTGTCTTGCAGCGCGGATGCGAGTCAGCAACCAGGCAGCCTCCATGATCATGAAGGGTTTGGTACTCGCTGGAGTACCAAAGCCTTCGCGATCA
>PLDT01000591.1:354-3949 GCA_003136255.1 Actinomycetota bacterium
GCCATGGTCGCGGTGTACCAGGTGCCGTCCACGCTGACCTCGACGGCCTCGATGCCCTTGTGCTGGGCCCAGGCCACGCCGGCGATCGTGACCTGCCCGGCGGCCACGCTGGCCTTCGTCTTCGGGACGTCGATGCGCGACTCGGTCTTGATCGGCCCCTGCTGGGACCAGCCCTGCTTCACCCAGAACGCGTCGAACGCGCCGAACGTCGTGAGCTCCATGTCGACCACCCACTTGGTCGCCGACACGTAGCCGTACAGGCCCGGCACCACCACGCGGACCGGGTAGCCGTGCGCGGCCGGCAGTACCTGGCCGTTCATGCCCACCGCGAGCAGCGACTCCCGGCCGTCCAGGACCGGGTCGGTAGCCACCCCGATGGTCATGTTGTTGACGTCGCGCATCACGATCTGGGATGCGCCCGCCTGGATACCCGCCTTGCGCAGGATCGGCGCGAGCAGCGTGCCCTGCCAGCGGGCGTTGCCGATGTAACCACCGCCGACGGCCTCCGATACGCAGGTCAACGTCACGTCGTGGTCGGTCATCGGCAGCTGCGCGAGCTGCTCGTAGGTGATGGTCATGGGGCGGTCAACCATCCCGTGGATGCGCAGCTGCCAGGTCCGGGCCGCGACCTGCGGGACGGTCAGGGCCGTGTCGACCCGGTAGAACTCCGAGTCNNGCCGCGGTCACCGCGGTACCGGCCGCGGCGGCCACGAACTTGCGCCGGTTGATGGTCGTCATCGCGCCCTCCTCCGCCCGCCGCCGTACGCGGGTCGCAGAGCCGCGGTCGCGACCGGCGCCGACGCGCGGGCCAGCCATAGCAGCGCCATCACCCCCGCGACGGCGCCGATCGCCGACGGGATGACGTCGCCGGCCCGGCTCTGCGGCCTGGTGACGACGATGAACGCCGCCAGCAGCCCGAACGCCGCGATCCCCGCCACCCCGGCACTCGGATTGCGCCGCGCCATGCAGCCGAGCACCATGGCGATCACGCCGATCGTGGCGTACATGCCGAGCAGCAGCACCGTCCGGTCGTGCGCGCCGAAGTGCGCCATCACCGAGTTCTTCAGCACCGCCGGGATCCGGTCGACGAAGATGTTGCCCACCACTGCGGTTGGCGAGGCCTGCGGGCCGACGAACGCCGCGGCGAACGTGGCCACGCCGATCGCGACCGCGGCCGCGAGGATGCCCGTCACCGCGCCCACGACCGGCCCGCGGCCCAGGTCCCGGCCAACGCCCGCCTCCGGCTGCCGCCACCAGTCCTCGAGCATGTCGGGGGCGACCAGTACTGAGGAGACGCCCGGCTCAAGCGCGGGGTACCTCTCCTGCTCCTGGTAGCCGGCTCGGCCGCTGAACTCGTGCCCGGGCTGGGCATACCCGTCCCAGCCATTGCCGTCCGGGTAGTACTCCTGCGTCTGGCCGTACCCGGCGCTGTACCCGTCTGCGCTGTACCCGTTCGCGCCCGCCCAGATCCCGCTGGCCGGCTCGTTGTACCGGGCCGGCTCGTTGTACCGGGCCGGAGCGCGGCCGTCCCAGGTGTCACCGGCGGTCGTGGCGCGGCCGCCCCACGGCGGGCCGTAGCTGTTGCCCGCGGTGCCGGAGCCGCTCCCGCCGCCCGCCAGGGCATCTGCCGGTGCCCGGGAGCGCTCGCCGTCACCTTGCTGGTAGGCCGGCCAGCCTTCTCCCGGGGTCGCGTTCGGCCACCGCTCCTGACGGGGCGGCCTGCGGTGCGACGGGTCGTAGCTCATATCTCCATTCACGGCCCTAGTGGTCCNNACCGGAACAGGCACGGAAACAGGCACCGGCTCGAGGCTCACCCCGCCGCGCCGGCGACGGACCAGCTCACGCACCAGCCACCCTGCCACCACGACCACCACCGGCACCCCATACGCCACGGCATCGTGCAGCCGGACCGGGATCGTGTACCGGCCCAGGTCCGGCTCCGCCGCGTAGTACGCGCCCGCGGCAAAAGCCAGCCACTCCGGCTTGCCGTCCAGCGCGACCAGCATCACCAGCAGCAGCGCATACCACTGGTAGCGCGGGGTGGTCACCGCCAGCGCGGTCGCGGTCATGACCACCGCCCCCTGCCAGGGCCGGTCGGGATCGGAGAACTTCAGCACGGCGAGGCCGGCCGCGGCCAGTATGAGCGCCGCGACGGCCAGGGCCAGCTTCCCGGTCAGGAACAGCCCGATGATCCCGAACCTGGTTCCGTTGTCGTACCCCTCCTGCTGCAGGTAGCCGGGCAGGAACCCGATCACTTTGCTGCCCACCGCCACCACGTGCGGGATGTAGACCACGGTGAACGCGCTGCCCGCAGAGATCGCCACGGTCATCCACCGGCGCCGCAGGACCGCCGGCACGGTCAGCACCGGCGTGACCTTGGTCGCGATGGCCAAGCCGAGCAGCACCCCGCCCAGCGCGGTACGCCGTCTAGTGCGCGCGGTGGCCAGCACCAGCAGCGCCGCCGCCGCGATGCCCACCGCCACCACGTCCACATGGGCCGAGTTGCCCGCCTCCAAGGCCACCGTCGGGCACCACGACCACAGCGCGGCCATCCGCACGTCCCGCCCCAGCCGTCCCAGCCCGAACAGCAGCAGCACGGTGGTCAGCACCGCGACCAGGGCTGTGGTGACCTGGATGGGCGTGGCCGAGTTGCTGCCCGAAGGCTCGTAGTGCACGGCGAGGAAGTACGCCTCGGCCACCGGTGGGTAGATGGTCGGCACGCTCGGCCGGTTGATCAGCGTGCAGCCCGGCACCAGGTCCGCGGAAGCGTGCGCATTTACGAACGAAACAGACAGGCAGTGGTCGGTGCCGGGGTGCCAGAGGAACTCATCCCGCAGCCCGGTCAGCTGCCGGGCGGCGGGTACGTACGCGTAGGGGTCGATGCCCGCCGCCTGCACCCGGCCGTCCCAGATATACCGGTAAAGGTCATCGCTCTCCCGCGGCGGCGCGGACAGCGCGGCCAGTTGGATGGCGATGCCGCCGAGCAGGATGAGCACGACCGAAGTCCGCCGCGGCACCAACCGCAGCAGCCAGGCCGCGGTCAGGAAGACGATCCATCCGAGCGCGATGACCGGCAGCGGCCGTACGTGCGCCGGGTTCAGGCTCGGCCGTACCACCAGCAGGACCAGGCCGGCCAGCGCCATCAGGGCGAGGCAGATGGCGGTTACCCGCACCTTGGCGTTCATAGCGCCAGCATCTCGGCCTCAGAAGGCCCGTCCGGCAAATCCGGCGGATCCGGAAGCGGCAAGCGCCCGATCGACGCGAACCAGCGCCCCTCCACCGTCCAGGTCTCCACCTCGCCGAGCCCGGCGTCCCGGGCCACGTCCTGGATGTGATCCGCTCCCACGAACGCCCACGGGAACCACGCGCTGGCCAGCCCCGCGTAGGTCAGCCGGACCTCCTCCTGGCGCAGCGGCGATCCTGGTGGCTCGACTTCGACCAGGGCCCGGCCCTCGCGCGCGAGCAGTTCCCCGGCCCGGCGCAGCAGCGCGGCCGGGTCGCCGCCGATGCCGATGTTGCCGTCGGCGAGCAGCACCGTCATCCATCGCCCGGTGCCCGGCACCCGGCCGAACACGTCGCGCAGCATGACCAGCGC
>PLDT01000125.1:0-42381 GCA_003136255.1 Actinomycetota bacterium
AGGCGATCTGGACCGCCGACGAGGCGTGTTACGCGGGCGAGTACGTCGCGTTCGACCGGATCTGGTCCTGGCCCAAGCCGGCGCAGCGGCCCCATCCGCCGGTCCTGGTCGGCGGGAACGGGCCGGGGGTGCTGGATCGGGTACTGGCGTTCGGCGACGCCTGGTTCCCCAACCATGATCGCGGGGACGTCCTGGACCGGGCCGCGGAACTGCGCGCGCGAGCGGACCGGCCGATCGAGCTTACGGTCATGGGTGTTCCCGCCGAGGCCAAGGTGCTGGAAACCTACGAGGCCGCGGGGTTCCAGCGGGCCGTGCACTGGCTGCCCTCGGCTCCGCGCGGCCCGGTCGAGCGGGCCCTGGACCAGTACGAGGCGGCCATCGCGGAATTCCACGGACAGTTACGGCTTTTACTTTGCTCGGGCGGTCAGCGGGTGCGGACCAGGGTGTCGAACAGGTGGGCTAGCTCGGCGGCGGGATCGGTGGTGAGGCCGCTGTGTACCGGGCCGGGCTGGACGATGGTCGACCGGGGGGCGGTGAGCCAGCGGAAGCGCTCGCCCAGCGGCCGGTCCGCCAGCGGCCCCTCGGTGCAGGCCTTCTCGAAGGCCGACAGGGCCGTCCGTACCGCGTCCAGGTCGACCGCGGGGTCGACGGCCAGCAGGCGGCCTTCGTCCAGTTCGATCCGGGCGCACAGGTACCGGTAAGCCTGGGCGTAGACGATCACCCCGACGTTGATCACCTCGCCCCGCTCGACCCTGGGCACCACCCGGACCAGCGAGTACTCGAAGACCTCGGTCATTCGCGGATCACCTCCGGGACGATCGGGGCGCGCGCCAGGAGGTGTTCGGTGTAGGCACTCGCGCCGCGGTCGCCGAACCACTCCCCCGGGACCAGGGCGGTCACCTCTTTGAGGAGGGCCTCGGTGATCCGCGGGGCGAGCTCGGCGTGGGCCTCGGCGAGCCTCGTGGCCTGGTCGCGGAGGACGTGCTCACGAGCGTCGAACGGGCGCCGGGGGTCGGCCGTCGGCCAGTTGTGGTGGAAGTACAGCGCCGCCCCGTGGTCGATGAGCCAGATGTTGCGGTGCCAGACGAGCAGGTTCGGGTTGCGCCAGGTGCGGTCGACGTTCTGGACCAGGGCGTCGAACCACAGCACCTGGCTGGCGAAGTCGGGATCGGCCGTCCAGCCGAGCGGGTCGAAGCCCACCGAGCCGGGCAGGAAGTCCACCGCGAGGTTCAGGCCTTCGCTGGCCCGGAGCAGATCCTGGATCTCCGGGTCCGGCTCGCTGCCCGGGATCCGCGGGTCCAGGTCGGCCAAGACCAGGTCCGGCACGCGCAGGCCGAGGCGTCGGGCCAGTTCGCCCGCGATGATCTCGGCGACCAGCGCGAGCGGGCCCTGGCCGGCGCCGCGGAACTTCATCACGTAGGTGCCGAGGTTGTCCGCCTCGACGAGGGCGGGCAGTGACCCGCCCTCGCGCAGTGGAGTCACGTACCGGGTCACCGTGACATGGGCGAGCACGCCGGCCAGAGTATCGCTCGCGGCCGGGCTCACAGCGCTGGGGCTCACAGCGTGGGCGGCAGCCCGAAGGCCGGGAAGAGTTCGGCGCTGAACGTCGTGACCTCGGCGATCAGGCCCTCCTCGATGCGCATGACATCGAGCTTGAACGCGCGGAACTGGCTGTCGCCCGGCCCGCGCAGGTAGCTCGCGGCAGTCGGCATCCGGTTGGCCGCCACGGGGAACAGGCGCCAGTCACCCATCGCGGCCGCGGTGGCCATGAGCGGCCTGATCTCCTCTCGCCCGTCGTAGATCCACGGGTTGGGCGGCATGGTGATCCGGAGGTCCTGGGCGGCGAGGGCGATGGCCGCCTCGGCGTCGAGGCGCTCGTGCGCGGCGATGAACTGCTCGAGCAGCGCGCGCTCCGGCGCGCTCGGCTCCCGGGTCGACCAGTCGGCGCGGCGCGGCGGCAGGTGCGACTGCATGGTCGCCCGGGCGCGCTGCAGGGCACTGTTGGCCGCGGCGACGCTCGTGCCCAGCGCTGAGGCGGTCTCGCTGGCCGGCCAGCCCAGCACGTCGCGGGCGATCAGCGCGGCGCGCTGCCTGGGCGGCAGGACCTGCAGCGCGGCCAGGAAGGCCAGCGAGATCGTCTCCCGCTCGATGGCGACCGCCTCGGGCTGCTCGTCGGCCGGCGCGGCCTGGTCGAGCAGTACGTCCGGGTACGGCTGGATCCACGGCACCTCGGGATGCGAGCGCATCCCGGTGGCGCGCCGCGAGTTACGGCGGAGCATGTCCAGGCAGACGTTCGTCGCGATGCGGTACAGCCAGGCCCGGAACTGCGAGCCGCCCTCGAAGCCGGACCTGCCGCGCCAGGCGTTCAGGAACGTCTCCTGCACGGCGTCCTCGGCCTCGTCAAACGAGGCGAGCATCCGGTAGCAGTGCACGTGGAGCTCGCGCCGGTGGCGTTCGGCCAGCGCCGCGAACGCGCGCTCATCACCCGCGATCGCCGCCTTGTAGTCCATGTGCCAGTCTCCCAGGTATGGCACCGGCCGGTCGCCGATGCTCACCTGTGAAACGGCGCTCGGCGGCACAACTCATCGGCGCCGCGGCCTACTCGCAGGTAAGAGGCCGAAAACCTGTCGCATGTTGTCGGGGACGAGGGCGGCGTACTCGATGTGTTCGGTGATCCAGCCCCGCACGAACGGGCAGTAGGGCAGGACGGACAGGTGGCGTTCCCGGGCCGAGTCCAGGCTGGACTGGATGAGGCGCCCGGCGACGCCGTGGCCGCGGAACCGAGGGTCGGTTTCGGCGTGCAGGAAGGCGATCACGCCGTCGTGCAGGTGATACTGAACGAACCCGGCGAGCTCGCCATCCACCCGGATCTCGAACTGCGCCTGCTCTGGGTTGTCGTCGACCGCCAGCTCCATGCGCTTAAGGATATTGACGGGCGGGTCAGCTTACCTCGGTGGCGTAGACGACGGTGTTGCTCAGGTAGTGGTGCGTGGCGTAGTCCCAGGCTCCGCCACAGGTGATGAGGCGCAATTCCGGATCGGGGACCGGGCCGTAGACGTCTTCGGTCGGGAAATGATCCTTAAGGTAGGTCTGGACCGAGGTCACGCGGAACTCGACCAGGGTCCCGTCCGCCCGTTTGACGTAGATCTTGTTCCCGCGGGTCAGCTGGTCGAGCCGGTCGAACACCGCGGGACCGCTGGTCGTGTCGACGTGGCCCACGATGATAGCTGAGCCGATGGATCCCGGCCGGGGGCTGCCCTTGTACCAGCCCGCGACCCCGGCCTGGGACAAGAGCGGTACCTGCAGCGTGCCGGTCGAGGTCAGGCCCAGGGTGAGCAGCTTGGTTTGCACGCCGATCAGCGGGATGGTCAGCGAGACCGGGGCGGCGACCGGCTTGGGCGACGTCGACTGCGGCGGCGCCACGATCGGGGCGGTCGGCGCGGGCAGGGCCCCCACCCCGGCCGCCAGCGGGCGCATGGCCGGAGTCGAGTGCCGCGTCAGCAGCAGGCCGGTCGCCCCGCCGGCGATCACGAGCAGACCGGCCGCGAGCGCGAGCGCCGCGGCCGGCCTACGGGTCGGCATGAGCTAGACCCCGGCGTGCAGCTGACGGTTACGGCGCAGCCTCAGTCCGCCGGTGAGGGCGAGCAGGCCGCCGGCTCCGATGGCCACCAGCCACGGCACCGCCGAGCCCGGTCCGTGCGGCGCGGTGCCGCCGAAGCCGGTACCGACACCACCCAGCGGCGGCTGGCCGCTGCCCGACGCATCCTCCAGGTTGACGATCTCCAGGCCGTTGGCGCCGTCGAGCACGACGAGAGTGTGGACGGTGCCAGCGGCGAGGGTGACGCTCGAGTTGGCGTCCGTGCCCCCCGCGCTTACGCTCACGCTCTCGGTACCAGGGGTAACCGCCTGGTAGGCGCTCACGCTGGCGAACTTCAGGCTGCTGGCGAGCGACGTGGAGCCGAGTTTCACGTTGACCACTTGCTGTTTCAGCGAGGCCTGGATCACGCGGACCAGGGCCTGTCCTGACGGCGTGGTCAGGTCGTCGTCCAGGACCGCGAGCCGCAGGCCCGATTCGGGCCCCATCCCGGCCACCGTGTAGGCATGACCGGCGGCGACCGTAACGCTGGTGGACAGGACGGGCTGGCTCGTGGCGGACGCGCCCGCGGCGCGCATGGCCACGCTGTAGTCCCCGGCCTGCACCGACTCGTACGGCGAGACGGTCCCGTAGGCGACGTGATGGAGCACGATCATCGCGGTGGAGTTGTCGAACGAGTACAGGTACACGTCGACCGCAGGCGTGTTCGGGGATAGGTGGGCCAGTCTGATCCAGCCCGTACCCGTGGTAGCAGAGGACGCGAACGCCGTCGCGGGAATGCCTAGCATCAGGGCCGACATGGCCAGCAACATGAGCAGTTTTCTAGATGCCTTCCAAATATTCATGACCCCTCCCTTTACCCCAGCCGATGAGATGCTAAGGGCCGTTCATTCCCAGGGGACCTGGGGCGTCGTACCGCATGGTGACTGCCTGACCGCTAGCGATCCTGATTTTGCCGTATTGCGAGGGTTGGTATGTGGTTTGCTGATTCAGGAACGCGAGCATCGCCGACAGGCCAGCGGACCCTGTGGCGCCGATCTCGGCGCCACGTAGCGGAACCGCGAAACCCGCACCTGGCGACGGGTCTGTAAAAAGTACCAGCCGTACGGGCATTTCGTGGGCAAGTAGCCCAAGCGTTATAAGCAGGCGAGGATCGACGTTGCCGGCCAATAGCGCGCCGCGGGCCTGCGCGGAGGCCCGGACGTTCTTATTGCTCAGCAGTTGGTGGCCCGCTTCGATGCGAGCGCTGCGATCCGCAGCGAGCGAGGCGTCGAAGGCAGCGGTCCCGCCCGGCGCGAGATAGCGGATGTCGATCTGCTGGGCGCCAGTGCCAAAACTGGCCAGGACCTGCGGCGCGTACACCGTGGCCAGGCGCGGGCCGAACTGGCTCTGCAGCGCCGGCGTGGCGACGATCACCTCGACGCCCAGCGGGTCGGGGGCCGATGGCTGCACCACCGAGAGCCTGCTGGCCGAGACGTTGGCCGCCTCCAGTGCCTGGCACATCAGCGGGTCACAGCCGATCAGCACGCTCGGGAGCATTTGCTGCGCGATCCAGGCTGCCGCCTGGCCGCGGTTCGCCGCGGCGATCTGCAGCGCACTGGACGTGCTCGGCGTGCTCGGGGCCGGATCGGCGGGCTGCACCGCCGATGCCTTCTGTGCCTGTTCTCCCTGGTGGGTGAAGGCCAGCGTGACCAGGGCCCCGACGGCCATAGCGGCGACCGCGCTCAGCACCAGGACGCCACGCCGGCGCCGGGAAGCTGGCCGCCGACCGCGCTGGGAGTGCCTTTGCAGCCACAGGCGCAACGTGGTGGCGGCGACGGTCGACCAGGGTGGGTCCCCGCTCGTCCCCGGCGTCAAGCCGTGCTGCTGCTCGCCCATCTCCGCACCCCCACAACCCCGCGGGATCGCGGAGTTGTACCAAATCTATTTGATCATACGTGTTCTGGAGATTAGTCCAATACAATCACTTATTGCTTGCTATGTCGCGAAGTTCGCGATCCTGACATGGATGACCACGGTACGCTTTTTGCCCGATAAGGCAGATCACGAGTTGATCTTCGTGTGCGCCGGCGCCGGTGCCCAACCGAGGTTCCCGCACCGTGGTACCCGGGCCGGTCCCCCAGGTTGATCGCGAGCGCTGGGCGCGGATCATCGCGCCCAGGGCATGGGCCGGCCGCCGCGGCGGCAGGCCGGTGCGCATCTTGGGGTCCGCCCCGATCGCTTCGCACATGGCCTACGGCATAGATGTCGGGATGTGCGCTGAAAATGCGACTGACGTAGCCGACACCCCCCGCGATCAGGACCTTCACGTGCCGTCCTCCGATCATGGTCGACGGAGGGAGCCTACAACGGACCCGGCCCGCACCGGAAGAACCTTGATCCAGAGTTAATGTATTGGGCGGTTAGCTGTTATTGCGACCGAGGATTTCCGCCGCGCGCTCCCGCATCTCCACCTTCCTGACCTTGCCCGTCACCGTCATCGGGAACTCATCCACGACATGCACGTACCGAGGGATCTTGTAATGCGCGAGCTGCCCGGAGCAGAACGACCGCAATTCCTCCGCGGTCAATTCGGCAGCGCCGGGCCGCAGCCGGACCCAGGCCATGAGTTCCTCGCCGTAAACAGCATCCGGGACGCCGATCACCTGGGCGTCCAGGATGTCAGGATGCGTGTAGAGAAATTCCTCGATCTCCCGCGGGTAGACGTTCTCGCCGCCGCGGATCACCATGTCCTTGATCCGCCCGGTGATGGCCAGATACCCGTCGGAATCCATGACGGCGAGGTCACCGGTGTGCATCCAGTGCGCGGCGTCGACCGCTTCGGCGGTCTTGTCCGGCTGCGCCCAGTAGCCGAGCATCACCGAATAACCGCGAGTGCACAGCTCGCCAGGCGTACCCCGGGGCACGGTCACGCCGGTCGCCGGGTCGATGACCTTGACCTCCAGGTGCGGCCCGACGCGGCCCACCGTCGAGGTGCGGCGGTCCAGCGAATCGTCGGTGCGGGTCTGGGTGGATACCGGCGAGGTCTCGGTCATGCCGTAGCAGATAGACACCTCGCGCATCGACATGCGCGACATGACCTGCTTCATCACCTCGACCGGGCACGGCGAGCCCGCCATGATGCCGGTGCGCAGGCTGGACAGGTCGTAGTCGGCGAACCCGGGCGCGGACAGCTCGGCGATGAACATCGTCGGAACGCCGTACAGCGAGGTGCAGCGTTCGGCCTGTACGGCTTCCAGGGTCGCGGCCGGATCGAAGCTGGGCGCGGGGATGACCATGCACGCGCCGTGGCTGGTGGCCGCGAGATTGCCCATGACCATGCCGAAGCAATGGTAGAAGGGCACTGGAATGCAGATCCGGTCGGCCTCGGTGTAGTCACACAGCTCGCCCACGAAGAAACCGTTGTTGAGAATGTTATGGTGCGAGAGCGTCGCGCCCTTCGGGAAACCGGTGGTACCGGAGGTGTACTGGATGTTGATGGGGTCATCGGTGTCGAGCTGAATGCGGTTGAGGACCGCACGATCCAGCCGCCGCCCGCTCTCCAGCAACGACTGCCATTCCGGGCGGCCGATCAGCACGACATGCGCCAGATCCGGACATCGCGGCCGTACCTCGGCGATCATGCCCGCGTAGTCGGACGTCTTCAGCCGCTCGGCCGAGATGAGCAACGTGGCGCCCGACTGATTGAGCACGAACTCGAGCTCGCGGGTGCGGTAGGCCGGGTTGATGTTGACCAGGATGGCGCCGATCTTCGCCGTCGCGTACTGGGTGAGCGTCCATTCCGCGCAGTTCGGCGCCCAGATACCGACCCGGTCGCCCTTCTGGATGCCGATTTCCAGCAGCCCGAGCGCCAGGGCATCGACGTCGGCGGCCAGTTCCGCATAGGTCCAGCGCCGTCCGGTCGTCCGGTCGACGAGCGCTTCACGGCCGGAGAACCTCACCGCCGTCGCGTCGAAGCTCCCCCCGATCGTGTCGCCCAGCAGGGGCGTTGCCGATTCACCGGACGAGTAACTCAGTGCTGCAGACATGGCCCGCTTACCTCCAAGCCTGGTTTACCTGGCATTCCAGTCACAGTCCAGCATGGCATGGTTTTGCCGGTCAGCTTTGTGGTCGAGTTGACATACCGCCGTCATCGTCATAGCGGATAATGAGTGATAGATATGGGCGGTCCCGGCCATAACCGCCGAGACTGGGGAGGGTAAAAATGCAACTCCGGCTGCTTGACGTCCCTGTGGACGGGGGGGAACTGCGGGTGCTCCAGTGGGGCACCGGCAAGCGAGTGGCGGTCGCCGTGCACGGGATCACGGCCTCGGCCATGTCGTGGCAGGCGGTGGCCCGCCAGATGCCGCCCGGCTGGACACTGGCGGCGCCTGACCTGCGCGGGCGCGGTTCCAGCGCCCACCTGCCCGGTCCGTACGGCCTGGAACGGCACGCGGCCGACGTGACCGCGATACTGCGGCATTTCGGCGGTTCGGGGGTCCGGCCCGTCCTGGCCGGGCATTCGCTGGGTGCCTACGTCGCCCTGCTGGCCCACGACGCGCACCCGAACCTGTCGCGGCGCCTGGTCCTGGTGGACGGCGGCCTGCCGCTCCCGGTCCCGGACGGCATCGACCCGGACGTGGCGCTCGAGGCCTCGATCGGCCCGGCGATCGCCCGGCTGCGACAGACCTTCCCCAGCATCGAGGCCTACCTGGACTTCTGGCGGGCCCATCCGGCGCTGGCGGACCACTGGACCGCCGATGTCGAGGCGTACGCCCGCTACGACCTGGCGGGCGAGCCGGGCAGCATGCGGTCCAGGGTGGTCCCGGCCGCGGTCAGCGCCGACAGCCGGGACGTACTCGCGGCTAAGCCGTTCGCGGACGCACTCGGCCGCCTGACGCAGCCAACTCCGCTACTGACCGCGCCGGGCGGGTTCCTCGGCGAGCCGCCGGGCATACTGCCGCCCGAACTGGTCGAGAAATGGGCGGAACTCGTTCCGCAGCTAAGGCCGCTGCGGGTGCCCGACGTGAACCACTACACGATCGTGTTCGACCCGCAGGGCGCCGCCGCGGTGGCCCGTGCCATTACCACCGCCGCGGCCTAGCCCAGCGCGGGGCACCGGACCGGCCGCTGCGCCGGATGAGGCACCATAGAGTCGTGACCCAGTTGGCGGAGGCGAGAACGACAGGGTCGTTCGGCATGCTCCTGGACGTCGTCGCCGCCGGGAACGTGCTGGTCCTGAGCGGAGCCGGGTTGTCCACGGAGTCCGGCATCCCCGATTACCGCGGGCCGACCGGTCTGGCCCGGCGGGCGACGCCGATGACCTACCAGACCTTTACCGCAAGTGCGGCCGCCCGGCGGCGGTACTGGGCCCGCAGCCACCTGGGCTGGCAGCACATCGGCCAGGCGGCCCCGAACCACGGTCACCACGCGGTCGCCGAGCTCGGCCGCCGCGGGCTGCTGGCCGGGATCATCACGCAGAACGTCGACGGCCTGCACCAAGCGGCGGGCCCAGTGATGGGTGGAGCCGAAGTGACCGAACTGCACGGCAGCCTGCACCGGGTCATCTGCTTGTCGTGCGGTCAGCGAACGGCACGCACCGACCTGCACCGTCGGCTCGCGGCGGCCAACCCCGGCTGGGACGCGGGGTCGGCGGCGTTGATCAATCCTGACGGGGACGCGGTGCTCGCCGATGACGCGACCGACTCCTTCCGGGTCGTCGACTGCGCTTTGTGTCACGGAACGCTCAAGCCGGACGTGGTGTTCTTCGGCGAGAATGTGCCCCGGGCGCGGGCCGAGGCCTGCTACACGATGGTCGAACGGGCCAGCTCGCTGGTCGTCCTGGGGTCCTCGCTGACCGTGATGTCGGGCTTGCGTTACGTGCGGCACGCGGCGAAGGTGCCGGTACCGGTTGTGATCGTCAATCAGGGGTCCACCCGGGGCGATCGGTACGCGGCCGCGACGCTCGACGCTCCCCTGGGCCAGGCGCTTACCGCGCTGGTGGCCACGCTCGAGGAACGGTGATGACCACGTGAGCGACGACTTCGACGTGGTGACCGGAGCGTTCAGCTACTCCGGGGCGGTCATCGCCGGCGAACTGCAGGCGGCGGGCCGGCGGGTGCGCACCCTCACCGGTCATCCCGGCCGCGCGCCCGCGGGTACCGCCATCGAGGTCAGGCCGCTGGATTTCGCCGATCCGGCCGGGCTCGCCGAGTCGCTGCGCGGCGCCCGGACGCTGGTCAATACCTACTGGGTGCGCTTCGCGCACGGGCAGGTCAGCCACGAGAGCGCCGTAGCCCAGTCGCGGGTGCTGTTCCAGGCGGCCGCCGAGGCCGGCGTGCACCGGGTGGTGCACGTGTCGATCACCCATCCCGACGCCGACTCGCCCTACCCGTACTTCCGCGGCAAGGCGGCGGTCGAGCAGGCCCTCGCCGATCTCAGGCTGCCCCACACCGTGCTGCGGCCGGCCATCCTGTTCGGCGGCAACGGAGTCCTGATCAACAACATCGCGTGGCTGCTGCGGCACCTGCCGGTCTTCGCCGTGGGCGGGACGGGCGAGTACCACATCCGCCCGATCCACGTTGACGACCTGGCCCGGCTGTGCGTCCAGGCCGCCGGCGCCACCGGATCCGAGGTCATCGATGCGGTCGGGCCGGACCGACCGGCGTTCGGCGACCTGGTGCGTTTCATCAGGGACGCGGTCGGCAGCCGCAGCCGGGTCATCAACCTGCCCGGATCGCTGATCCCGCCGGCCGCCCGTCTCCTCGGCCTGGCGCTGCGCGACACGCTGCTGACCGCCGAGGAGTTCGAGGCGATGGCCGACGGCCTGGCCGACACCGACGGCCCGGCGACCGGCGAAACCTCGCTGACCCAGTGGATCACCGACCACAAGGGCACCCTGGGCCGCACCTACGCCAACGAGCTGACCCGCCATTTCCGGTGACCGGCGGGACTCTCCACGACAGCGATGTTCCATCGGTGCTGCCAGAGCGGCAGCAATGGTCCTTGGGTGCCGCTGCGTAGGCGGCGTCGGCGGACCCGATGGTGCTCTGGACGGGAGCCCTCAGCCGAGGGCGCGGGGGTGGGAGGTCGCGTAGACCTCGCGGAGCCGGTCCACCGTGATCAGGGTGTAGATCTGCGTGGTCGCGACCGACGCGTGGCCAAGCAGTTCCTGGACGACCCGGATGTCGGCCCCGCCGTCGAGCATGTGCGTGGCGAACGAGTGCCGCAGCGTATGGGGCGACACGTCGGCCAGGCCGGCCCGGTCGGCGGCGGCGTGCAGGACGCCCCAGGCGCCCTGCCGGGTCAGGCGTCCGCCCCGGGCGTTCAGGAACACCGCAGGGCTTACCGAGACCCGCCGGGACGCGGCGGCCAGGGCGGGCCGGGCCCGGACCAGGTAGGCCTGCAGGGCCCGCACCGCGTAGCTGCCGACCGGGACCACCCGATGCTTGCCGCCCTTCCCGGCCAGCCGGACCACCGGGTCGTCGTCCAGGTGGAGTTCGTCCACGTCGAGTCCGGTCGCCTCGGAGATCCTGGCCCCGGTCCCGTACAGGAACTCCAGCAGGGCCCGGTCCCGGAGCAGCCGGGGGTCCGCTGACAGGTCATCGGGGCCCGGGCCCGACGCGTCCAGCAGGTGCTCCACGTTGGTCACGGTGATCGCCTTCGGCAGGCGCCTGGGCGGTGTCGGGGGCGGCACGTCACGCGCCGGATCCGACTCGGCCAAGCCCTGGGCGGCCGCGAACGCGTGCAGCCCGCGGACCGCGATCACCGCCCGGGCCGCCGAGCTGACCGCCAGCGCCTGGTGCTCGGCGTCGCCTTCGCGGAGGGAGGCGAGGAACTCCGCCACATCGGCGGACGTGACGTCAGCGAGCCGAGCCCTGCCCCGCCCGGCCAGCGAGGACTCGTACCGGCGCAGGTCCCGCCGGTACGACTCGACCGTGTTTCCCGCCAGTCCCCGCTCCACCACCAGGTGCGCCAGGTACCCGCGCACCGCCTCGCCCACCGTCTGCCCCGGCGCCATGGCGCGCTAGTTGAGGACCTGGGCTAGGGGGGTGTAGGGCAGGCCGTGGGCTTCGGCGACGGGCTCGCAGGTCACCTCGCCGGCGTAGGTGTTCAGGCCCAGGGCGAGGGGGGGATCGGCGCGGAGCGCGTCCCGCCAGCCGCGGTTGGCGATCTCGACGGTGTAGGGCAGCGTGACGTTGGTCAGCGCGTAGGTGGACGTGTGCGGGACGGCGCCCGGCATGTTCGCCACGCAGTAGAACAGCGCGTCGTGCACCTTGTAGGTCGGGTCGGCGTGCGTGGTCGGCCGGGAGCCCTCGAAGCAGCCGCCCTGGTCGATCGCGATGTCGACGAGGACCGCGCCCGACTTCATCCGGGACACCAGGTCGTCGCTGACCAGCTTGGGGGCCTTGGCCCCGGGCACCAGCACCGCGCCGATGACCAGGTCGGCGTCGATCACGGCGCGCTCGATCTCGTAGGCGTTGGACGCGACGGTCTGGCAGTGCCCCTGGTAGATGGCGTCCGCCTGGCGAAGGCGGGCGACGTTCTTGTCCACCAGCAGGACCTCGGCCTGCATGCCGAGGGCGATCGCGGCGGCGTTCATGCCGGAGACGCCCGCGCCGAGCACGACCACCTTGGCCGCGTACACGCCGGATACCCCGCCCATCAGCACGCCGCGGCCGCCGCCGTCGCGCTGCAGGTGGTGCGCCCCCACCTGGGGGGCCATCCGGCCGGCGACCTCGGACATCGGGGCGAGCAGCGGCAGCGACCCGTCGGGAAGTTGGACGGTCTCGTACGCGATCGAGGTGACACCGGCCGCGAGCAGCGCGTCGGTGCAGGCCCTGGAGGCGGCCAGGTGCAGGTAGGTGAACAGCACCTGGCCCGACCGCATCCGGTGGTACTCCTCTTCGATCGGCTCCTTGACCTTGAGGATCAGATCGCCCTCGCCCCACACGTCGTCCGCGGTGGGCAGGATCTTCGCGCCGGCGGTGGTGAAGTCCTCGTCGGGGATCGACGAGCCCTCCCCCGCCCCGGCCTGGATGACCACCTGATGGCCGTTACGGGCCAGTTCGTGAACGCCGGCCGGCGTGATCGCCACCCGGTATTCGTGGTTCTTTATCTCCTTGGGAATTCCAACCTTCATGGTGGTCCTTCCAGACAGCGAGCGTCATTGCTCTTCGGGGGCATCGGCCCGACGAAGTCGGTCATACCCCTGTGACCTGGCAGCGTACCCCGCCATGATGCCCAGGGCGGCGGCGCCGTTGTGGAGCTCCCCGGCCAGCACCTTGCGCACCGCCTGGTCCAGCGGCAGCCAGTCGAGCAGCAGGTACGCCTCCTCGTCCTGGGGGACGAAATGGCGTTCGGCGGGGGGCACGGGTTCCAGGTCGCGGGCCAGGAAGATGCGCAGGCGCTCGGTGCTGTAGCCGGGCGAGGAGTAGTAGTCGGCCAGCACCCGCCAGTCGCGGGCCCGGTAGCTCGCTTCCTCCGCCAGCTCGCGCTGCGCGGTGACCCACGGGTCCTCCCCCGCGACGTCGCGCAGGCCCGCCGGGATCTCCCACAGCAGGTGTCCTACCGGATGCCGGTACTGCCTGATCATCAAGATCCGGTCGGCGTCGTCCAGGGCGAGCACGGCCACGGCGCCGGGATGAAGCACCACGTCGCGTTCGGCCAAATGGTTATCAGGGGTGCGGACCTTGTCGCTGCGTACGGTGACCAGCCGGGCACGAAGCAGCTCCACCGAGGAGGCGACGGGCCAGTGCTCGGGCTCGTCTTTAATGTTCGCATGCTGTTGTTCGGTCATGCGGTGGCCGCGGCGCGCGCGCTGGTCAGGTTGCTGGCCGAGGTCAGGGTCTTGGACCGCGCGAGCGCGGCGGCGATCAGGCCATTGAATAGCGGATGCGGCCGGGTCGGGCGGGACAGGAATTCCGGATGTGCCTGGGTGCCCACGAAGAACGGGTGGCTGGGCAGCTCGGCGAACTCCACCAGGTGGCCGTCCGGTGAGAGCCCGGAGAAGACCAGCCCGGCCTGCTCGAGCGCCCCGCGGTAGGTGTTGTTGACCTCGTACCGGTGCCGGTGCCGCTCCTCGACCAGGGTGGCGCCGTACAGCTCTGCCACCCGCGTGCCGGGCTGCAGGACCGCCGGATACAGGCCCAGGCGCATGGTGCCGCCCATGTCCCGCTCCCCCGCCACCACGTCTTCCTGGTCGGCCATGGTGGCGATCACCGGGTACGGCGTGTGCGGGTTGAACTCGGCGCTGTCCGCGTCGGCCAGCCCGGCCAGGTCCCGTGCCACCTCAATGACCATGCACTGCAGGCCGAGGCACAGGCCCAGGATCGGGATGCCGTGCTCGCGCGCGTACCGGATCGCGCCGATCTTCCCCTCGATGCCGCGCACGCCGAAACCGCCCGGGATCAGCACCCCGTCGACCCCGTCGAGCTCGGCGGCGGCGCCTTCTGGGTCCTCGCAGGCGTCGCTGATCACCCAGCGGACGTTCACCTGGGCATCGTTGGCGAAACCGCCGGCCTTGAGCGCCTCGGCCGGGGACAGGTAGGCGTCGGGCAGGTCGACGTACTTGCCGACCAGCGCGATCGTGAGGCTGTGGGCCGGACGGTGCACTCGGCGCAGCAGGTCGTCCCACTCGCTCCAGTCCACGTCGCGGAACGGCAGGCCGAGCCTGCGTACGACATAGGCGTCCAGCCCCTCGGCGTGCAGCACCTTCGGGATGTCGTAGATGGACGGGGCGTCGGGCGCGGAAACCACCGCTTCCTCGTCCACGTCGCACATCAAGCTGATCTTGCGCTTCAGGCCGACGCTGATCGGGCGGTCGGAGCGGGCCACGATCGCGTCGGGCTGGATGCCGATGCTGCGCAGCGCGGCCACCGAATGCTGGGTGGGCTTGGTCTTCAGCTCACCGGACGGGCCGATGTAGGGCAGCAGGCTGACGTGCAGGAAGAAACAGCGGTCCCGGCCGATCTCGTGCCTGATCTGGCGGATGGCCTCGAGGAACGGCAGCGACTCGATGTCGCCGACGGTCCCGCCGACCTCGGTGATCACCACGTCGACGTCGTCCCCGCCCATCTGCAGGATGCGGGACTTGATCTCGTTGGTGATGTGCGGGATCACCTGCACGGTGTCGCCGAGGTACGCACCGCGCCGTTCGTTCGCGATCACCGTGGAGTAGATCTGGCCGGTGGTGACGTTGGCCTCGCCCTGCAGGTTGGTGTCGAGGAACCGTTCGTAATGTCCGACGTCGAGGTCGGTTTCGGTCCCGTCGTCGGTCACGAACACCTCACCGTGCTGGAACGGGTTCATGGTGCCCGGGTCGACGTTCAGGTACGGGTCGAGCTTCTGCATGGTGACCCGCAGGCCTCTGAGTTTGAGCAGGCGGCCCAGGCTGGACGCGGTCAGTCCCTTGCCGAGGCTAGAGGCGACTCCCCCGGTGACAAAGAGGTGTCGGGTTTGTACAGGCCGTGGGTGACGTGATGATGCGGCCACTATAAGACTCCCGTGGTTTCCGGTATGGCAGTGTCCGGCAGGGCAGGAAAAGCTGCAGGTCCACGGGCCACCAGAATAACAGCTCGCAGGCGGCCGGCCCGGCATTTGCTTTCCGATGTGCCACCGCGTCGGCCATCGCCACGTCTTCCGCGTGGTGCGCCTCGCCGAATCTGGCCAGCATGACGGCGGAAGCGATGGCGATGACGAACCCTGCCCAGGCCACGCCGGCCAGCCCGGGCCGGGTCTGGTCGCCGAGGAAAATGACCCCGATGACGGCAGGCGGGATGGTTTCGCTCAGCACCACGGCGGCCGTGGCGACCGTGACACTGCCGCCCTCCAGGGCGGTGGCGTAGAACATGAACGAGATGATGCCGGCCGCGGCGATCGCGTAGGCGGCCGGGTCGCGGGCCAGCTCGAGCGGCGAGAAGCCGTTCAAGACGCGAGCGGCGATGCTGAGTACCCCGAAGCCGAAGCCAGCCGTGATGCCCAGCGCCGTGGTGCGGTACGGGTCGTTGAGCTTGGCCGCGGCCAGGCCTACGACGGCCAGGCCCGCGACCGCCACGATCAGGGCGAGCTTGAAGACCGCCCCCACCTGCGAGGCGCCCTGGGCACCTGCCGAGGAGCCGAGCAGGCCCACGCCCGCCACCACGCCGATGACCGCCGCCCACTCCCGCCAGGACAGGGTCATCCCGATCACCCGCGAGGCGACCACCGCGGTTACCGCCAGGTTCGACGCGACGAAGGCCTGCACCACGAACAGGGGCAGCCGATGCAGGGCCACAAGCTGGGCCAGGAAGCCGAGAGCGTCAAGGCAGATGCTGGCCACGAACCGCCATTGATGCAGCATACGCACCACGAGACCGGGATCGACGCCGCCGCCGGTCGCGTCCTGCACTCCCCGATGGCTGGCCGAGCGGACGGCAATGGCCTGCATCACCGAAGCAACGCCGTAAAAGACCGCCGCGACGACCGCCGCGATCAGGCTGACTAGCACTCCACACCTCCCCCGGCATCTCCGCTAGTCGGCTGCGTTTTGCGCTAGGCCCACTGAAACCAGGTTCCGCTGCGGGCCGCCCCTAACACCGCCGGGTTACTTACTTAGGCAACAGTCAGCTGTCACTCAGCATTCCGGCGGACTTATGTACTATCATGCCGCAGCGCGTGTCGCGGGTCAGACGCCGGCCGCGTGCATGCCGCGCAGCTCGTGCTTGAGGTCGCGGATCTCGTCGCGGAGCCGGGCCGCGACTTCGAAGTGCAGCTCGGCGGCGGCCGCGTGCATCTGCTCGGTGAGCTCGGTGATCAACCCGACCAGCTCGCCGCGGGCGGCGCTGCTGGGGGCGCCGGCCTCGGCGTGCCCGGCGGCCTGGACGGCGGCGCGGGCCCGGCTCGACAGGCCCGGCACCGGCGCCTTGCCGCGGGACTGCTGCCGGCCGCCGCCGCCGATCAGCTGCTCGGTGTCGGCGTCCTCGCGGACGATCTGGTCCAGGATGTCGGCGATGCGCTTGCGCAGCGGCTGCGGGTCGATGCCGTGCGCCCGGTTGTATTCCTCCTGCTTGTCGCGCCGGCGGTTGGTCTCCTCGATGGCCCGCTTCATGGAGGGGGTCACGGTGTCGGCGTACATGTGGACCTGGCCGGACACGTTCCGTGCGGCGCGGCCGATGGTCTGGATCAGCGCCGTGCCCGAGCGCAGGAAGCCTTCCTTGTCCGCGTCCAGGATCGCGACCAGCGAGACCTCGGGCAGGTCCAGGCCCTCGCGGAGCAGGTTGATGCCGACCAGCACGTCGTATTCGCCGACCCGCAGCTCGCGCAGCAGCTCGATCCGGCGCAGTGTGTCTACCTCGCTGTGCAGGTACCTGGCCCGGACCCCGTTCTCGAGCAGGTAGTCGGTCAGGTCCTCGGCCATCCGCTTGGTGAGCGTGGTGACCAGCACCCGCTCGTCCCGCTCGGTCCGCAGCCCGATCTCGTGCAGCAGGTCGTCGATCTGGCCCTTGGTCGGCTTGATGACCACCTCGGGATCGACCAGGCCGGTCGGCCTGATCACCTGCTCGACCACGTCGCCGCCCACGCGCTGCAGCTCGTACGGCCCGGGGGTGGCCGACAGGTAGATGGTCTGCCCGATCCGGTCGAGGAACTCATCCCAGGTCAGCGGGCGGTTGTCAATCGCGCTGGGCAGCCGGAAGCCGTGCTCGACCAGCACCCGCTTGCGGGACACGTCGCCCTCGTACATGGCGCCGATCTGCGGGACGGTGACGTGCGACTCGTCGATGACCAGGAGGAAGTCCTCCGGGAAGTAGTCGAGCAGGGTATTCGGCGGGCTGCCCACCTCGCGGCCGTCGATGTGCCGCGAGTAGTTCTCGATGCCGGAACAGCTGCCGACCTGGCGCATCATCTCGATGTCGTAGGTGGTCCGCATGCGGAGCCGCTGCGCCTCGAGCAGCTTGCCCTGCTGGTCGAGCTCGCCGAGCCGCTCGGCGAGCTCGGCCTCGATGCCGTGGATGGCGCGCTCCATCCGCTCCGGCCCGGCCACGTAGTGCGACGCCGGGAAGATGTACAGCTCAGTGTCCTCGCTGATCACCTCGCCGGTGAGGGGGTGCAGCGTCATCAGCCGCTCGATCTCGTCGCCGAACATCTCGATCCGGACGGCGAGCTCCTCGTACATCGGGATGATCTCGATGGTGTCCCCGCGGACCCGGAAGGTGCCGCGGGTGAAGGCCAGGTCATTTCGCGCGTACTGCATGCCAACCAGCTTGCGCAGCAGCGTGTCCCGGTCGATGGTGTCGCCGAGCTTGACCGTGAGCATCCGGTCCACGTACTCCTGCGGGGTGCCCAGGCCGTAGATGCACGACACCGAAGAGACGACGATGGTGTCGCGTCGGGTCAGCAGGGAGTTGGTGGCCGAGTGCCTGAGCCGCTCGACCTCGGAGTTGATCGAGGAGTCCTTCTCGATGTAGGTGTCGGTCTGCGGGACGTACGCTTCGGGCTGGTAGTAGTCGTAGTAGGAGACGAAGTACTCGATCGCGTTGTGGGGCAGCATCTCGCGCAGCTCGTTGGCGAACTGGGCGGCGAGCGTCTTGTTCGGCAGCATGACCAGTACCGGGCGCTGCAGCCGCTCCGCGATCCAGGCGACCGAGGCGGTCTTCCCGGTCCCGGTCGCGCCGAGCAGGACGGTGTGAGTGTCGCCCGCCTGGATGCGCCGGGTGATGTCGGCGATCGCCTGCGGCTGATCACCCGCCGGGACCATGTCGGTCACGACTTCGAACGGCGCGACGCTACGCTTCAAATCGGTTACCGGACGCACAACCCACCTCCAAGAATAGAACTCTAGGCGGGGGGTCTGACATTCCTTGGCGCTCCGGCGGCGCCGCGACGCCGGCGGCGCCGGTTCTAACAGCGCGCGAGGGCGGGGGCGAGCGCGTCGTGGCTGTGGATCCACGCTAGGTGCTGCGGGGCCAGGGCTAGGTAGGCGTCGCGCCGCCGAGCGGCCGGGCCGTCGGGCAGGTGCAGCGCAGACGACGCTGCCCACGACATGAGCTGGACCTTGCGGGTCCGGGCCCGGCGCCGGCTGGCGTAGCGGCACAGCGCGGCCGGGATGTCGTCGGCGCCGTCAAGTTCGGTCGCCAGGACGGCCGCGTCCTCGATCGTCTGGTTCGCGCCCTGGCCGTGGTGCGGAAGCATGGCGTGGGCGGCATCGCCCAGTAGCACGGCCGGGCCGCGGCTCCAGCGAGCCAGCGGCCGCCGGGCGAACAGGCCCCAGCGCGGGGACTGCGGCACGGCGCTGAGCATGTCGGTAACCGCCGGGTGCCAGCCGGCGAATGCCTTGAGGTGCGCGCCGTCTGGGGCGGCCTCCATCCAGCCCGGTGCCGTCCACTGCCCTGGCGTGTCGATCACGGCCAAGAAGTTGATCAGGCGGCCGCCGTCGATCGGATAGTGCAGCAGGTGCGCGCCGGGCCCGATCCAGAACTGCAGGGCGCCGGAATCGGGCAGCCGGGGCAGCAGGTCGACCGGGACTAGGCCGCGGAATCCGGACGTGCCCGAGTAGACCGGCTCGTCACCGCCGGTCACCCAGTGCCGGACCAGCGAGTGCACGCCGTCAGCGCCCACCACGAGGCTGGCCTCGAAGACGGCGCCCGACGAGCAGCGCACCCGCATCCCCGGGCCACGTTCCTCCAGGGATTCGACGCGGCAGTCCAGGTGCAGGTGGTCGGGCCCGAACGCATCGGCGAGGACCCGCTGCAGGTCCGCCCGGTGCAGGCCATAGAACGGTGCGCCGAACGTATCCCGGTACCACTGCGGGCCAGGCGTGACCGCGATCCGGTGACCGTCGCGGCCATCGCGGTGGATGAGCGCGGTGGGCTCGGTCGACACCCGGGCCAGGGGTTCACCCAGGCCGATGTGCCGCATCACCCGGGTCGCGTTGGCCGCGAGCGAGACCGCCGCGCCCACCTCACGCAGCTCGCTGGACTGCTCCAGGACCTCAGCGGAGATACCGCGCTGCCGCAGCAGCAAGGCCAAGGTCAGCCCGCCCACCCCGGCTCCGATGATCACGACCGGTGGCGTACCGGACATGGTGTCTCCTCCCGTCGCGGCCTCGCAGGCTCGGCCTGCCTCTGCATCGTGACCGGTGCGGGTTCCCGGCGGCCTACGGCGGGCTTACCGTTTACTTACCAGCGCCGGGATGGATGGGGTCAGGGTGGAGTTCGGAGTGCTCGGTTCGCTCGAGGTGACGGCCGGAGGCCAGTCCCTGGCGGTGGCGGGCGCCCGGACCCGGGCGGTGCTGGCCCTGCTCCTGGTGCGCGCCAACCAGGTGGTGTCGTCTGACCGGCTGCTCGAGGAACTCTGGCCTGGCCAGCCGGCCGATAGGGCGACCGGCAGCATGCAGGTCCGCCTGTCCGAGCTGCGCAAGGCGCTCCGATCGGCCGGGGAGGCCGACCGGCTGGCCACCCGGTCGCCGGGTTACCTGCTGCGGGTGGAGCCCGGGGAACTGGACGCACTACGGTTCGAACAGCTCGCCGCCGAGGGCGACGCAGCGCTGGCCGCCGGTGACGCCGCCACAGCCACGCAGCGCTTCGACCAGGCCCTGGGTCTGTGGCGCGGGCCTGCGCTGGCCGGCTTCGACGCGGTGCCGTCGGCACGCGCGGAGGCGGGGCGCCTGGAGGAGCTGCGCCTAGCCGTGCTCGAATCGCGGGCCGAGGCCCTGCTGGCGGGCGGCCGGCACCGCGACCTCATCGCGGAGCTGGAAGCACTCACCGCGGCGCATCCGCTGCGCGAGCGGTTCTGGTCCCAGCGGATGCTCGCCCTGTACCGGGCCGGGCGGCAGGCCGACGCGCTGCGCGCCTACCGGGAGTTGCGCGACATCCTGGTCGCCGAGCTCGCGATCGAGCCCAGCCCGGAGCTACGCGAGCTGCACGCGCGCATCCTGCGCCAGGATCCCGCGCTCAAGGGTCCAGCGGCGGCTGGTGCGCGCGAGCCCGGCGGAGTCACTGACGAGGCCATGCCGGAGGTCCGTTACGTTCAGACCAGCGACGGTATCCACATCGCCTATCAGGTCCTCGGCCACGGGGACCGGGACATCTTGTTCGTGCCCGGCTTGATGAGCCACCTCGAACTACTCTGGGAAGACCCCCAGATGGCCGCCTTCTACCGGCGCCTGGCCAAGCTGGGGCGGCTGATTATGTTCGACAAGCGGGACACCGGGCTGTCGGATCGCGCACCCGGCGACATGTCGCTCGAAGAACGGATCGAGGACGTCCGGGCGGTGATGCGTGCCGCGAGCTCCAGCAAGGCCGTGTTCTTCGGCTACTCGGAGGGCGCTCCGATGAGCATCCTGTTCGCGGCCACCCATCCCGGGCGCGTCACCGCGCTGATCCTGGGGTCGGCCTCGGCCCGCCGGTTCCCGGCCCCGGGCTACCCGTGCGGGCAGGACGCGCAGGAGATGTACGACGACTTGCGCGAGATCGCCGCGAACCGCTGGGGGCAGGGCGCGAGCATCGAGTGGTACATGCAGAGCCGGGCGGACTCGACCCGCTGGCGCCAGGCGTTTGGGCGGTTCGAGCGGATGGCGGTCAGCCCGAGCGCGTTCCTGCGGATGCTGCGGATGATCCGCGATATCGATGTCCGCGCCGTGCTGCCTGCTATCCACGTGCCCACCTTGGTGATCCAGCGCGCTGGCGATCGCGTAGTGCCGCCGTGTCACGGCCGCTACCTGGCTGCCCACATCGCTGGCGCCCGCTATTGGGAACAGCCGGGCGACCACTGGCTGCGATTCGCGGCCAGCGGGGACCGCGAGGCGCTCTGCGCCGAGATCGCCGACTTCCTAGCCAGTACCTCACCTCCGGGCGAGCCGGACCGCGTGCTGGCCACCATCCTCTACGCCAAGACGGTCGACGGCCGGGCCGAGGCGGCACCGGTCGAGTCAGCCGCCGGGGATCTGGTTCGCGGACACCGGGGACGGCTGATCAGGACCACCGCGGACGGCATCCTGGCTACCTTCGACGCGCCCGGCCACGCGATCCGTTGCGCGGCCGCGGTCCGCGAGGGAGCGGCCGCGGCGGGAATCCAGATCCGGGCGGGGATCCACACCGGCGAGGTGGACCTGGTGGGCGAGGACATCGCGGGAGCCTCGGTGCAGATCACCGACCGGGTCGCGGCGATCGCGCTGCCCGCGGAGATCCTGGTCTCCCGGACGGTCAAGGATCTGGTGACCGGATCGGGCATCACCTTTGCCGAGCGCGGCAGCCACGCGCTGAATGGCCCATCCGAAAAATGGCCGCTGTTCGCGGTGACGGGATTCGCCGCAAGGACCGGGGGCGGTGACACCACGGCGTGACGCTGCGGCGGCTGATCGGCTACTAGAGACGTGACCGAAAGGACAGCAGCAGCAACAACATCGCCGGCCGCCGGGACCAGGGAACCGCCGGGAGACGCTGGCGCGACCGCCGAGTTCGAGCGGCTGTACCGGGCGAACGTCGACGTCGTGACGGCGTACTTCGCGCGGCGCAGCGCCGATCCGCAGCTGGTCGCCGACCTCACCGCGGACACCTTCGTCGCGGTGATCACCTACTTCGGGTCTTTCGATCCGCGCAAGGGCACTGCACGGGCCTGGGTGTTCGGGATCGCCCGGCGGGTCTACGCATCGTACTGCGAGGCGTACAGCCGGCAGCAGCACAAGCTGGGGCGGCTGGCCGGCCGCCGTGACCTAGACCCGGACCAGGTCGAGGAACTGCTCGAGCGGATCGATGCCGAACGAGCCGGCCACGACCTGATCACCGCGCTGGGCGCGCTGCCGGAACGGGACCGCGCGGTGATCGAGCTGGTGGACATCGCGGGACTTCGGCCGAAGGAGGCGGCGGCCGCACTGGGGCTCACGCCGGGCACGGTACGGATGCGGCTGATGCGGACCCGCGCCCGGCTGCGCAAGGAAGCAGGGCACAACCAAGCGTTGCGTAAGCAAGCCATCACCAAGAACGAGATCAGGGGTGACCGTAATGACTAACTTTGCCGACCAGCTATTCGCCGATCTGATGCGGGAGCACGGATCGACGCTGGCACACACCCAGCCGCCGGCGCCAAGGCCCCGCGTCGCAGCGCGCCGGACCTTGCTGGTGGCCGGCGCGGGCTGCCTCGCCGTCGCGGGCACCGCCGGGGCCCTGGCGGCCAGCAGCGGCGGTGGCAGTCCGGCCTACGCGGTGACCAAGAACCCCAACGGGACGGTCACGCTCGACGTCTACCAGACGTCCGGGATCACCCAAGCCAACGCCAAGCTGCACCAGCTCGGCGACAATGTGATCATCGTGCCGGTCGGGGCCGGCTGTCCGAGCATCCGGTCGCTGCCGGCGCCCGCCGTGCCGGTGGCCCGCGGCAGCATCAGCGTGCAGGGGGGCAGCTCAAAGGACGGCTCCTTCACCGTCAACGCGCAGGGTATTCCGGCCGGTGACGTCCTGGTCGTGGCCGTGGGGACCAGTACGAACGGCACGATGACCACGTCGTTCTCGGACGGGAAGCTGACCTCACCGCCCGCGCCGAGCTGCGTGAGCCTGCCCTTCGCGCCGCCGCCGCCCGGTAACGGCGGCTGACGAGGCAGTAGGCGGGTGAGCTCGGTCCAGACCTCGGCGACGCGGCGGTCGAGGTCCTGCAGGGAGCCGGAGTTGTCGATCACCAGGTCGGCCACGGCCAGGCGCTGCTCCCGACTGGCCTGCGCGGCCAGGCGGGCCGAGGCCTGATCCGGTGTCAGGCCGCGCTGCCCGACCAGTCGCTCGAGCTGAAGCTCGGGCGGGACGTCTACCACGATGACCAGGTCGAAGCCGCCGGCCCGGCGGTTCTCGGCCAGCAGCGGCACGTCGTGCACGATGATCAGGTCGCCGCGGGCCGCATCCACGGCGGCCTGCTCGGCGGCCCGCATCCACTCTGCGACCAGGGGGTGGACGATGGCGTTCAGCGTGGCGCGTGAGGCGGGATCGCGGAACACGATCGCGCCGAGCCGGTCCCGGTCCAGGGCGCCGTCCGGGCCGAGCACGTCGGCGCCGAAGGCCTCCGCGACTCGCGCCAGCCCCGGGGTGCCCAGCTCGACCACGGCCCGGGCGGCGATGTCCGCGTCGATGATCACGGCCCCGTGAGCGGCCAACCGCCGGGATACCTCGCTCTTGCCGGACCCGATGCCGCCGGTTAGCCCGGCCCGCAGTACCCGGTCCCCGTGTCCCGCCACGGGCACCAGCGTAGGGGAACCGCGTCTAGATCTCGCCGCAGGCCCAGCTCGGTTGTTCGGCGGGAGCCTCGCCTGGGTTACGACGGGCCCGGCGGGCAACACAAAAGCGGCACCCACCGTAGTGGGTGCCGCTCTTATGCGTTGGTCAGGACTGGCCGCCGGAGAGCTTCTCGCGGAGGGCAGCCAGGGCCTCGTCGGAGGCCAAGGTACCAGTCGCGGCGGCACCCGGACTCGAGCTGGACGTAACCGCTCCGGGCGCGCCCGCAGGCTGCCGGGGACCGCCGGAGCGGGCTCCGCGGGCGGCCCGGGCGGCACCGCCGTTGCCGGCCGAAGCCGCCGAGCCGTCCTCGCCAGAGTCATCACCCACCGGCGCGGCCGCGTCTTCCTCATCAGCCTTGCGGGATTCCTCCACCTGCCGCCGGTGCGCCTCGAACCTGGCGCGCGCCTCAGCGTACTGGTGCTCCCACTCCTCACGCTGCTTCTCGTAGCCGGGCAGCCACTCGCCGGTCTCTGGGTCGAAACCGTCGGGGTACTCGTAGTTGCCCTGCTCGTCGTAGGAGGCCGGCATGCCGTACAGCGTCGGGTCGAAGTCGTCGCCGACCGTCTCGCCGACGGTGCCTTCGTTGGCCTGCTTGAGCGACAGGCTGATCCGGCGCCGGTCCAGGTCGATGTCGATGATCTTGACGAAGATCTCGTCGCCAACCTGCACAACCTGCTCGGGAATCTCCACGTGCCGGTCGGCGAGCTCGGAGATGTGCACCAGGCCCTCGATGCCCTCCTCGACGCGGACGAACGCGCCGAACGGCACCAGCTTGGTCACCCGGCCCGGCACGACCTGGCCGATCTGGTGGGTCCGAGCGAACTGCTGCCATGGGTCTTCCTGCGTGGACTTGAGCGAGAGCGAGACCCGCTCCCGGTCCATGTCCACGTCGAGCACCTCGACCGTGACCTCCTGGCCCACCTCGACGACCTCGCCCGGGTGGTCGATGTGCTTCCAGGACAGCTCGGACACGTGCACCAGACCGTCCACGCCGCCCAGGTCGACGAACGCGCCGAAGTTGACGATCGAGGAGACGACGCCCTTGCGGATCTGGCCCTTGGACAAGGTGTTGAGGAAGGTGTGGCGGACCTCGGACTGGGTCTGTTCCAGCCAGGCCCGGCGGGACAGGACCACGTTGTTGCGGTTCTTGTCCAGCTCGATGATCTTGGCCTCGATCTCCCGGCCTACGTACGGCTGAAGATCGCGGACGCGGCGCATCTCCACCAGCGAGGCGGGCAGGAAGCCGCGCAGGCCGATGTCCAGGATCAGGCCGCCCTTGACGACTTCGATCACCGTGCCGGTGACCACGCCGTCCTCGTCCTTGATCTTCTCGATCGTGCCCCAGGCCCGTTCGTACTGGGCCCGCTTCTTGGACAGGATCAGGCGGCCTTCTTTGTCCTCCTTCTGGAGGACCAGGGCCTCGATGTGCTCGCCGGTCTTGACTACGTCATGCGGGTCGACATCGTGTTTGATCGACAGTTCGCGTGAGGGAATCACGCCTTCTGTCTTGTAGCCGATATCGAGCAATACCTCGTCTCGGTCGACCTTTACGACTGTTCCTTCGACGATGTCACCGTCGTTGAAATACTTGATGGTTTCGTCGATCGCGGCGAGGAATGCCTCCTCGGACCCGATGTCGTTGACCGCCACCTTGGGGGTCGAGTTGGCTTGCGTGCTGCTCGTCATGTGTGGGTTGGCTCCGGATGCGGACAGGGAAGGTTTTTTTGGACGCGCCGCAGAACCGCGCACCCCAGAATGACCAGAATTCGCAGGACCTACCGGAACCAGCACGGGCCGACCACGGCATGCCCGGCGGCCGCCAGCCCGGTCACGTGACGTGATGTCACGTTACCACGACGGAACGCACGAGGATACGGCGCAGCGTTCAGGATATGAGAGCCAGGTCGAAGGGTCAATTTGAGCCCGGCCACAATAGGGTCTCGGTCGTCCCGGCCCGAGGCCCCAGAGGTCCAAGGGGATGGCCGGGGATGGAGTGGCCGGGCGTGAAGCGCACCGGGGGGTTCGGGGGGTCGTCCCCCCGGGCCAGCACTAATGCGCTGCGTCGTCCCAGGTTCGGCCGGTGCCTACCGAGACGTCCAGCGGGACGCGCAGCGCGGCAGCGCCGGCCATGGCGGCGCAGACTAGGTCGTGGGCCTGGTCGTACTCGCCGGGCGCCACCTCGATGAGCAGCTCGTCGTGGACCTGGAGCAGCATCCGGGAGCGCAGCCCCGCGCCGGTCAGGGAGCTGTCCACGGCCAGCATGGCCACCTTGATCACGTCGGCGGCCGAGCCTTGGATGGGCGCGTTCAGGGCCATCCGTTCGGCCATCTCCCGCCGCTGCCGGTTGTCCGAGGTCAGGTCGGGCAGGTAGCGGCGCCGGCCCATCATGGTCGCGGTGTAGCCGTCCATCCGGGCCCGGGAGACCACCTCGTGCAAGTAGTCCCGCACGCCGCCGAACTCCTTGAAGTACTCATCCATCAGCCCGCGGGCCTCGTCCGGGGTGATGCGCAGCTGGTTGGAGAGCCCGAAGGCGGACAGGCCGTAGGCCAGGCCGTAGTTCATCGCCTTGATCTTGGCGCGCAGCTCGGGTCCCACCTCCTCGGGCGGCAGCCCGAACACCCGGGAGGCGGTAGCGGCGTGGAAGTCGTGCCCGGACTCGAACGCGGCGATCAGCGCCTCGTCGCCGGACAGGTGGGCCATGATGCGCAGCTCGATCTGGCTGTAGTCCGCGGTGAGCAGGCACTCGTAGCCCGCGCCGACGATGAAGCCCTTGCGGATCTGCCGGCCGAGCTCGCTGCGGATCGGGATGTTCTGCAGGTTCGGGTCGGTGGAGGACAGCCGGCCGGTGGCCGCGATGGTCTGGTTGTAGGTGGTGTGGATCCGGCCGTCCTCGCCCGGCATCGGGATCAGCGAGTCCACGATCGTCATCAGCTTGGACACGTCGCGGTGCCGGAGCAGATGCTCGAGCAGCGGATGGCCGGTCTGCGCGAGCAGGCTGGTCAGCGCCTCGGAGTCGGTGGTGTACCCGGTCTTGATCCGCTTGGTCTTGGGCAGCCCGAGCTCGGTGAACAGGATTTCCTGCAGCTGCTTGGGCGAGCCGAGGTTGAACTCGTGCCCGACGACGGCGAACGCGGCCTGCTCGGCCGCCTTCACCTCGCCGTGCAGTGTGGCGGACATGGCCGCGAAGTGGTCGAGGTCGGCGGCGATCCCGGTGTGCTCCATCTTGGCCAGCACCGAGACTAGCGGCAGTTCCAGTTCGCGCAGCAACGCGCCGGCCTCGCGGCGGTCCAGGTCGGCGTCGAGCGCCGCGGCGAGCTGCAGGGTGGCCTGGGCGCGCAGCACGAGCCCGGCGGCCGCGTCGCGCTCGACCGACCCGTCCAGCGTGAGCTGGCCGTCCGCGGGCTCCTCACGGAGCTCCTGGCCGGTGTAGCGCAGCGTCAGGTCGGCCAGATCGAAGGTGCGCTGGCCCGGCAGGGCCAGGTAGGCGGCCAGCGCCGTGTCGCATTCCAGGCCGGCCAGGGTGAAGCCGCGGGCGGCGAAGGCGTGCAGGGGGCCCTTGGCGTCGTGCAGGACCTTGGGGTGCGCGGGATCGGCCAGCCAGGCGGCCAGGGCCCGCTCGTCGTCGTCGGTAAGCGCGGTGGGGTCGACGTGGGCGCCGTGACCGTCCGGGGCCGCGATAGCCACGGCGGTCAAATTCCCCGTGCCGCGTCCCCAGCTGCCGGCTACTGCCAGGCCGGACCGTTCGGCGGAAGCATGGGCGGCCAGCCAGGCCGCGAGCTCATCGGGTCCGAGCAGGTCGGCCACCACATCAAGAGCCTGCTTCGCTGGGCCGCCCTCGGCGGTGAGGATCTGGTCCGCCGAACCCACGGCGCCGATCAGGCCGTGCGGCAGCGTCTGGTACAGCCGGTCTCGCAGCACGCGGAACTGCAGGGTGTCGAAGAGCTGGTGGATCTTTTCCCGGTCCCAAGCCACCGGCAGCAGGTCGCCGGGCACGGCACCGACCGTCTCGGCGGGCAGGTCGGTGAGCAGCGAGGTGAGCTGACGGTTGCGCAGCACGGTGGCCAGGTGCTCACGCAGCGCGTCGCCGACCTTGCCCTTGACCTCGTCCACCCGGTCCACCAAGTTGGCCAGCGAGCCGAACTCCGCGATCCACTTGGTCGCGGTCTTCTCCCCCACGCCCGGGATGCCGGGCAGGTTGTCGCTCGGGTCGCCGCGGACGGCGGCGAAGTCGGGGTACTGCGCCGGGGAGAGCCCGTACTTCTCCTGCACGGTCTGCGGAGTGAAGCGGGTCATGTCGGTGATGCCGCGGCGGGTCATCAGCGCCGTCACCCGGTCGCTCACCAGCTGGAGGACGTCGCGGTCACCGGTGACAATGAGCACGTCCATCTCCTCCGCCGCGGCCTGCGTGGCCAGGGTGGCGATGATGTCGTCGGCTTCGTAGCCGGGCGCGGACAGCCGCCGGATGCCGAGCGCGTCCAGCACCTCGAAGATCAGGCTGAGCTGGCTGCGGAAGTCCTCCGGCGTCTCGCGCCGGTTGGCCTTGTACTCGACCCACTGCTCGTGCCGGAACGTCGGCTCCCCGCGGTCGAAGGCCACCGCGACGTGGGTCGGCTTCTCGTCGCGCAGCACGTTGATGAGCATCGCGGTGAACCCGTACACCGCGTTGGTCGGCTGCCCGGTGGTGGTGGAGAAGTTCTCGATCGGAAGCGCGAAGAACGCCCGGTAAGCCAGCGAATGGCCGTCGAGCAGCAGCAACCGGTCGTGAGCTGCGGAGTCTGGTGCTTGTGTCGCCACGGGTTCGATCCTATTGGCCGAACGGGCGGTGGTGGCCCCGTCCGCCACCTGCGTGCCGCGAAGTGGCGGACGGGGACCCGGTACTGGCTAGAAGTTGAACGCGAAGATGGTCATCGAGGTGACGGTCTTGCCCGCACCCAGCTCGGTTGAGGGGAAGTTGGGCTGGTTGGGCGAGTTCGGGAAGTGCTGGGTCTCGAACGTGTAGCCNNGTTCAGCACCCAGTTGTGGTCGTAGCCCTGGGCGATGAGCAGCTGGTTGTCCGCGGCCGGGGCGTTGTCAGGCGCGCTGACCTCGCCGATGCGGGAGCCGATCGTGTGCGGGGTGGTGAAGTCGAACGGCGTGCCGGCCACGGGAACGTTGGTGCCGAGCGGGATCTGGGTGGTGTCCGTCGGCGTGTACTCGTTCGCGTTGATCTGGATGGGCTGGCTGTAGGCGGTGCCCACGGGGGCGTTCTCGCCCGCCAGGTTGAAGTAGCTGTGGTTGGTCAGGTTGAGGACCGTGTTGAGGTTGGACGACTCGTCGGTCGCGACGTACTTGATGCCGATCTGGTTATGGTTGTTCAGCGTGTAGGTGACGACCACCTTGAGCTTGGCCGGGTAACCGGTGCACCCGTTCGGGCAGCCGGGGGTGCCGGCGGCGGCGGCCTGGTCGCCGTTCGGGCTGACCAGCGTGAGCTGCACGCCTACCTCGCTGCTGGTTCGGACGGGCTGGTCGGCCCAGATGTGGTTGCCGAAGCCGACGAGCCCGCCGTGCAGGCTGTTCACGCCGTTGTTGACGGGCACGGTGTAGGTGACCGGCCCGACGCCCGGCTGGTTCAGCGTGAAGGTACCCTTGGCGATCCGGTTGCCGTACCGGCCGATCAGCTCGCCGAAGTACGGACCGCCGTTCGCGGTCACCGGCGGGCTGTCCTCGGTGACGTAGTCCTGCAGGGTCGGGAAGCCCAGCACCACGTCGGACACGTGCCCGAACCGGCTCGGCACGTTGATCTGCTGGACGATGCCGCCGAAGGTGAGGATGTCGACGCTCATCCCGTTGGCGTTGCTCAGCGTGTAGCGGTAGACGGCGGTTTCCTTGCCCGTGTAGGGCTCGACGGTGTTACCGAAGAATGCCTTGCTGATCGACAGCCCGCCGCCGCCAGCGGGTCGGGCCGGCGCCGTGGTCCTCGCCTGGGCCTGGGTGGCCGTCAGCGACCCTCCGATGGCGATCGCCGCCAACGCGGCCAGACCGATGAGGGCCGGGCGGCGGAGACGGCGTTGTCTTCCGATCTCGCGCATGCTGCACTCCCTTCATGAACGGGTTCCAACCCAGATTGTGAGCGTTAACAAGACATAAGTCACCCTTTAAGTCACAAAATCTTTCGCTGAAATTTGTGGATCTGGTCTTTCCGCACGTACCTGGGGCGCGGGCGGCCGAAGGGCCCGTCGTGGGAACCTGTAGGTGGACCGGGCGGGCCCTCGAGGGAAAGCTGGAGTGGGACGGGATGGAGCAGGAAACGCTGGACAAGATCATGGCCACGACGGTGGGTGAGGGCACGCTCCCGCACCGTATGGGCATCACGATCGTGTCGGCGTCGGCGGAACGGGTCGTGGCGACCATGCCGGTCGAGGGCAACATCCAGCCGCAGGGCCTGCTGCACGGGGGCGCGTCCTGCGTGCTCGCGGAGACCGTCGGATCGCTCGGCGCGTTCCTGCATGCGGGCGCGGGCCGGATGGTGGTCGGCATCGAGATCAGCGCGACGCACCACCGGGGTGTCCGCGACGGGGAGGTCACGGCCGTGGCCACTTTGGCGCACGGGGGCCGGACGCTGGCCACCTACGATATCGCGGTCACGGATGCGGGCGGCCACCGCGTGTGCACGTCCCGGCTGACCTGCCTGATCAGGGACCAGGCCGGTGGCCCGGGCCTGAACGTCGCGGACGCCGGATAAAACGGTAGGTGACCGGCATGTGATCACGGGTTAGCGTCGGGGCGGCTCTTCTTTTGCCCGCGCGGCGGCCGGTCGCTAACGTGGTGACGGCGAGCCCGGGGGTCCAAGTAGAGAACGTGCCAGCCGGGGAAGGCAGGCACGGCACCAACGGTCCCCCGGGTTCCTTTTTTCCGGGCGGCCAGTCGGCGTTGTCCGGCGGTCAGCTTTACCGGCGGTCAGCTTTTCCGGCGGTCAGTCGGCTGGCTCGGCGGGGACCTGCATGCTGCCTTCGATGACCGCCTCGGCGACCTTGCGCATCGTCAGCCGGCGGTCCATGGACGTCTTCTGGATCCAGCGGAACGCCGCGGGCTCGCTGAGGCCGTGCTCGGACTGAAGCAGGCCCTTGGCCCGGTCGAGGAGCTTGCGGACCTCCAGACGCTCGCGCAGCGTGTCGATCTCGAGGTCGAGCGCGCGGATCTCGGTGAACCGGCTGACCGCCATCTCGACGGCGGGCACCAGGTCAGCCTTGGTGAACGGCTTGACCAGGTAGGCCATCGCGCCCGCGTCGCGGGCTCGTTCCACGAGTTCGCGCTGGGAGAAGGCGGTGAGGATGACGACCGGCGCGAGCCGCTCCGCGGCGATCCGCTCGGCGGCGGAAATGCCGTCCAGGATCGGCATCTTGACGTCAAGGATGGCCAGATCCGGGTGCAGCGCGGTCACCCGCTCGACGGCGGACTCCCCGTCGCCGACCTCGGCCACGACCGAGTAACCCTCTTCCTCGAGCATCTCCTTGAGGTCGAGACGGATCAGGGCTTCGTCTTCGGCGATCACGACACGCAGTAGCTTCTGACTCACCCCACGAGCCTACCGTGACCGGGTAGATTATCCTCATCGAGCCTGCGGGAGGGTCGAGCTACGATGTGCTCGACACATACCGCAGATCGTGCCGGGATGATGGAACGGCAGACATGGACGTCTCAAAAGCGTCTGCTCGGAAGGGCGTGCGGGTTCGAATCCCGCTCCCGGCACTCAACACCCGCATTATGTCTGCGACCTCTGACGGCCACTTCGGCATTCCGCATAAATGTCAGTGGCACGAGCGATAATTTAGTCATGTACCAGCAGGCCACGGTTGACATGGCTCTTCGCCTATCACGTATTGGCATTCTCGACCGAGAAAACGCTCGAATCTGCGACGTATCCGCGGCCGCGATCCGGCACTGGCGCAGCGGCCGCCGACGTGCCGCCGACAGCCCCGGCGCCGAACGCAGAAGGCAGTGTCCCCGCTGCCACGGCAGATCGATGGACGAGCCAGCGTACGCATACCTCCTCGGGCTTTACCTCGGAGACGGCTCAATCACGCGCGGGCGAAGAGATGTGTTCGCGCTGTGGATCGCTTGCTGCGACGACTGGCCGGGGCTCCTGGCGGCCTGCCGGCAAGCGATGTCTGACGTCATGCCCGCATCAAGTGTCTTCTGTGTCCACTACCAGGGATGCACCGCGGTCAAGAGCACCTCCAAGCACTGGCCATGCCTATTTCCACAGCACGGGCCCGGACGTAAGCACACTCGGAAAATCGAGCTCGAGCAATGGCAAATCGCGATCGTACGGCAATACCCTGGTGAATTCGCCAGGGGACTGTTCCATTCCGACGGCTGGCGTGGCGCCAACCGAGTACGGCGAAGGCTAAGCGACGGAGACCGATGGTATGAGTACCCGCGTTACCAATTCAGCAATGAATCCGGAGACATTCTTCGGTTGTGCGGGGAGACTTTGGACCTGCTGGGGGTGGCGTGGCGGTTCTCGCGGCGGAACGTTATATCGGTGGCTCGGCGGGAGGCGGTGGCGCGGCTGGATGAGTTCGTCGGGCCCAAGTACTGAGGCGTCAGGATGGTTCCGGTGCGGGGTAGGGGATCAGGACGGCCGTGATGTTGTCGGCGCCGCCGGCGTCGACTGCGAACCGCACCATGTCATTCGCGGAGCCGAGCGGGTCGGTCATGGCCCGGGGCAGCGCGAGCCGGGCCAGTTCGGCCGCCTCGGGCAGGTAGTTCCACAGGCCGTCTGAGCACACGAGCAGGACCCCGACGCCGGGTGGGGCGTACCGCTCCACGTGCGGGGCGCGCCCCGGCTCACCGTCCAGGTCGGCCGCTTCGGCGCCGAGCCAGCGGGTCAGCACGTGCGCGTGGGGCAACGCCATGGCCGTTTCCTCGGTCGCCAGGCCGGCCTCGACCATGCCCCCGGCCACCGAGTCATCGCGGGTGAGCTGGACCGACTCGGACTCGGTCGGGGCCAGCCAGTAGGCCCGGCTGTCGCCCAGCCAGCACACGGTCATGTCGGTGCGGGCCGCGACCACGGAGACGAACGTGGTCGCCGACCTTTCGCCCTCCGGCTCGCCGAGTTCGGCCACCGACTTACGGGCGGCCACTACCGCGGCCCGGGACGCCTCGGCCAGATCCCCGCCGGTCTGGACGGCCTCGAGCAGGACCGGCAGTGCGGCCTGAGCGGCCGCGTCCGACGCCTCGTCGGGCCGGGGTGAGGAGGACACGCCGTCGCAGACCACGGCCACCACCACGAGGCCGTCAGGTGTCTGCTCCGACGCCAGGGCCAACGCGTCTTCGTTGCGCGCATGCCGCAAACCCCGGTCGGTGACTCCGGCAGCGGTGCCCAGGTCAACCTCGGCGTGGTCGGGCGTGGGCGGCACGTTGATCATGCCGCTTACGTTAGCGCCTCGGGTCCCTTTGGTCAGGGATCACGGCCGTGATAGCTACCCGCGATGTACCGTTATCGCCGTCCAGCCGCCCAGGTTGATGCGGTCCCCGTCGCGCAACGGCACCTGGACTCCGGTCGGGATCTCGGCCCCGTTGACCAGCGTGCCGTTGGCCGAGCCGGGATCCAGCACCGCCCAGCTGCCGTCGGGCGCGGCGATCAGCACCGCGTGCAGCCGGCTGATGCCCGGGTCGACGGGCGGGCCGGTCAGGTCGATCTCCGGATTGATGCCGCGGGATACGCTGCGCCGGCCGATCCGCATCTGGAGGCCGGTCAGCCGGAACCGCCGTTCGGCGTAGTAGCCGGGGAACGGCACCGAGGCCGCGTCGGGGCCGCTCGCCGCCTGGACGTTCTCGTGGTAGGCGCGATCGGAGGACACCACGGCGCTCCAGGTGACCGGGGCATAGGGCGGCGGGACCACCGGACGGGTGGGCGGGACTGGCGGAGCGGTCGGGACCGAGGGGACCGACGGGACGGAGGGTGCCGACCGGACCGAAGGAGCCGACGGGACCGAGGGCGGGCCTGTTACCGAGGGCCCGGGCGGAGCGGCCGCTACCGAAGGCCCGGTCTGAGCCGGGGTCCAGGGCGGGGGCTGGGGCGGGAGCGAGGGCTGGGAGGAGTGCCGGGGCTGGGACGAGTGCCGGGGCTCCGGCGAGGGCGGCGGCTGCGCCGAGAGCGGGGGCTGGAACGAGGGCTGGGACGAGTGCTGAGCCGAGGGCGGCCGCGGGGCAGCTAGGGGCTGGGACCCGGACGTGAGGCCCGATGGCCGCGGCGCGGGCGGGGCAGGCGGCCAGGGCGGCTGGGCGGCGCCGAACTTGTAGCCGCACGCCTCGCAGAACTGGCCGATCCTCGGCGTGCCGCACCTCGGACACGGCTCGGCGGCGGGGCCGCCGGCCGCGGGGCCGTAGCCCCCGCCGGACGCGGAGACGTAGCCGCCGCTGCCCGCGGAGCCGTAGCCGCCGGTGCCTGCGGGGCCGTAGCCGCTGCCGGTGCTCCCGGTGCCGCCGGTGCTTCCGGCGGGGATCGCGGGGCTGGGGCTCCCGGCGATGCGTATGCCGCATACGTCACAGAAGTCGTCGCTCGCCGAGTCATGCCCGCTAGGACAGATCGCCATCGGTGCCTCCTGGATACGCTGCTCTTCGCAGGAGGCTATTTCCTCGCCCGGACCGTCTTGGTCGACCGGGTGTCGAGAGCCATTTCGTCGGCGTCCTCGACCTGCTTGCGCAGCCGGACCGTCCCGGTTTCGACGTCGATGACGTCGACCACCTTGGCCAGCAGCTTGGCCGTGTCCTCGTTGCCCGACTGGTGGGCCAGCGCCACGGCCCGGCCCAGCTTGGCCGTCGCGGTTTCCTCATCGCCCTGCTTGCGGGCCTCCAGCCCGTCCTGGATGGCGGCGGCGAGCTCGGCCTGTCCGGTGTAGTGCGCCACGCCCGGGTTGATCCTGGTGGACAGCGCCTCGTCGTCGGTCCAGATCGCCCGGACCAGGCCCTGGCCGAGCACGTCGGCGCCGGACGCAGACAGGGCCACCAGGCTCACCCGGGCCGCGAGCATCTCCTGCCCCAGGCCGGCCGGAGTGACCTCGACGCCCACGTGGTAGTCGCGGCTCTCCCCGGGCCCCCAGGCCCCGGTCGGGTAGTCGCCGGCCTGCGGCCCGGACGGCGACCGCCGATCGGTCAGCTCTTCGACCGTAGGGGCCACCTGCTTGACATACTTGACCGTGGCGTGCTGGGGAGTCCATACCCGCAGCGCCACGTCGGCGACCTGCTTGCCCATCGCGTTCTGCATCAGCGCCGCGAAGTCGGCGGCCAGCCCGGACGGGTCGGGCACGATGTCTACGCTGCCGAGCAGGGCAGTCGATATGGTGCGGAGCTCTTTGACCTCCCAGTCGGTGCCGACGCCGCGGCAATCGCAGCTGAAGACGCCCCCGCACTGGCCGATGGCCGCGGCGAGCTGCTCGGGGGTCTCGTGCTGGTTCTTGCCGTCAGTCAGCAAGATGGCGTGCCGGAGTTTGGCCGGGTACCGCTCAAACGTCTGCCGGGCCAGGTCCAGCCACTGGCCGATGGCCGTGCCGCCGCTGGCCCGCAGGGCCGTCACCGCTTGCTTGGCCGCGGCCCGGGAGGAGGCGTCGGCCCGGGCCATGCTGGCGTCGGCGGGGAAGACGGGCCAGGCCTGGTTGGTGCCGGCGATGACCGAGAACAGGACGCCGTCCCGGACCACGTCCACCGCGGCGGCGGTGGCCGCGCGCGCCTCGGCGATCTTGGTGTGCGGGTACTCCATCGACCCCGAGCAGTCGATGATGATGATTTCCGCGCTCCCGTCGGCCGGGCCGGGACCGCTGAGTCCGGCCGCATCGGCGGCCGACGTGACGGTAACGATGGCGCTGACCTCACGCCCGCCCTCGGGCAGGTACTGGTTCTGGTCGACGACGACGGTGAAGCCGGACTCGGTCATGGCGGAGTCTCTCCTGGGTTATAACGTCGCTACACGCCGGACAGGAACGGTTTTCGGATGAGACGGTTCGGCCGGGAACGGTGCCAGCGGGATCGGAACCAGCACCGCGGTGATGTTGTCCATGCCCCCCGCGTCGAGCGCGAACTTCACCAGTTCGGCGGCGGCGCCGAGCGGGTCGGTGAGTGCGGCCGGGAGCGCGAGCGCGGCCAGGCCCGCTGCGTCGGGCCGGTAGTTCCACAGCCCGTCCGAGCACACCAGCAGGACACCGGGTCCGGGCGGTTCGAACCGGACGACGTGCGGCTGGGGCTCGACCAGGTCGGCGCCGAGCCAGCGAGTGATCACGTGTGCCTGCGGGGAGGCCAGGGCCTGTGCCTCGTCCATCGTGCCCCGGGCGACCAGTTCCTCGGCCAGTGAGTCATCCGTGCTGAGGCGTATCACGTCCGGGCCCGTGCTGAGCCAGTAGGCGCGGCTGTCCCCGAGCCAGCACACCGTGACCGCGTCGCGACCGATGACCGCCGATATGTAGGTCGCCGACGGCGCGTCCCCCGGCGAGCCCATCTTGGCCAGGACGAGGTGAGCCGAGTACACCGCGGCCCGCGAGGCCTCGGCTGGGTCATCGCCTCGCCGGGCCGAGGTGAGCAGCGACCGTGCCGCGGCCTGCGCGGCGCCTAGCGACGCCTCGTCCGGCCGCGGGGAGGTGGACACCCCGTCGCAGACGACGGCTATCGCTATCGGGCCGCCCGGAACGTCGGCCGTGGCCAGGGCCATCGCGTCCTCGTTGCGGGAATGCCGCAGGCCGCGATCGGTCACCCCGGCCAGCAGCCCGAGGTCGAGTTCGGAATGGTCACGGCCGGACGGCAGTTTGCGGCCGCACGACTCGCAGTAACCTTCTGCCGTGATCGCGCTGGGCGGAGCCTCGGGGTCCACCGAGCACACCGGGCACTCCGCCTCGTACCCGGGTAGCGCGGCGCTCACCATGGGCGGGGCCAGCTCGGTCCCGCATGACTCGCAGAAGCTGTCCCCCGCCTCGACCGGCGCGCCACACGACGGGCAGGTGACTTCGGGAACCGGCGGGGCGCCCGTGGCGCCCGGGTCGCCCGTCACGTGAGGGTCCTGGGCCGGATCGCGTTGGCCATATCGATGAGCTCCACCCGGCGGGCCTGGTCCGGCGTCAGCCGGGCCAGCGCCCGGTAGCTCCGTTCCAGCCCGAAGCGCATGGCGCGCGGGCTGGGCTCGCAGCCGAGAATGGGAGCGCCGCCCGTGGGCTGGCCGGATGTGCACCAGTCGAGCGCGGCCCGGAGGATCTCCACGGTGAGCTGCTGCCTGCGTACCTCGTCCACGGCCAGCCGGCCGAGCTGACCGCCGGCCTGCCGCAGGTCGTCCCCGTTCACGTGGGCATGGCCGTCTCCGGACACCAGGATCCGCACCGCTTCAATCTGCGCCGCCGCGTAGTGGCTCGACGAGGCGGGCACCGCCGCGAGCGCCGCGATCGCGCCAGACCGGTCGCCCGTGGCCAGGCTCGTCCTGGCCAGCCCGAACGCGGCGCTGATATAGGACCGGTCCACGGTCCACACGAGGCGGTAGTAGCGCTTGGCCGTGGTCGGGTCGCCCGCGATTTCGGCGGCGAAGGCGAGCGCGAGCTTGGGCGCGAGTTCGCCCGGCAGTTCGTCGAATACGGCACTGAACGCACCGGGGGCGGTCTGCGCGCCGCCGGGTTCCCCGGCGGCCAGGTCACGCAGCCCGTTGTACCAGGCGACCCGCCAGTCGGACGGATCGTCCGCGGCCAGATCGGCCAGCACGGCCGCCGCGGCCTGGTAGTCGCCGACGTCGATCCTGGCCCGGGCCAACGCCAGCCGGGTCTCGGCCGACTCGGTAACCTCGCGCGGGATGGTCGGGTCACCCGCGACGGCCAAGGTGAGGGCCACGATCCGCTGGGCCGGGTTGAGCCCGGCGAACGTGGCCAGGTAACCGGCCGCGGGGTCGGACCGCTCGACCTGCGGTAGCGGCAATCCGGCGACGATCTCGGCGGCGGGGGGTGCGTCCAGCCGGCTGGCCGGGGGTGTCGGGGCCGCTGGGGACGGCGCAGCGGGAGCGGTCAACGGGGCCGCTGGGGCCGTTGGGGCCGCTGCGGCGAGGTCAGCGGTCGTCCCGATGGCTTGGACCTCGGGGCTGAACAGGCTGGAGAAAGCGGGCCGCGGCACGCCGTCGGCGACCGCGAGCACCTCGCGGAGCACGCCGGTGAGCTGCTCGGCCATCTCTCCCGCGGAGCCGAACCGGCGGTCGGGATCCCGGTGGGTGGCGCGCCGCAGCAGCCGGGCGAAGGATTCCTGCTCGCCGAGCAGCGGCACCCCGTCGGGCAGGGTGTCCTTGTACGTGCCCTGGAAGCCCCGGAACTCGAAGGTCAGCACGGCCAGCGCCCGGCCCACGGTGTACAGGTCGGAGCTGGGCGAAGGGCCGTCGGCCTCGATCTCCGGGGCCTGGTAGCCGACCGTCCCGTAGATCGCCTCGTCACCGTCGACCCGGCGGACGCCGCCCATGTCGATGAGCTTGAGTTGCTCTTCGGTCTGGATAACGTTGTCCGGCTTGAAGTCGCAGTACACCAGCCCGCGGTCGTGCAGGTATCCGAGGGCGGGCAGCACCTCGATGGCGTAGGCCAGCGCGTGGGCCACCGGCACGGAGCCGCCGGCCTGGCGCGCGTCGACCAGGATCTGCTTGAGCGACTTGCCGCCGACGTACTCCATCACGATGTAGCCCGCTATCTCCGCGGTGCGCCGGTCGGCATGCTGGACGAAGTTGTAGATCCGGACGATGTTGGGATGCTCGACCTCGGCCAGGAACTGCCGCTCGGCGACCGCGGCCGCCATGGCGTCGGCGTCGCCGGTGTTCAGCAGGCCCTTCAGGACCACCCACCGGTCGCTGACGTTGTGGTCCTTGGCCAGGTAGATCCAGCCGAGCCCGCCGTGGGCCAGGCAGCCGAGCACCTCGTACTGGCCGGCGACCAGTTCTCCCGGTTCCAGCTTGGGGGTGAACGAGAACCGGGTGCCGCAGTTCCGGCAGAATCCTTCGGGCAGGCCGGGACGCCCGTCCCGCCCTCGGCCGACGGGCTGATCGCAGTTGCTGCAGTAGCGCTTGGCCTCCAGTACCTCCGGATCGGCGAGCACGGCGCTGGCCGGATCCCGGTACGGGACCGGCGGGATGTCGACCAGGCCTGCGCCGAGACGGCCCCGGGCCGACCGACTGCTGCCGCGACCCCGGGCCCGGGAGCGCGCGCTCCCGGACGTTCCTGAGCTCCCGGACGGGGCCGCGCTGGCCCACCCCGAGGCGGCCGAGCCGGCCGAGCCGGAAGGACCTGAAGGGCCCGAGGATGCGGCGGGGGCGGCCAGCCCGCAGGTGTTGCAGTAGCCGTCCTCGATCATCCCGTCGCAGCCGGGCTGCGTGCATCGGGCCATGGCCGTGGTCATCGCGGCTGTCCTCCTAGCGCCAGGACGGCCTGCTGGTAGCCGGTCACCGCGTCCGCGGCCGCCGCGAGGTCGCAGGGCGCGGTCCACAGCAGGCCGCGGGCGTGGTTGAAGCGTTCGGTCAGGCCGGGATCTTCGTCCGCGCCCAAACGGGCCGCCTTGGCCTGGTAGGCGCCGAGCAGCCCGCGCAGCTCGTCACGGCGGCTCATGGCTGCCACCACGGTCCGTTCGGTGTCATGAAAACTCCCGGCGGCCGTGGTGAGCTCTCGTTCGATCTCGTCGAGCTCGGCGGCGAGCCGGGTCCAGCGCCCAGCGGCCAGCAGCGTGTCGAGGTCGGCCAGCCGGACGGTCAGGTCGGCGAGGCCGGGCGGCTGAGCGGGCAGCGCCTCGGCGGCGATCTTGACCGCGGCTCGCTGCCAGGCGGCGGCCGCGTCCTCATAGGCGGCGCGCGCTGTGGCGGCGGCCGTCGTCACCTCGGCGATGCGCTGCCGCGCCTCCTCCCGCAACCGGACCAGCTCGTCGACGCGGGTCACCGCGGCACTGACCTGGTCCTGCAGCCGGTCTGCGGCCGACATGTCGACGGTCCCGGCCGCCGGGGCCGGGGCGCCCTGCCACAGCGAGAGCGGATCGGAGCTCAGCGTGGCGCGTAGCCGGGACAGCTTGCTCTGCGCCGCGGCCAGGTTCCCGGTCAGGGCCTCATCGGCGAGCGAGGCGGCTAGCGGCGTCACCCGGCCCAGCTCGGTGCCGAGCACGTCCAACTTGCCTGCCATCTCGTTCACCACCTGCTCCGCGGCCGAGACCACCTCGGTGATCGGGCCGAAGGCGCGCCGCATCCGGGTCACCGCCGCGACCACGGTCAGGTCCTCGCGGCCGGAGTCGGCCAGGTCGCGGCCGGCCAGCGGTGCGGGCCCGGCCGCCAGCTGGACGGATGGCCCGGTGAGCAGGTTGGTGATCGCGGCCAGCTCGCGAGGTCCGAGGTGGCCGTGAACCGCGTCGGCGGCCCGGTCGACGACGGCCGAGTAGGCCGAGTAGAGCTGCCACAGCTTGGCCAGGCTGACCGCGGTGGCTTCCCAGCGCCGCCTGGTCTGTCCGCTGAGGGCGGCTCCCTCCAGCAGCCGCTTGCCGAAGCTGCCGTCCAGCTCCAGCAGGTTGGCCTGGATGGCGTCGCGCTCGGCGACCGCCGCCTGCACCACGGCAGGCGCTCGCTCCTTGGTCAGCACCGGGACGGTCATCGATACTCCGCCAGGCGCCGGGTCAGGCCCCATCCGGAGCCGACCGCCATGACCAGGGCCGCCACGATGATGCCGGCTTCCAAGCCGCCGAACGCGTCCGAGCCCGCCGCCGCGTTCGAGGCGAAGACAGCCTGATCGGCATTGATCGCGGCCTCCAAGTCGGACTCGAGCTGGGCGAACAGTGTGCCCGCGGTGCCCGGCCCAGATCCTATCTCCAGCTGGGTCTCGGCGCCGTAGTTGGCTGCGGCGTCCAGTTGCTGCGCGCGCTGGTTGACCGCGAACCAGGCGGTCGCAGCGTGCCCGGCAGCCGCGATCGGCCCCGCGCCGCCGACCGCGCTCTGTGCGTCGGCGCTGCTCAACTCGGTGCTCAGCTGGCTCTGCGCGGCGTGGAAGTCCTGCTGGAAGTTAGCGTCGCCGGTGCGCGAGATCAGGTTGAGGGTCTGGTCGCCGCGCGCCTGCAGGGCCGTGATGTCGGCCTGGGCCAGTGTCCGCGCCGGGCCGGAGCCGTGCTTGGTGGCCTGCAGCAGATCGGAACGGCCCCCGGCCAGAGCGACGACGAGCCAGACGAGCGCCGCGATCGCGGCCGCGGACGCGAGGAACAGGCCGACGTTGACGGTCCGTTGGGTACGCCTCGACAGCCAGCGCTGGGTCCGCAACAGCAGGACCAGGACAGCCAGGCCCGCCACCAGGGCGATCACGGCGAGCGGAAGCCCGGTGGCCTGCGCGCTGGCCGTCGTGAGCTGGGCGTTCTCCTGCGCGTATACGCTGCGGGCGGCGGGCAGCATGGTGACGTGCATCTCCTCGGACGCCACCTGGATGAACGAGCCGCCCGCGGGGTAGCCCAGCGAGTTGTAGATCTGGCCGTCCTCGACGTAGCCGGTGTAGACCGGCAGGGCGGCGGACAACGTGCTCAGGCTGGTCCCGACGCTTGAGTTGCCGCTCGCGGCCGTGACGACCTTCAGGTCGGCGGCGGCGACCGCGATGTCGTGCTGGTAGCGCACCCGGTCCGCGTACGGGCCGGTCCGCCCGTACAGGTAAGCGGTGGAGACGGTGACGTCGGCGTCGGCGAGTGACTGGTAGATCTGCTGGGCGTCCAGGCTGAGCGTTTCGTCGGTGGCCGCCACGTCGTGCGCCGCCGACGCGTGCTGGATGACCGTCAGCGCGGCCAGCGCGCCCCAGGCCAGGCACCCGATCACCACGCCGGCCCGGACGAGCCAGAGCTGGCCCGGTGTGGTCGAGGCCCGCGGGAGCCGCAGCCAGCGTCGCGCCCGCGGTGCGGCCTGTCCCCCGGAGCCGCGCCGGTGCGATGCGGTCTGCCCTCGCGGCGGGCTACCGGTAACCGTGGTGCTCATCGCCGACCCGCCACGCATGCTCCCGTCATCGGAACCGACGCACCATGACGTTCTCTATTTTGCCCGCAATCCAGGACTACTTCGGGTGGGCACAAGCAGACAAGTTCGGGTTCATGGCACGGCGATCCTACTCGCGGCGCAGGGTGATCGCGGTCCAGGCCCCGAGGTTGATCCGGTCACCGTCGCGCAGCGGGATCAGGTCTCCTGGCGCTATCTCGCGGCCGTTGAGCAGCGTGCCGTTGGCCGAGCCGGGGTCCAGTACGGCCCACGAGCCGTCCGAGGCAGGGAGCAGCAGCGCGTGCAGGCGGCTGACGCCGGGGTCCACGGGCGGCCCGGACAGGTCTATCTCCGGTTCCACGCCACGGGCCGCGCTGCGCCGCCCGATCCGCATCTGCCTTCCGCTGAGCTGGAATCGCCGTTCGGTGCTGAACTCCGGGAACGCCACGTCCTGGCCGGTGAGATCCCGTTTGAGCTGCATGCGCTCGTAGTAGATCCGGTCCGATGTGACCACCACCGACCAGGTGGTCGGGGTGAACTTCGGCATGGGGGCGGTAGCCGGAGCCGACGACACGGGCGGACCGGGCCGGGCCGGCGGCCTGGATGACGCGGGCGGA
>PLDT01000596.1:0-1247 GCA_003136255.1 Actinomycetota bacterium
ACCAGGCGCGTCGTTCTGCGCCCGCAGCGAGGTGGTGAGCGGCACCTTCACGCCGGATTCCTTCATCAGCGCCTTCGCGGCCGCGAGGGTGGGCGTGTTCGGGTAGGCGGGGTAGGGCGCGTAGCCGAGCGCGCCGGGCACCATGATCTGGCTGGTGACCGATCCGACCAGCGGTCCGCCCCACTGCTCCTCGATGGCCGTGCGGTCGATCGCGTAGTTGACCGCCTTACGGACGTCGATGTTGTTGAACGGCGGCACCTCGTTGTTCAGGAACAGGTAGGTGGTCTCCGGACGCGGCGACTGGTGTACCTGGCTGGCCAGGGCGGCGTCATGCGAGATCCGGATGATGTCGGCGGTGGCCAGGTTCGAGGTCTGGAAGTCCAGCTGGCCGGCCTGAATCTCCAGGGCCGCCTGGCTGGCCTGGACGCCGATGTTGAAGACGAACTGCGCGACATGACCGCGCACGCCGAGCGCCTGGTCGTAGTTCTTATTGAAGACCATCACGATCTGCCGGCCCGGCTGATACGACTGCAGCTTGTACGGCCCGCTGGCGTAGTTCATCTCCAGCGTGCCGCTCTCCTGGGACTTCATCGGCGTCCCGGTCGGCACCGGGCAGGTGGTGGGCAGCGCGGCCTTGTACAGGAACGCGCCGTCCGGCGCGCTCAGGTGGAAGGTGACGGTGTTCGTCGTGGCCACGATGCCAGAGACGGTAGTCGACTTGCCCGCCAGGTACGCGGGCGCGCCGATGACGTTGGTGAAGTAATAGCCGGTGCCGGTGTCGATGGCCGGGTTCATCAGCCGCATGAACGTGTACTTGATGTCCTGGCCGGTGATGGGCGTGCCATTGGAGAACCGGGCGCCCGGCCGGAGCGTGAAGGTGTAGGTCAGGCCGTCGCTGCTGATGACCGGCATGCTCGCGGTGCCCGCCGTCAGCTGAGTGCCGGCCGCGTCAGGCTGGTCGGCGTAGCGCACCAAGGTGGTGCACATCGCGTTGGCCAGGCCCCAGGTGACCGCGAAATACCAGCGGTTCGGGTCCATCGTGTCGATGGCCCCCGATGACATCGCGCCGGTCAGGGTGCCGCTCGCGATCCCCGGCTTGGCCGTGCTGCTGCTCGAGGGTGACGAGCTCACGGAGCCGGCCGAGGAACAGGCGGCCAGCAGGACCGCCAGGGCCCCGGCCAGCGCCAGTGGCCCTCGAAGCGGGCGACGTGATGAGTGCGCCATTAGCTTCTCCGATCGTTTCTTTT
>PLDT01000596.1:1333-28672 GCA_003136255.1 Actinomycetota bacterium
AGCACGGTGAGGGACGGCAGCACGTTCCGGCCGACGTGACGGATCAGGACCCGGCTGGTGGAGGCGCCCTTGGCCCGGGCGGTCCTGGTGTAGTCCTCGGCGAGCTGCTCGGCCGTCAGGGTGCGGAGGAACCGGATGTAGACCGCCGCGAAGCCGATGGCGAGCGTGATCCACGGCAGGATCAGATGGTAGGCCCACTGCACCGGGTTCTGCCCGAGGTCGACGTAGCCGGTGATCGGGAACAGCTGGGTGCCGACCGGCAGGATGGGCAGGCCGAACAGCCGGCCCTGGGTCGGCTCATACCCGAGCTGGTAGGAGAGCACGGGGGCCAGCCAGAACACCGGGATGGACATGCCCACGATCGCGATGACCCGGCCCGCCACGTCGCCGAACGACCGCGGCCGCAGGCCGCCGTAGGACCCGACCGGGATGGCGATGGAGAGCCAGACCACGGCCGCGCCCAGCACGAGGGACGCGGTGGCCCGCAAGGCGGGCCACAGGATCTGTGATACCGGGCGCTGCTGGACGTAGGAGAAGCCGAAGTTCCCGCGGACCAGGCGCCCGAGGAAGATGAAGTACTGCCGCCAGTAGGGCTGATTGAGACCGAGGTTCTTCGCGACCAGCGCGATCTGCGCCGGCGACGCGGTCTTGCCCGCGATCCGCTGGGCCGGGGACGCTCCGGTGAACCGGGCAATCACGTAGAACAGCAGCCAGGCCAGCAACGTGACGACGAGGATCTGCGCCAGCGCGCCCAGGATCCTGGTACCGGCCAGCCGGATCATCGACGGCCCTTGGGGTCCAGCGCGTCCCTGATCCCGTCGCCGAGCAGGTTGAAGCCGAGCATGGTGATGACCAGCGCCAGCCCGGGCACCAGGGCCAGGCCGATGTCGGTCGTGTACATGCCCGATGTCACCGCGTCCGAGAGCATCTGGCCCCAGCTCGGGGTGGGCGGCGGCACACCTACCCCGAGATAGGACAGGCCTGCCTCGAAGATGATGTTGTTTGCGATGATCGACGTCGCGTAGACCAGCAGCGGTCCCCACACCTGCGGCAGCAGGTGGACCAGGAGCAGCCGTCTAGGACGGGCGCCCAGGGCCCTGGCGGCCGCCACGAAGGTCATCTTCTTGGTGGCCACCGTGGTGCTGCGCACGATCCTGGCCGGGTAATACCAGGTGAACAGCGAGATGATGATCACGACGTTGAGCAGGCCAGGCCCGATGACAATGGCCAGCCCCACCCCGAGCAGCACGTTCGGGAACGCCATCGCGGTCTCGGTCATCCGGGTGACGATCGCGTCCACCCAGCCGCCGAGGTAGCCGGCCAGCAGGCCCAGCGATACGCCGATCACCAGGGCCAGCGCTGTCGCCGAGGTGGCTACGAGCAGCGAGATCCGCGCTCCGTAGAGCACCCGGACCAGCTGGTCCCGGCCGAGTTGGTCGGCGCCCAGGATGAACAGGCTGCCGTGCGGGTTCGTCGCCGTCCCGGCCGCGTTGAGGGTGCGGGAGAAGAAACCGATCGGCAGGCCGTCGGAGTGCAGCGCATCCGGGTACTGCGTGTCCGGCGAGTGCCCGGTGAGGGTGGCGGCGAGCGGCCCGCCGATCAGGGCCGCGAGCACCAGCAGGACCAGCAGGCAGAACGCGAAGATCGAAGCCGGATCGTGGCGCAGCCGCCGCAGCGCGGTCGCCCGCAGGCCGGCCGGGCGGGCGACGGGCGGCGGACTGGCGTCGAGTTCGGCCCGAGGGTCGATAGTCATCTCGGCCCGCTGCGCCACGCTGCGAACGCATACCCGGCCATCGGGACCACCTCACTCGGCCGCGACCCAGCCGCCTACTCCGTTTCCGCTACGCTGCCCGACAGGGCATTGTTATGTCAATACTTGAGAACATCTTGTAATCTAAGATTAACTGACAAGCGACGAGAAACCCGAAACTCCAGCTCAACGCCATGAGACCACAGTTTGTTAGAACAAACTCTTGACTGGTTTAAGTGACAAGTGTAGACATTCGCTTAGGCGGTAGGTCAGCTGACGTCCCGTCCGTACTCGCTCTTGAACGCGGGAGGCCCGACGTGCGCGACGAGCAGCGTCGCACCATCAGTGAGATACGGACGCGCGACCCGGACGCCATAGCGGCGGCCGCCGCCCGGCGGCGGCGCCGAGCCTGGCTCGGACCTTCGGGCAGGCTTATGATTATCGCCGCCGATCATCCGGCGCGCGGCTCGCTTGAGGCGGGCCGCCGGCCGATGGCCATGGCCAGCCGACCCGACCTGCTGGACCGGATTTTGGTCGCCCTGGGCCGCCCGGGTGTCGACGGCATCCTCGCGACCCCGGACATCATCGAGGACCTGCTGGTCCTCGGCGCGCTGGACGACCGGGTGGTCATCGGCTCGATGAACCGGTCCGGGCTGCCGGGGTCGGTATTCGAGGTGGACGACAGGTTCACCGCCTACACCGCCGGCGCCCTGGCGGCCGGCCACCTCGACGGCGGGAAGATGCTGCTGCGGATCGACCCGCTTGATCCGGCCACGGCGGGGACACTCGAGGCGTGCGGCGCCGCCATCACCGATCTAGCGCGGCATCGCCTCACCGCCTTGATCGAGCCCTTCATGGTGCACCGGCGGGACGGCCGGCGCGTCAACGACCTGTCGCCCGATAGCGTGATCCGCTCCATCGCCGTCGCGTCCGGCCTGGGAGCCACATCCGCCTATAGCTGGCTGAAGATCCCGGTGGTGGCGGAAATGGAGCGGGTCGCCGAGTCCTTCACGCTGCCCGCGCTGCTGCTCGGCGGAAACAGCGCGGATCACCTCGACGAGGTTCTCGCCCGCTGGCAGGCAGCGCTGCGGCTGCCGACCGTACATGGCCTGGTGGCCGGCCGCACGCTGCTGTACCCGCCCGATGATGACGTGGCCGCGGCGGTCGACATGGCCGCGAGCCTGCTGCCGCACCGGGCCGGAGCTGACCGGCGGATGATGTCAGGGTGATCGAACTACCGTCCTCAGCGCTTGATCAGCTCCTGACGCCGTGCCTGGTGGTGGACGCGCCCGCCGCAAGCCGGAACATCGATCGGTGCGCGGCGTTCTTCTCCGGCCAGCAAGCGGCCCTGCGTCCGCACTTCAAGGCCCACAAGTGCACGACGCTGATGCGCCAGCAGCTCGCCGCGGGCGGCTGCGCCGGTGTCGCCTGCCAGACCTCATGGGAAGCGCTGGTCCTGGCCCGGGCCGGGTTTGGAGACATCCTGATCGCGAATCAAGTCGTCGACGCGGCAGCGCTTGACGAGGTGGCCGAGGTGGCCGCCCTGGCGCGGCTGACCGTGGTCGTGGACCACGAGCTCCAGGTCGGCTTGCTGGCCAGGGCGGCCACCAGGCACGGCGTGCCGATCGGGGCGCTGGTCGAGCTGGACGTCGGGGCCGGGCGATGCGGGCTGCCGTTCGGCGACGCCGGCCTGATCCCGCTGGCCGAGCAGATCACCCGGCAGGAAGGGCTCAGCTTCCGCGGCCTGCAGGCCTACGAAGGTCACGCCGTGCACCGCGACAGCCGTGAGGTCCGTGCCACCCTCGTCCAGCAGGCCGCCCTCCAGATCCAGCACGAGCAGGCCCGGCTGGCCGCCGCCGGATTCGACTGCGAGGTCATATCGGGCGGCGGCACCGGCACCTATGACCTGGCCGCGCAGGCGGGCGCCCTGACCGAGATCCAGGCCGGCTCGTACGTACTCATGGACGGCCGTTACGGCACGCTCGACCTGCCGTTCGAGCCGGCGCTGTACTGCGTGACCACGGTGATCAGCCGCCGTCCCTCCCGCGCCGTGCTCAACGTCGGCCTCAAAGAGCTCACCGTGGAGTACGGCATGCCCGTCATTGCGGCGCCGGGGGCCCGGGTGACGGCCTTGTCCGACGAGCACGCGCAGGTGAGCCTGACCGCCGGGTCCGCCGCGCTGGCCGTAGGCGACAAGGTGCTGCTCATCCCGGCTCACGTCGATCCGGCGGTCAACCTCTACGACCGGCTCTTCGCCTGGAGCGGAACCGAGTTCACCGAATGGGAGGTGGATGGCCGGCGGCGCTACCGCCTGCCGGGCCGTGACCGGGGACCGGTCAGCCGGTGACCGGCTCTGGCCGCGGGAAGCTCGTGGTGAAGGCGTACCGGGACGCCCGGTACAGGTGCCAGGCGAACTCGACCGGGCGGCCCGCCTGGTCGTAGGCAATGCGTTCCATGGTGAGCAGCGCGGTGCCCCGGGTTTCGTCCAGCGTCCGGGCCTCGGAGGCCGAGGCGTTCTTCGCGCCCATGCGCTGAGTGGCGGAGTACAGCCCGATGCCGGACGCGCGCAGCAGTTCGTACAGCCCGTGCTGCTCGAGCATCTCGACGTTGAGCTGGACCAGCCCGGCCGGCAGGTNNTCGCTGGCGTGGCTGACCTCTGCCTTCAGCACCCGGGTGGCGGGCATCCGGCCGCTGGCGGCCAGGTCATCGTAGAGGCTGGTCAGCTCGACATTGCGGTCGATCCGCTCGTTCGCCACCAGAGTGCCCGCGCCGCGCTTGCGGACGACCAGGCCCTTGTTGGCCAGGTAGAGGAAGGCGGCTCGCACGGTGGGCCGGGACAGGCCCAGCATCTCCGCCAGCTGTACCTCGTTCTCCAGCCGGGCGCCTACCTTGAGCGCGCCGGATCTGATGCCGGACTCGAAGTGCTGGGCCAGCTGGAAGTACAGCGGCACCGGGCTGGTCCGGTCGATGGTGATCGGTCCGCTCACTCCGACCTCACGTTCAGGCATCATGTCTCATCCAGGCCAGGAAACGAGGCTTGTTTGTTTGAACATTTTAGCCACTGCAGAGTTAATCTGCCGTACGGGCGGTCGCCCTCGTCGCGGGACCGCAGCGGCCAGGAACCCGTTTTCTATTTTGTCTTGACATACTCACAGACTCTTGACAGGTCATAACCGTCCGGGTGAGGATCAGCTATCGCGACCGAGGGAGGCTGACCAGGGAATGACCGCCGACCAGGCCCTGCGGATCGGCGTGGTACTGGAAGCCTTCGGTGACTGGCCGCTGGAGCAGGTCATGCCGTGGCTGCGCGAGCACGCGCCGGACGTGACCGACCTGGAGATCGGCGCGGGCGGCTATGCGCCGCATCCGCACTGCGACGTCCAGGCGTTGCTGGCCAGCAGCCAGGCCCGGTCGGCCTGGCAGGCCGGGATCGCCCGGCACGAGCTGCGCATCGACGCTCTGAACGCCTGGGGTAACCCGCTGCATCCCGACGCGGAACTGGCCCGGCAGCATGACCGGGCGCTGCGCGACGCCATCCGGCTGGCCGCGCTGCTGGGCGTCACCCGCGTCGTCGCGCTGGCGGGCTGCCCGTCAGGCGCGCCCGGCGACCAGGTCCCGCACTTCGGCGCGGGCGGCTGGCTCCCCTACCTGGAAGGTGTCTACCAGCGGCAATGGGAAGAGCAGATCGCTCCCTACTGGTCCGGCCTGGCTGATTTCGCCGCGGCGCAGAGCCCGGAGCTGCGGGTCTGCCTGGAGCTGCACCCGGGCACGTGCGTGTTCAACGTAGAGACGTTCGGCCGGATGGCCGCGCTCGGCCCGGCGCTGGCGGCCAACCTCGACCCGAGCCACTTCTTCTGGATGGGCATGGACGGCCACAAGGTGGCCTCGGCGCTGGGCGACCGGGTGGCCCACGTGCACGGCAAGGACACCGTCTTCCACGAGGAGCAGCTGGCCCTGAACGGGCTGCTGGACCGGCGCTGGCCGGAACCGGCCGCCGAGATGCCGTGGACCTTCGCCGTGCCCGGCCGCGGTCACGACCTGGGCTGGTGGGCCGGGCTGGTCCGCGCGCTGGACGGCTCGCAGGCCCAGGTCATCTCCATCGAGCACGAGGACCCGTTCGTGCCGGCCACGACCGGCGTGCCCGAGGCCGCGCGGCTGCTGAGCGCGGCCATCGACGCCGCGCTGGAGCCGGCGTGACGCAGAGCCGGGTCAGGGTCGGCCTGGTCGGGACCGGCGTCATCGCGCAGGTCATGCACCTGCACTACCTCGCCGAGCTGACCGACCGCTTCGAGGTGGCGGCCGTCTGCGACCTGGACGGCGACGGGGCCCGGGCCGTCGCCGAGCGCTACGGCATCCCGGCGGTGTTTACCGAATGGCGGGAGCTGATCGCGCATCCGGTCGACGCGGTGATGGTGCTCACGTCGGGCAGCCACGCGCCGATCGCCGAGGCGGCCGCCCAGGCCGGGCGGCACGTGTTCGTGGAGAAGCCGATGTGCTTCTCGGCCGCCGAGGGCCGGGCCATGGTGGACGCGGCCGACGCGGCCGGGGTGGTCCTGATGGTCGGCTACCCGAAACGGTACGACCCGGGGTTCGCGCGGATGCGGGAGGAGACGTCCCGGCTGGACGGTGCCCGGCTGCTGCGGGTCACGACGTTGGAGTCGCCGCTGCGGCCGTACATCGGACACTATCCGCTGCTGCCGCGAGCACCACTGCCCGAGGAGGTCACCCGCGGCCTGCGAAAGGACAGCGACGAGCGCATCGGCGCCGCGGTCGGCATGGACCCCGAGACCACCGACCTGGAACGGCAGGTCTACGAGATGGTGCTGCTGGACACGCTGGTCCACGAGCTGAATACGGTGCGCGGCCTGCTCGGCGAGCCGACCCGGCTGGACTATGCGAACCTGGCCCTGGACCAGGTCACCGTGATGCTGCGGTTCGGTGACCTGCCGGCGGCCATCCACTGGATCGACCTGCCCGGCATCGCGCGATACGGGATGGAGTTCGCCCTGTACGCGCCGGACCGACGGCTGACGCTGACCTTCCCGTCGCCGTTCCTGCGCAACGAGCCGGCCACCCTGGAGGTCGAGAGCGGCGCCGGCAGCACGAGCCGCTCCTGGCGCACCGAGGAGGTCGCCGGCTACGAGAGCGGATTCAAGAACGAACTGGTCGCGTTCCATGACAGCATCGTCACCGGCCGCCCGCCGCCTACCTCGGGACGGGACGGCCTGCGGGATATCACGCTGTGCCAGGCCATCATAGACAGTCACCATCAGTCGGCACCGGTCGACGATCCCACTGGAACAGGAACGGAAGTGACAGCCGGATGAGCGAAGCGGCGATCGCGGTGGCGAACGCGCCGGTCAGCTACGGGGCGTTCGAGCTGACCGTGGGGCACGACCCCGACGTGCCGGACGGCGTCACGGTCCTGGACCAGGTGGCCGCGGCCGGGTACGCGGGCATCGACCTCGGCCCGGTCGGCTACCTCGGGAGTGGCGAGCGGCTCGGCGAGCTGCTGGCCGAGCGGAGCCTCGGCCTGGCCGGCGCGTACGTCGAGCTGCCGTACGCCGACCCCGACGCACTGGAGCGCGCGCTGCCCGACCTGGACGCCATCTTGGACGCGTTCGACGCCGTCCGGTCCTACGTCCCGGGCCCGCCGCCCCGCCCGACGCTGGCCGAGGCGGGCAGCCAGGCGCGGCGGAACCACCCCGGCCGTTCGGTCCGGGACCCGTCGCTGGGCTTCGACGCCGACGCGTGGCGACGGTTCGCGGCAGGCCTGGCGCGGGTGATCGAACGCTGCCGCGACCGAGGCTACGAACCGACCTTTCACCCGGAGACCGGGACCAACGTCGAGGCGCCCTGGGAGATCGAGCGGGTGCTCGAGGTGTCCGACGTCGGGCTGTGCCTGGAGACCGGGCACATGCTGCTCGGCGGCGGCGACCCGGTCGCGATGCTCACCGATCTCGGCGACCGGGTCAACCACGTGCACCTCAAGGACGCGCGGCTGCCGGTCATGGCCGAGATCATCGCCGACGAGGCGCCGGTGACCGAGATCTGGACCAGAGAGGCGTTCTGCGCGCTGGGCGGCGGTGACCTGGACACCGATGCCGTGCTGGATGGCCTGCGCCGGATCTCCTTCGGCGGCTGGCTGGTGGTCGAGCAGGACATCTTGCCGCGCAGCGCCGAACGGTTCGCGCGGGCCGCGGCCGAGCAGCGCCATAACCGCGAGTTCCTCGCGGCGCGCGGGCTATAAGGGGCCGCTGACACCATGGCTCCGTTCGCAATAGGTCTTATTGGTGCCGGGCGTATGGGCCGCACCCACCTGCGGGCCCTGGCCGGCTCGCAGCGAGTAAAGGTGACCGCCGTCGCGGAGATGTCACCCGCGGCCCGTGAGGCGGTGGCCCGTGACGGCGTCACGGTGCACGAGAGCGTGGCAGAGATGCTGGACCACGCGGCGCTGGACGGGGTGCTCGTCGCCGCCCCCACCGACCAGCACGGGACGATCATCGCCGAGGTCGCCGCGCGCGGGCTGCCCATCTTGTGCGAGAAGCCGTGCGGGCTGACCGCCACCGAAGCCCGGGCCTCGGCGCAGACGGCCGCAGCGGCGGGGGTCCCGCTGCAGGTCGCCTACTGGCGGCGGTTCGTGCCGGGCCTGCGCCAGCTGCACGACCGGATCGCCTCCGGCGAGCTCGGCGTCATCCACCTGGTGACCTGCTACCAGTGGGACGAGCAGCCTCCGTCGCCGATCTTCCGCGCGCACAGCGGCGGGATCGCGATCGACATGGGCGTGCACGAGTTCGACCAGCTGCGCTGGCTGACCGGCCAGGACATCGCCGGCCTGGCCGTGGTGGCGTCCGGCTCGGCGCCCGACGGGATCGCCGACGTGGACGGCGCGCAGGTGGCCCTCACGCTGACCGGCGGTGCCACCGGATTCGTCTCGCTGGGCCGCTACTTCCCGGTGGGCGACGCGGTGTGGGCCGAGGCGTTCGGCACGCGGGGGCACGAGCGGTGCGACGTCATCGACCCGGCCGAGGGCGAGGTCGCCCAGCTCGAGGCGCTGCGCCGCCAGGCGGAGAGCTTCGCGTCCTTCGCCGCGGGCGGGCCGTGCGAGGGGGCCACGGCGGCCGACGCGATCGCGGCGCTGACCGCCGCCGAGCAGGTCACGGCCGCGATCCCGGTCCCGCCAGTGCTCCCGGTCCCGTCTGGGGCCCCCAACGTCAGCGATAGCCTGCCGCCCAGCTACCGTCACCAGGCCGGCGGGTGAGCGCGTCGACGCCGCCGGACCTGCGGGTCGGCATCGTCGGCTACGGGGTGATGGGCAAGGCGCACAGCTACGGCTACCGGGTCGCGCCGCTGCTGCGCCGCCTGCCGGTGACGCCGGTGGTAACGGTGATGTCCGGGCGGGACGCCGGAGCGGTCGCGGCTGCGGCGCAAGCGTACGGGGTGCCGGTCACCGTCACCGACTGGCGCGAGCTGATCAGCCGGGATGACGTGGACGTGGTGGACATCTGCACTCCGCCCGGCACCCACGCGCAGATCGCGCAGGAGGCCGCGGCGGCGGGCAAGGCCGTGCTGTGCGAGAAGCCGCTGGCGCTGACCTATGCCGAGGCGGCCGCCGCGCTGGACGCGGTGACGCGGGCCGGGGTACACAACGCGGTCGGCTTCAACTACCGGCGACTGCCCGCGATCGCGCTGATGCGGCGCATGATCGCCGAGGGCGTGGTGGGGGAGGTCAGGCTCTGGCGCGCCACCTGGCTGTCCGACGAGTTCGCCGACCCGGCCACGCCCTGGGACTGGCGCTTCGACCGGGCCATGGGCGGCACGACCATCGCCGACCTAGGCAGCCACCTGATCGACATGGCCCTGTGCATGGCCGGCCCGGTGGACAGCGTCTGCGCGCAGGCGACGACGTTCATCGGCTCGCGGCCGGCGCCCGGTGGCGGCACCGCGACGGTGACCGTGGACGACGCCGCCAGTGCCCTGCTCCGTTTCTCCTCCGGGGCGCGCGGGACCATGGAGGTCGCGCGGGCCGCCGTGCGGCGGCCCTGTGACTTCACCGTCGAAGTGAACGGCAGCCGCGGCACGCTGATGTTCAGCTACGCCCGGCTCAACGAGTTGTGGTACGGCGACTCGGACGACGACATCCGGCTGTACGGCATGCGCCGGATCCGCGCCGAGCACCCCTCGCACCCATACGCGGCCCAGTGGTGGCCGATCGGCCAGGGCGTCGGCTACGGGTCCTCGTTCGCCAACCAGGCCGCGGACCTGCTCGAGGGCTGGCCGGACGCGCCGTGGAGCCCGGGATTCCGGGACGGCGCGGCGGTCCAAGCGGTGTGCGACGCGATGGAAACCTCGGCCGCCTCGGGCCGCTGGATCAGTGTCGACGAGGTGACCGCGATCTCCCCGTCTGTGACATTATGTAATTATGCGATTACTATTTGTGGTATCGTTGGGGCTTACGAGACCGGTTCACGTGCTGTGGTTTGGGCATGTCGGCCCCGGTCGGACGGGTGATGTGCCCTTGCGCGCGGCGGTTACTGCGCCACGCGGAGAGCCTCTTGCCGTTACCAGGCTTGGCGCGGGGATGGAGAGCCATGCTGCTCCAAGGGGCAGAAAAGGTGTGGCCGACGCCCGCGGACACGCCGGCCGCCCCGCCTCCGGCCGCGCCTGATGGCCCGGCCGACATTCCATCGCGCGGCGAACGGGTGCCGGATGCGATCACCCTGGCAGGTGGCCTGCTGTGCACCGCCGTGGGCCTGACCGTGATGGCGGCCTGGTTTGTGCGGGCCACAACCATTTTGCTCTTCGGCAGCAAGAATCCGATGCCATTCAATACCGCGCTGGCCTTTGTCGTGACCGGGGTCGCGCTCGTCGCGCTGGCCAGGAGGCGGCCTCGGGCGGCGCTGGCAGCGGGCGTGTTCGACGCGGCCCTCGGCGCGGTGATACTGGCCGAATCCGCCCTCCACCGCGGTCTCGGCATCGATCAGCTGTTCGTGAAGGCCTATATCAGCGGGCCGCACGTTGTGCCCGGGAGGCCAGCGATCAATACCGCGGTGTGCCTGGCGCTGACCGGCACGGCCCTGCTGGTGTGGGGTCCGTGGCGGCCCCGCCGGCGGCCGATCGTGGTGGCCGCAGCAGGATCTGCCATCGGCGCGATCGCGGTCATAGCGACCTTCGGGTACGCCACCGGCAACCCCGCGACTTACGGGTGGTGGCACGTGTCCGCGATGGCTTTGCTCACCGCCGCGACCATGCTCGTTCTTGCGCTCTCCCTGCTCAGCGCCGCCTGGCGGGACTCCCGCGCGGGTCATGCGGGCCTGCCCAGGTGGCTCCCGATGCCAGCCGGTGCGCTGGCTCTCGGCCTGGCTGTGTGGCTGGCCCTCACGGGCCGGGCCATGGCCGCGGGGCGTATCTCCGCGGACACCTTCACCGGCGCCGCCACTGCCCTCGGGCTGGTCATGGCGGGCCTGGTGGGTCTGGTGGTCTGGCTGGCCCAGCACGCGGAGGGGCGGCGCCGGGTGGCAGTGGCGGAGGCGACGCGACGGTCCGAGGCCGAGAGAATGGCGCGGGAAGGTGAGCATCTGCTGTTCCAGTTCCTTGAAGCCATTCCCGTCGCGGTGTTTATTGCGTCGCAGGACGGTCGGCCATACTTCGCCAATAGCGAGGCCGAGCGGCTGCTGGGACCGGGCGTCGTACCGGGCATCGCTACCGGTGAGCTGACCGAACCCTACCGTGTTTTCCTGGCCGGAGCGGCCCAGCCGTACCCGACCGCGAGGATGGCCATTGCCCGTTCCATCGGCGGCCAGCCGTCGCACTTTGACGACATGGAGATCCATCGGCCGGATGGTTCCGCGATCCCCCTTGAGGTGTGGGGGCGCCCGGTATACGGCGCTGGCGGAGAGATCGACTACGCCATCAACGTGTTCGCCGACATATCCAAACGCCAGGCCAGGGAGAAGATCATCGCCGGCCAGGCCGCGCTGCTCGAACTGGCCTACGACGCGATCTTCGTCCGGGACCTGGACGGTCACATCACGTACTGGAACGCGGCCGCCGAGCACGCCTACGGCTTCACCCGCGCCGAGGCGGTAGGACAGATAGCCCACGACATGCTCGGCACAAAGTTCCCCGAGCCGCTGGCCAGCATCGAGGCCATCACGGCCCAGCGCGGCCGCTGGGAAGGCGAACTTACGCACCGGTGCGCCGACGGGCAGTCCATTATCGTGGAGAGCCGCTGGGCGGCACAGCGCAGCCCTGGCGGATCGCTGCTGGGATTCCTGGAGATCAACCGTGACATCACCTCCCGCAAGGACGCCGAGCGCGAGGCGCTTCGGCGAGCCGAGGAGATCCAGGCCCTGAACGCAACCCTGGAACAGCGGGTGCAGCAGCGCACCGTGCACCTGGAGCGGGCCAACAAGCAGCTGGCGGCCTTCAACTACTCGGCCGCTCATGACCTGCGCACCCCGCTACGAGCGCTGAGCGGGTTCGCCGAAGCCCTGGCCGAGGAGTACGGCGACCGGCTGGACGAGACAGGACGCGGGTACGCCGGGCGCATCCAGGCGGCCAGCGGGCACATGGCCACCGTGCTCGATGACCTGCTGCACCTGTCACAGGTGTCAACCGCCGAGATGAACCTCCAGGACGTCGACCTCAGCGCCGAGGTCACCGCCATCTGCGGCCGGCTACGCGCGCGCGACCCCGGCCGCCGGGTCCGGGTGACCGTGCAGGACGGCGTCCGGGTCACCGCGGATCGCCCTTTGATCCGGACCGTGCTGGAGGACCTGCTCGAGAACGCCTGGAAGTTCACCGCTGGCCGTGAGCACGCCACCATCGAGTTCGGCACCACTCCCGTTGCTGACGCTCCCCTCTGCTGCTACGTACGCGACAACGGGGCCGGCTTCGATCCCGCCTACGCGGACAAGCTGTTCCAGCCCTTCCAGCGGCTCCACGCCGCCAGCGAGTACCCCGGCACCGGCACCGGCCTGGCCAGCGTCCAGCGCATCGTCGACCGCCACGGCGGCCGGACCTGGGCCGAAGGCGCCGTCGGCCGCGGCGCCACCATCTACTTCACCCTCGACGCCAAGGACATCCCGTGAGCGGCGGCGTTCGCAGGCACCCGGCCAGCGCCGGGCTACCGCTCCTGCTCGGTCGGGCGGATCAGCATCTCATTCACCGCGACGTGTCGCGGCCGGGTCACGATGTAGATGATCGCGTCGGCGATGTCCTCGGCCTGCATGGTCTGGCCCAGCTGGCTTCGTATGCTGTCGATCACCTCGGGCCGGTTGTGGCTGACTAGCTCCGTCGCGGTCGCGCCCGGCTCGACGAGTGAGACGCGTACGTAGCGCTTGGTCACTTCCTGGCGCAGGGACTCGCTGAATGCGCCGACGCCGTGCTTGGTCAGGGAGTAGACGCCGTTGCCGTTGCGGGCCACCCGGCCCGCCACCGAGCTGATGTTCACCATGTCGGCGACCTGGCGCGGGCCGTCCCCGGCGGCGCGCAGCAGATGGGGCAGCGCGGCGTGCGCGCAGTAAAGCAGGCCGAGCACGTTGAGCTCGACCATCTGCTGCCACTCTGACAGCGGCGCGCCGACCACCGGTCCGAGCAGCATCACCCCGGCGTTGTTGATCAGCGTGTCCAGACGTCCCAGCTCGGTGACGGTGCGCGCAACAGCGTCTGTCGCCTGCTGCTCCTGCGTGACGTCGCACTCCAGCACGAGCGCGCTGCCGCCCTGATCGCGGATACCGGCGGCGAGCGCTTCCAGCCTGTCCTTGCGCCGCGCCGCCAGCGCCACGGCCGCGCCCTGGGCGGCGAGCGCGGAGGCCGTGGCCGCGCCGATGCCGCTCGAAGCTCCGGTCACCAGCGCGACCGTGCCTTCCAGTACCGGCTTCACCACAACTCGTCTCCCTTGGTCGCCTAGTTGACGGGAAGTACCTCGAACGCGGGGTGCTTGGGCGCGATAGCGCGGATCTGGTCATCGCTCGAGTCTGGGCCGGTGCCCTCGAAGAAGATCCCGACCTCGGCCTTCCATCTTTTCAGGTAGGCGCGCAGGACCGGGACCTTCTCGTCGTCGCTTAGTTCGCGGCCGCGGAAGCTTTCGGTACCCCGGCCCAGCCGCAGCTCACCTGCCCCGGCAACCCGCAAGTTGCGCACCCACTGCGCTTCACCGCGCGGCGCGACGAGGTAGCGGTGGCCATCGTGGGTAAGCAGGTTCACCGGCGTGGTACGCCACTCACCACTCGTCCGGCCCTTCACCGCAAGGACTCGCGAGCCGAGAACACTGATGCCCTGCCTGGTCAGCAACGCCACCAGCTTGTTGAAGACGTTGCGCGTGAACCAGCCAGGCGGCCGGTAATAATCGGACACGCTGGCCAGCGTAGCCGGAGAGCCGATCAAAAGGGCCCGGGCAACGGGCGGCTTATCACGGCTGGGCGAACCAGACCGATTCCGCATGGACCTGGCCCGAAGATCGGGGGCTATCTGGATGGTGCGGGCGGTGGTCGGCCGGTGATGATTGCTGGCATGGGAACCTCGTCAGACGCCGGTGACGCGCCGGCCGGGCCGGGGCGTACGCCGTACCTGCCTGAGCCGACCGGTCCGTGCCCGGTCGGTACCGCGTCCTTGTGGCTGACGGACGTCTCCCGTCCCGATCCCTGGGCCGCGGGGGTGAACGCGCGGGAGCTGATGATCTCCCTGTGGTATCCGGCGACGCCGTCGGACGGGCGGCGAGCCCGGTACATGACGCCAGCGGAGTCTGGACTCCACCTCACCAGCAGGGGCATTACCGGCGTCCCGCCCGGCGTGCTGAGCACGGTCCGGGCCAACGCGGTCAGCGCTGCCACACCAGCGGGGGGCCAGCGCACCTTGCCCCTGGTGGTGCTCTCACCTGGCTTCACCAACTCCCGTAGCGTGCTCACCGCCCTGGCCGAGGACCTGGCCAGCCACGGCTATGCCGTGGCCGGAATTGATCACACCTACGAGAGCTATGCCACGGCCTTTCCCGACGGGCGGGTCACCACCTGCCTGGCCCGTGAGACACGTCGCCGGGGCGAGGGGTTCTGGGAGAAGGTGGTGGCAGGCCGGGCAGCCGATGTTTCCTTCGTGCTCGATGAACTGACCGGTGCGCACCCGGCCTGGCCGGGCGCCGGGCTGATCGACCCGTCCCGGATAGCGATGGCCGGCCACTCCATCGGCGGTGCGGCCGCCATCGCCGCCCTGCTAGCCGACTCCCGCATCCGCGCCGGCATCGACATGGACGGCGCCACTGCTACCCCGATCTCGGATGAGGGCCTGTCACGGCCGTTTCTCTTCCTGGGTAAGCAGTCCAACTACACCCCGGGAAGCGGAGGCGCCGTTACCACCTGGGAGCACGACTGGAAACACCTGACCGGGTGGAAGCGGTGGCTCCTGGTCGCCGGCGCGATGCACGCCTCCTTCACCGACCTCGGGCTCCTGGCCGATCAGGCCGGCATCGACATCGGCGCCGGCATCCCCGGAGCCCGGTCCCTGGACATCACCCGCGCCTACGTCCGGGGCTTCTTCGACCGGCACCTGCGCAGCACGCCGCAAGCCTTGCTGGACCAGCCGTCACCACGCTACCCCGAGGTCACATTCTGTTCCCCGGAGACGAAAACCTGCCGCCAGTGGCCAAGGACAGGAGGTGACCGGGATGAGCGATGAGCAGGACGAAACCCGGCCCGGCTATGGTTGCGACGGGTCGGTGACCCGAGCCATGAACAAGGGCTCTCCGGTCGCGGTGTCGGTCACTACCATCAGGTAGGGACGGTCGAACGTGACCGGCGGAGGCCCGGCCTTCGCCGCGCTCGCGCTCACGCCGACGGCGGTCGCGGCGCTGGCCACCGTGCCCTGCTCGCCCACCCGCAAGGTGGCGGCCTGCTCGACGAAGCCGAGGCGGCGGGCCTGCGGCGACAGCCCGGTGAAGTCCGCGGCCCCGGTGAAGGCGGCGCCCATGCCAAGTCCGGTCAGCAGGCCGTTCAGGTCGACCTTGTTCTGCAGGCTTACCTTGGGCAGCGCGACGTCGCGGGTCAGAACCGGGCCGGAACCGTGGTCCGTACCGTCCGCCGCCAGCGTGGTGGTCAGCGCGGCGAGTTGCGCTCCGGTCGGCATCGCGCAGCCGCCGGTACCCGAGGGCGGCAGCAGCGCCATCATGGCCAGGTGGCCGCCACGGTAGGGCAGCCAGACGGCGGTCCAGCCGGCCGCGCTGGTCGCGGCGTACGGGCCGCCGTTCATGAACGGCGCGTTGACCTGCCGCCCGGAGGCGGTGGTGAACGGCTTGGGACTGGTCTGGCTGGCCTGGAACGGCGTGGCCCAGGCCGCCTTCAGGTACAGCGCGTCGGTCAGCACCCAGCCGATGCCCTGCAGTGAGTCCGGGGTCAGCAGTTGCGGGATCTGCCCGTGGGTTGCGGTCGCGATGGTCTGGTTGATCTCCTGTGCGGCCTGGTCGGGGCGGCTGAGCAGCGGGACGTGCGCGACGCCCGCGTCGTAGCTGGTCGCTACGGCGCTCAGATAACTGCGCAGGGTGATCAGCGACGGGTCAGCCCACACCTGATCGCTCGCGTCCACCGTCACGCCCGGACCGTCGAGCCCGCGCAGCGCCGCCGACCGTGCCTGCAGGCCGGCCTCGAGCGCCGGCCCGCTGGTGGCGGGCAGATGCAGCACGTCGGCCATGGCCTGCGCCGTGGCGCCGCGCGCCCCGAGGTAGGCCATGCCCAGCCCGCTGGCCAGGCTGGACGGCGACAGCACCAGGTTGGCCCGCGGATCGGCCTGGCACCAGGCATCCAGCACGCTGAGCCCGAGAGCGGTGTCGGCCGTGCCGTAGGGGCGCGGGTCGGCCAGCGGCTCCCGCATCGCCACGCCGCGGGCGATGACCGGCGCCGCCGATGGCGTCGCCGGTGGCGCCGTCGTTCCGCAGCCCGCCAGCACCGCTGCCGTCAGCGCGAGGACCAGGCCGGCGGCAGCCCGCAACTCGTTCTTCATGCGCATCAGACGGGGCGCGGACCTTCCCGGTTTCATACATTTGAGGTAATCCCTCGCGCCGGTGATGGCCCGGCGCGCCGCGAAGCACCCTACCGACGACCGCTGACGCGCGATACTGGGCCGCATGGTTGACGACACAGCACGGGACCGGGCCATCTACCACGCGCTGAAGGCGGCCGACGAGGTCGCCGCAGCCCTGCAGACCCACCTCATCGAAGAGCACGGGGCCGATCCGGAGCGCGCCGCCCCGCCGAGCCCCTCCACCAACTCCCTCAAGCTGCTGCGGCAGGCCCGCGAGCGCCTGGGCCTGGGATTGCGGGCCGTCCAGGCCGACCACATCGCCGCATCCGACGACATCTCCCTGCGCAACCGGCAAGACGCAGTTTGACGTCCCGCTCGCGGCAGGTACGTGCACGTGGTCAGGGCTGCAGGGGCGACGGATGCCGAGGCTGGTAGATGGGCAGTTCTCCGCCGTCCGGGAGGCGGATCGCGGCTAGGAGCCCCCAGCCCTGATCGGACACGCCGCGCGCCACCTCGACTCCTTTGTCCCGCAATTCGGCGAGGGTGGCGTGGATGTCGTCACACATCAGGTAGAGCTCATGGCGCCCGTCACCGTCGGCCGGATGAACAGCAAGCTCAGCAGGGGGCAGGGCGAAGATGAGCCAGCCGCCGCCGGCGTCGACCGACGCCAGGCCCAGCACGTCGGCGAAAAACGCACGGACCTTCTCGGCGGCCGGGGAGAACACGATCGCATGAATGCCAGTAATCACGCAGCGATACTAGCCAACGACCGGGCAGTGGTCGCGCCGCGGCGGCGGGTCATCAGTTGTTCTCCTCAGCCTGAAGCTGGGTTGACGCCTGGTGATGCTCCGGTCGTTGTCCCGCTGCCTGCTCCGGCCCGCGTGAACGCCGGGTCGCTGAGGTGGCTCGCCAGGAACGTGACACTCTGGGCTCCGTAGCCAAGCTCCAGCCGGTACCGCACCTTGTCGGCGTGCGCTGTGACTTGGTCAGAGGCGGCTATGTACTGGACGAAGACCGCCTTGAAGATGCTGTCCCAGTAGGAGAGCAGCCACGGGTTTTCCCCGTTGGTCCAGGCACCGAACGGGACCGCGAAGACGGTGGACTGCCAGCCTGCCGGGAAGTTCAGATGCGTCTGGATGGCCGCCTCGCCGACGGTGATGTCGTCGATGACGCGTGCTTCGTACTGAGTGTCCGTCTGGCCGAAGGGCCAGACGTAGTACTCGTAGTCGGTGGGGGTCATCAGGGACCGGTCCAGCCCGGCGAGGCATGACGCCGGGGCGTACGGCATGTAGGCATGCCCGCATTCCCCGGCGTGCAGCTGGATCATCCAGCCCTCCTTGGCCATGGTCTGGACGATGCTCCAGCCAGCGTAAATCGAGCCGTAGTCGCCGTTCGCGTAACCGGTTATCACGAACACCACGGCGTTGAAACCGTACTTCTCCAAGACCGGCGTGGCCTCGGTGTCCGAGACGAACGCGTCATCAAACGTGATCAGGATCGGCTTCGCGGGCAGCAGCTGCTTTATGCCGTCCAGCCAGTTGGCGTACTGCTGCGGGGTGATCGTGGCGTAGCCCTGCCCGTACAGGTAGGCCATCTCGGCCTTGAAGTTATCCAACGTCGTGTTGTAGTTGTCAACTGACCCGGAGACCGGGGACGGCGCGCCGATTCCGTGGAAGCACAGCACGGGAATCTGCTGGGGCACCGCATACGACTCGGGTACCGCCGCGCGGGCCGCAGTACCAGCCACTCCGAGGCTAGCGGCCGAGGCCGAGCGGCCCTTGAGGTATCCCAGCACCGCGGCGGTCAACGCCAAGGTCAGCACGACGATGACCGCTAGAATGGCCTCAATTTTGGTCCGCTTCATGGCCCCTGGCTCACTTCTCAAAGCGTGGAATGAACCGCGCCAGCGCGAATCCCAGGCTGATCATCAGCGAGATGAGGCAGATTATCCAAGCCAGGTGCATTTCCGTGCTGCCGATCCCTACCCCGACGAATCCGCTGGCCGCGACATGATTGCTTACCCTCGTGTTAATCACTTCAGGTTCCCCTTACCATTTTCCAGGTGTCCGTCTTGCCCGTTTTTGTCAGTTGTTTCCAGTAACCGGAGACGATAGCGGCCGTTATCAGCCAGGCATACAGCATTTCTACTGGGAAGGCCAGAGCCACGAGCGTGGCTCGCCATCCGGCCTTGTGCGCGGTATTGACGCTGTCGGCCATCAAGATGACGAAGATCGGCAGGCCCCACCAGGAGAACAGATGACCACGCACCGTCCACAGCAGGTAGAGCAGCACGACGCGGGACACCATCGACCACACCAGCCCAGCCTGCTTGGCCCACGGGATGGCGGTGAAGCGCGTCAAGCCGAACTGACTCAGCGTCTGGATGTACCCGCGCGCCCAGCGTTCCCGCTGGGTGAACAGGCCCTTGACGGTCGAGACCGGCACCGTCGTGGCCAGGCAGTCCTGCGGACGCACCATTCCCCACCGGAGGTGCTTCAGGGCGATGGTCAGCTTCCAGTCCTCGGTCCAGTTAGCGGGGTCGTAGACCTCCCCGTACAGGCGCTTGACGTCGCGAAGCGCGGACACGCGGTACATTGCGGCCATACCGGTCATGCACCCGTATCGGCCCTTGCGTCGCCCGATGAATCTACGGTCGCGCTCGTACTCCATGGCCTGCAGGACTTCGATGATCGTGCCGAAGCGCTTAATCAGGTGGTTAGAGCTGACCGCGCCCAAGCGGGGGTCTTGCTCGAAGTGCCGTTCGGCGTTCTCGATCAGCTCCGGATGAATGACGGTATCGGCATCCATGCAGACCACCAGATCGTCGTCATCCAGGGACGGGAGAAGCGCGTTCAGCGCCGCGTTCAGCGCGCCCGCTTTCCGTCCGGTGATCCCGTGCAAATCCATCACTTCGACGCCATCATATTTCCCCGCGACCTTCGCGGTGCCGTCGTCGTCATCGCAGTTGTTGGCCACGACAATGATCCGGTCCGCCTGGCGCGTCTGGGCCAGGACACCTTCNNACGGCGATTCGTGCACCCATTTGGATCTCCACTTCCACGCTTTACCGGAGCGGCGCGTGAATTTCATCTACCGCCAGAGTCGTTCGCGTGGGTAACTAACGGGTTCCCGGCCCGGTGCAGAACGGTTGCGGATCCAATATCCTGGGCTTTCGGAAACGGTATTCATGGGCACGCAAATGAAGACCTACGTGCCGCCTTTTAGCCGCGCTGCTGTGAGCAGATCTGCCTACAGCAGCGGGCGAGGGTTTCCGGGGCGGTCATGACGCAGGCTGGAGGCATGGCTCATGACGAGAAGAACCCCCTGTTCAGCGAGCGGGTCCGGGAGCAGCTGCTGCTGCAGCGGATCCTGGTGCTGGACGGGGTGCTTGACGACGACAACGGGACGCTGCTCGCGACCCAGCTGCTGACCCTCGCGGTGGAGGACCCGGGCGCCGACATCGCGTTGTGGATTCACTCCCCCGGCGGATCGGTCCCGTCCATGCTCGCCATCCGTGATGTCATGCGGCTGGTGCCGTGCGATGTATCCACGCTGGCGCTCGGGCTGGCCTGCAGCGCCGGGCAGTTCCTGCTCTCCGCCGGGGCCAAAGGCAAGCGATTCGCGCTGCCGCACGCGCGCATCTTGATGCACCGCGGCTCGGCCGGCATCGGCGGCAGCGCGGTCGACATCGAGGTCCAGGCTGACGACCTGCGGCACACGGTCGATACCGTGCTCGGCCTGATCGCCGCGGATACCGGCCAGCCGGTGGAGCGCATCTTCGACGATTCGCTGCACGACCACTGGTACACCGCCACCGAGGCCCGCGAGTACGGCTTCATCGACGAAATCGTCGGGTCGTTCGGCCAGATCATGCCGGCCAGACGGCACCGGATCGGACTTAAGGGAAGCGCCTGATGAGCAGTTACACCATTCCGAACGTCATCGCGCAGCATCCGCGGGGCGAACGGATCATGGACGTGTACTCGCACCTGCTCACCGAGCGGATCGTGTACCTCGGTACCGCGATCGATCCCGGCGTGGCCAACGCGCTCATCGCCCAGTTGCTGCACCTGGAGGCGGAAAGCCAGGACCTGGAGATCAACCTGTACATCAACTGCGAGGGCGGCGACCTGCCGTCCATGCTCGCGGTGTACGACACGATGCGGTTCATCGAGGCGCCGGTGGCCACGTTCTGCGTAGGCCAGGCCATCGGGGTCGGCGCCGTGCTGCTGGCGGCCGGGACGGCGGGCCGGCGGTCCCTGCTGCCGCACGCCAGGGTGGTGCTGCATCAGCCGGCCGCGCGCGGCCAGGGACCGATCCCGGACCTGATCCTGCAGGCGGACGAGCTGGTGCGGATGCGCGCCGATATCGAGGCGATCCTCTCCGCGCACACCGGCCAGTCCGTGCAGACCTTGCGCGCCGACACCGACCGGGACCGGGTCTTCACCGCCGCGGCCGCGTTGGCGTACGGGATCGTCGACCAAGTGCTGGGGCAGCGGTCGGCGGACGCCGACGCAGCGCGTGAGGCCGCGCCGGCTACGCCGCGAGCGCCAGCATGACCGGGCCGGATATGCGTGAGGTCCAGGTCGCCTGCTGGCGGCGCAGATCGTCGCTCACCTGCTCGGTCAGCCCGATGAGCGTGGTCCTCAGGGCGCCGGCCAGGGCCGCGATCATCTCGCTCGACGGCTCCTTGCGGCCGCGCTCGATCTCGGACAGGTACTGGGGTGAGATCCCGGCCCGGCCCGCCGTCTCGGCCAGGGTTTCCTGCTGATCCAGGCGCAGCGTGCGCAGACGCTGACCGAGCACCTCCCGCCACAAAGGCTCNNCGGGGGCGACGGCTCTCGCCGCAGCGGATAGACCTTCGCGCGCTCGGCCATAACTCAGCGTACGAGCGGGATCCCGCTCGTACGCTGAGATTTCGCTGCCGGCGGACCTACTGGGCGGCGATGGCGGACAGGATGTCCAGCTTGGCCGCCCGGCGGGCCGGCCAGCTCGCGGCGACCAGGCCGAGCAGGGCGGCGATGATCAGGAAGATCACCAGGTTGGAGTAGGGCACCACGGTCTCGGTGATGCCTTGATTCTTCAGTGCGGAGACCAGCGCGATGCCCATGCCGGTGCCGATGATGATCCCGATGATGGCGCCGAAGATGGCCAGGATCACCGCTTCGGACCGGATCATGGTCCGGACCTGGCGCCGCCGCATGCCGACCGCGCGGAGCAGGCCGATCTCACGGGTGCGCTCGAACACCGAGAGCATGAGCGTGTTCACGATCCCGATGAGCGCGATCAGCACCGCCAGGGCGAGCAGGGCGTAGACCAGCCCGAGCACCTCGTTGATGCTGGACACCTGGGCCTGCTCGTACTGGGCCCTGGTCTGGACCTGGACGTTCGGGAACGGGGCCAGGGCGTTGGTGACGGCGTTGTCCACCGCGGTGCTGCCGTTGGTACGCAGCAGCAGGGCCCCCGGAGGCTGGGCCGGGTAGTGGGACAGGAAGAACGCGGAGCTGGCCAGGTAGCTGCCGATCAGGGCGTTGCTCTGGTAGATCCCGCCGATGCGCAGGGTGGCCGGGCCGGTCAGGGCGAACCTGGCCGGCACGGTGTCGCCGACGGCCAGGTGCTTGTTCTGCGCGGTAGTCGAGTCGATGAGCAGCTCGCCCTGGGCCAGGGCGGCCGGGGTGCCCGACGTCATGCGCAGGATCACCGTGCTGGCCAGGTTGCTGGTGGACACCGCGGTGAGCTGGGACAGTGTGTTCTGGAACTCGAACTGCCCGCCGTAGACGGCACTGGTCGCGGTGACACCCGGCACGGCCGACGCCAGCGACACCGCCGAGTTGCTGAGTTCTCCGGACCCGGTGGGGGTCACGATCAGGTCGGCGCTGATCGCCTGATCCGCGCTGCTGGTGACCGACCGGGACACCGAGGCGCCGAACACCGATATCGCGGCGACCAGGGCCAGGCCGACCATGAGCGCCGAGGCGGTCTGGGCGGTGCGCCGCGGGCTGCGCATGGAGTTCTCCCGCCCAAGCTGGCCCGGTTCGCCGAGCACCCGGGCCAGCGGGCGCCCGATCACGCTGGACAGCGGGCGGGCAATGGCCGGGGCCAGGGTGGCGGCCCCGAGGAAGATGGCCACGGCGCCGATGCCGACGAGCGCGATGGCCGGCTTGGCCAGCCCGATGGCCAGCATGATCACGCCGACCAGGGCCAGCGCGGTGCCGCCGATGAACCGGCGCCGCAGCGAGGCGGCGGGGGCGGATCGGCGGTCATCCAGCGCGGCGATCGGCGGGATGCGCACGGCGCCGCGGGCCGGGCCGAGCGCGGCCACGACCGTCACGCCGACGCCGACCAGCAGCCCGACCACCGCGGTGCGCGGCTCGAACACCAGCGGTCCGGGCGGCAGCGTAATCCCGAACCCGCGTAGCAGCGCCTGCAGCCCGAGGGCGGCCAGCACGCCGAGGCCCAGGCCGATCACCGAGGACACCAGCCCGGTGATGGCCGCCTCACCGAGGACGGACCGGAACACCTGACGGCGGTTCGCCCCGACGATGCGCAGCAGGGCCAGCTCCCGGGTCCGCTGCCCGACGATGATCGAGAACGTGTTGAAGATGGTGAACGCGCCGACGAACAGCGAGATAAACGCGAAGATCAGCAGTGCGGTGGAGAAGAAGGACAGCGACTGGTCGACCGAGCTCGTACTCTCGTTGACCACGGTCTGCCCGGTGACCACCTGCACGCCCGGAGGCAGGACCTTGGCGATGGCCTGCTGGACCGCGGACTTGCTGGCCCCCGGCGTGGTCACCACGTTGATGTCGTCGAGCTGGCCGGGCTCCTGGGCGATGGCCTGCGCGGTCGGCAGCGTGAACGCGGCCAGGGTCGCCCCGGCCAGGTTGTTCGCCGTGCCGAACTCGGCGATGCCGGTGATGGTGAACGTCTTGGTCGGCCCGGCGGTCAGGATGCGGACCTGCTGCCCCACGGTGAAGTCGTACTTCTGCGCGGTCCCGGCGTCCATGACCACGTCGTCGGAGGTGGTGGGCGGGCCGCCTGCGATCAGGTGCAGGCTGGAAAGCTGCGGATCGGGGTCGTAGCTCACCGAGAGGGTGGGCGCGCCGCCGGTCTGGATGGGCTTGCCGTTGTGGCTGATGTACTGGGCGTAGCCCTCGACCTCGCCGTCGGCGGCCGCGACGCCGGGCACGGCCTGGACGGTACTCAGCAGCGACTCGGGCAGCTCGTTGCGGACCGCGTTGCCGCCGCTGCCGAGCTGGGCCACACCGCGGACCTGGAAGTCAACCTTGGCGTAGACGTTGCCGAACAGCTCGCTGAACGTGTTGTGCAAGGTGTCGGTCAGGACGAACGTCCCGGAGATGAAGGTGACCCCGAGCACGATGGCCAGCGCGGTCAGTCCCAGCCGGAGTTTGTGGGCCAGCAGGCCCTTGATCGTCACGTTCCACATGTCAGGCCCCCAGCGTCCGCATCCGCTCCAGGACGGAGTCGGCGGTCGGCTGCTGGAGCTCGCCTACCACTTGCCCGTCGGCCAGGAAGACCACCCGGTCCGCGTACGCGGCCCCGCGCGGATCGTGCGTCACCATGACGATCGACTGGCCGAGCTCGGTCACCGATTGCCGCAGGAACGAGAGCAAGTCGGCGGAGGCGTTCGAATCGAGGTTGCCGGTGGGCTCGTCGGCGAAGATGAGGTCCGGCTTGTTGATCAGCGCCCGGGCACACGCCACCCGTTGCTGCTGGCCGCCCGACAGCTCACTGGGACGGTGGGTCAGCCGGTCCCCGATGCCCAGCTGGTCCACCAGGTAACCGAGCCAGCCCTGGTCGACCTTGCGCCCCGCGAGGGCGACGGGCAGGGTGATGTTCTCGGCCGCGGTCAGCGTCGGAATCAGGTTGAAGGACTGGAACACGAAGCCGATCCGGTCCCGGCGCAGCCGGGTCAGCCCGGCGTCGTCCAGGCTTCCGATGTCCAGGCCGCCCACGAACGTCTGGCCGGACGTCGGCCGGTCCAGGCCGGCCATGCAGTGCATGAGCGTCGACTTGCCCGAGCCCGACGGGCCCATGACGGCCGTGAACCGGCCGCGGTCGAAGGTCACCGTGATACCGGCCAGGGCGTGCACCGCCGCCTGGCCGACCCCGTACGTCTTGGCTAGGGCAACCGAGTGCGCGGCCGGAATGGCCTGCGTATCCTCGGTCAGCGCCGCGGATGTGGGTTCCATATCTTCCCCGTCTTTCCCTCTGCTGTTAGATACGGTCAGCGTGGCAGCGGAGCACCCGGGCGCGCATCGACCGGCTAGCCAGTTTCCGGGCTGAACCCCATGATGGTCCGGACGGCTGAAACCCATCCACCAATCGGCTGACCGCAAGCCGACCAGCTATTGCAATCTGCGCCGCGGGGCCATGGGCCAGCGGGAAACGTGTCCGAGGTCACGCACCTGGGGCCGTTCGGCTGAAATGTCTAGGCCCTTCCCGGGGCAATAATAGGTAGATGAGAGCCCTGGATGATCCCGAGCGGGTTCTCCCGGCTGGGGCAGGCCACAGTGCACGCGATCCACTGGGCTACCACGGTACTCCGCCCCCCCGCGGCCTGGCCGCCCCCATGAGCCACGCAAGGTGACGCAGATATGACGCAGATAGTCCAGATGCCGGGACCCACGCAGGAGAGACCACGATGTACAGCGCAGATTATTCCGACAATTCCGACAAGCCAGAGAAAACGACCCTTCCGGAGCTAGCCGCCTGGGTCCGCGAGATCGCGGAGCTGACCAAGCCGGACGCCGTGGTCTGGTGCGACGGCTCGCCGGAGGAATGGGACCGGCTGACCACCCTGCTGGAAGAGAACGGGACGTTCACCAGGCTCAACCCGGAGTTGCGCCCGAACAGCTTCTGGTGCGCGTCGGATCCCGGTGACGTGGCCCGGGTCGAGGACCGGACGTTCATCTGCTCAGAACGCGAGCAGGACGCGGGGCCGACCAACAACTGGATCGCGCCGGCCGAGATGCGCCAGACGTTCGCGGGGATCTTCGACGGGTGCATGCGCGGCCGGACTATGTACGTGATCCCGTTCTGCATGGGACCGCTTGGCAGCAGCATTTCGCAGCTCGGCGTGGAGATCAGCGACTCGCCGTACGTGGTGACCTCGATGCGGATCATGACCAGGATGGGGACTCCGGCACTGCGCTCGATCGAGGAGACCGGGTCGTTCGTCCGCGCCGTCCACTCGGTCGGGGCCCCGCTGGAGCCCGGCCAGGCGGACGTGGCGTGGCCCTGCAACTCCGTCAAGTACATCTCGCACTTCCCCGAGACCAGGGAGATCTGGTCCTACGGGTCCGGCTACGGCGGCAACGCGCTGCTGGGCAAGAAGTGCTACGCGTTGCGGATCGCCTCGGTGATGGCGCGGGACGAGGGCTGGCTGGCCGAGCACATGCTCATCCTCAAGCTCACTCCCCCGGCCGGGTCGCCGCGATATATAGCGGCGGCCTTCCCGTCCGCGTGCGGCAAGACGAACCTGGCCATGCTGCAGCCCACCATNNAACGCGGTGGCGGCCATGTGGGGCAACAGCATCTTCACCAACGTGGCCCTGACCGACGACGGCGACGTGTGGTGGGAGGGCCTGACCGACGAACCGCCCGCGCACCTGACCGACTGGAAGGGCCGGGACTGGACCCCGGACTCGCCCGAGCCGGCCGCGCACCCCAACTCCCGGTTCACCACCCCGGCCGACCAGTGCCCGATCATCGCGCCGGAGTGGGACGACCCGGCCGGCGTGCCGATCTCGGCGATCTTGTTCGGCGGGCGGCGGGCTACCACGGTGCCGCTGGTGATCGAGTCGTTCGGCTGGGATCACGGAGTGTTCCTCGGGGCGAACGTGGCCTCGGAGAAGACCGCCGCAGCCGAGGGCACGGTGGGCGAACTGCGCCGGGACCCGTTCGCGATGCTGCCGTTCTGCGGCTACAACATGGGTGACTACTTCGGTCACTGGCTGGCGCTCGGGGCCGCCGCCCCGGACCCGGCCAAGCTACCGCGGCTGTTCTACGTCAACTGGTTCCGCAAGGATGAGACCGGCCGGTTCGTGTGGCCTGGCTTCGGCGAGAACAGCAGGGTGCTGAAGTGGATCGCCGAGCGGCTGTCCGGCGACGCCGAAGCGGTGGAGACGCCGGTCGGCAACCTGCCGGCGCCGGGCGCGCTGGACTTGGACGGCCTGCAGCTCAGCCAGGCGGACCTGGACCTGCTGCTGACCGTGGACCCCCCGACCTGGAAGCTGGAGGCGGACCGGATGCCCGAGTTCTTCCGGATGTTCGGCGAGCACCTGCCCGAGCGGCTGTGGGAGCTGCACCAGGACCTGATCGACCGGCTCAGCACGGCGAGCTGAGGTCCGTTACCCGCTGCCACGATGCGGTTGTGCCCCGTGGGATCCCACGGGGCACACTGCGTTTCAGGGGCCGCACCGGTAATACCGCTAATTGTGGTCTGAAAACTCAGGATTAGGTTAGGGTTTGAGTGGATACGCTTCACCGAGGCCAGATCCGTTCTCCCCAGGAGGAACCGTGAGCAGCACCGACACCTTCGTGGCCAACGCCGA
>PLDT01000498.1:0-1165 GCA_003136255.1 Actinomycetota bacterium
GCCCACTCGCGCAGTCGCCCGTTCAGCTCTTCAGCGCGACCCGGCAGCCTGAGCTTCGCGAGCTTATCGAACCGGGGATCCTCGAGCAGGTCCGCCATCCCGGAAAGCTCACAGAGGGCGACCCAGTCGCGATCGAACAGCAGGTTGATGCCGACCCATCCGTCCCGGCAGGGCAGCATGACGAACGGAAGACTCTGGTGGCCCACTCGGGTCCAGGTGACCTGACCGCGACTGGCCTTGTAGATCTCCTGGCCGGAACAGGTGATCAGCGCCTCCATCGCCGACACGTCCACGTGCTGACCTTCGCCGGTAGCGCGGGCATGGAGATACGCGATCAGGGTCGCCCCGGCGCAGCATGCCCCGCTCACATAAAGGGACAGGTCGGCGCCGGCCATCAGCGGCTCGCGGTCCGGGAGCCCGCCCTGCATGAGCCAGCCGCCCACGGCTTGCCGGACGATCTCCGGGCCCTTCCACTGGGCGTAGGGCCCGTACTGGCCGAACGGGGTCAACGAGGTGACGACGAGGCGTGGGTTGGCCGAGTGCAGGGCCTCGAAGGACAGGCCATAACGCGCCATGGCGCCTGGCTCGAAGTTCTCGACCAGGACGTCGGCCCGGGCCGCCAAGGCGGCGACCAGGTCACGCCCGGCCGGTCGCGTGATGTCGGCCGTTACGCTTTCCTTGTTGGCGTTCAGGTACAGGAATAGCCCGCTGGCCTCTTCGTCGACCACGTCGGCCGGGAAGGGACCGAGCCGGCGAGCCGGATCGCCTTCCAGGGGTTCGACCTTGACCACCCGCGCGCCCAGGTCAGCGAGCAACTTCGTGCTGTACGGACCATCGATTTCCGTCGTCAGGTCAACGACGAGCAACCCGGACAGCGCCTGACCGGTCATGGCCGCGGGCTCCTCGAGCCGGCGGCCTGGGTACCGATCACGCCGTTGCTCTCCAGCTCGGCGAGATCAGCCGGCGACAGGCCGAGCAGCTCGGAGAGAACCTGCTGGTTGTGCTGTCCGAGGGTGGGTGCCGGCCGGCGGATGGTGCCGGGCGTGCGGGAGAACTTCGCCCACATTCCGGTATGCGCCAGCGTCCCTACGTGCTCGCGATTGATCCACTCGATAAAGCCGCGCGCGGCCAGATGCGGATCGGCCAGCAGATCGTACCCGCCCAT
>PLDT01000498.1:1237-20098 GCA_003136255.1 Actinomycetota bacterium
GCCGGCCGTCGGGTAGCAGCCCTGCGGCGCGCGGGCCGGATCCGCGTTGCCGTGGCGAGGCCAGCTACGCCGGTGCCAGGAGTAATCGATCATGGACGGTCCCAGGAAGGTCGACAACGCTTCGACCTGCGACACGTCCACGTGCTGACCTTCGCCGGTCTCCCGGGCCCAGTTGACCGCGGCGAGCACCCCGACCAAGCCGAGCATGCCGGCGATCGCGTCTCCGGCCGCACAGCCCCACAACATTGGTTCGCCGTCGGTATAGCCCGTAAAGTGCGGGAATCCCGCGGCCTGCTCAGTCGGGTAGGCGAAGCCGACGTAGTCCCGCCAGGGGCCGGTCGATCCGAACGCCGGGAGCGAGATCATCACCAGCCGCGGGTTGATCTGACGCAGCGACTCGTAGCCGAGGCCGAACTTCGCCATGACGCGCGGCGCGTAATTCTCGGCGAGCACGTCGGTCGTGACCAGCAGTTGCCTCAGGATCTCTCGTCCGCGCGGCTGGCTCAGGTCGAGCGTGAGGCCGTATTTGTTGCGGTTCACCGCATTGAAGATCGACGAGAACTCATATGTCGGGCCGTCCTCGGACGACTCGACGGTCTGCCGGGCACCCCCGAGACGCCATGGATCGAGAGCATGCGCCGCCTCGACCTTGATGACCTGCGCTCCCATGTTGCCGAGCGCCTCAGTCACCGCCGGGCCAGCCCAGAACTTGGTGAGGTCCAGGACGCGCAGCCCGCTGAGGGCGCCGGTCCCGCGGGCCTCATCGCTTAGCAGGCCCGCCCTGTCTCTCAGAAGATGCACGGGACCGCCATCCCATTCGCCAGCCGAACAGGCTAAGAGCCTATCATAACAATAATGGGCTGGATAGCGGTCGAGCAATCGGGGTCCGGCCTGCCGGTTCACTGTCGAGGGAGTTCTTGTGTCTGGCACCTCTTACCCGCTCGTTGAGTTCCAGCGGGTGACCGTTGCGGTGACCGACGTGGCCAGCGCCGGGAAGGACTGGACCGAGAAGCTGGGATGGGCGCCGGACCACGCCCGCGAGGACCACATCGAATTCCATCTGGACGGGGCCGTCATCGAGCTTCGGGCCGCCGAAGAAGGTGAGCCGTCCGGCGTCTGCCGGGTCGATGTCGGTGCCGCCGACTTCAAGCTGGTTCGCGAACATCTCTCTCGCACCGGGACAGCGATCGAGGTCACCGATGATGGCGTGGTCGTTGATCCGGCGGCGGCCAACGGAGTGCGACTGGTGTTGCATCCGGCCCGGCCGGCTGGTCGGCCGACCGCCTCGAGTCAATGGCGGCGAATCAACCATCTCGTGGTCGCCGTGCGCGATGACGAACAGGCGAAGCGCGGGTGGGCCGAGCTGTTCGGCGCGTGGCCGGTTCAGGAGACCAGCACCGGCGAGGTTGCCCATCATGTGCCGGTCGGGCGATCGTGGTTCGGGCTCACCGCCGGTGGCAGCGACGCCGGCGCGCTGGCGAAGTTCATCGAGCGCCGCGGCGAAGGTGTGTACGCGATCGGGCTCATCGTCAACGATCGGCTCGGGACGATCACCGATCTGACCAACCGGGGCGCCGAAGTCATCGCCGCCGGATCTCAGGCCTTCGTGCACCCCCGCACGACTCATGGGGTGTTGCTCGACATCGTCCCCGGCTGAGCCGCAGCCCCCGCCGCGCCTGGGAGGCGACCCGGTGACACGAGGATTCTGCAACTGAACTGTAACACGGCCGATACTCCCTTGACCCTTGACCCCCCATGATCGCCTGAACTACGCTTCCTTGAATCAATGACATGATTCCCTAATAGCCGGGGGGCTCCTTCCTGAACGTGTGACTGGATCGGGGCTGCTCACCGTCCTGAAAGCGGTCCCGGAAACACACTCCCTCCATCGAAAGGGCACAACGGATGAGAAGAGCTAAGCTGAGAGCAGGCGTTACCGTTCTCGCGTCAGCGTCAGTCCTACTGCTGGCGGCGTGTAGTTCGTCGGGCGGAAGCAGTACCGCCGCCAGTTCGGCCAGCGCGACCAGCACCGGGAAGTTTCCGAACGGAACTCTGACCGTTGGTTTGATGACCTCACTCACCGGGGTTTCGGCGCCGACCTACTCCGACGCGGAGGCGGGCGTACAGATGGCCTTCAACACCATCAACGCCGCCGGCGGGGTGAATGGTCAGCAGTTGAAGTTCGTCGCCGCCGATGACCAGTCGACGGCCGCTGGCGCGTTGGCGGCGGCACAGAAGCTTGTCCTGCAGGACCACGTGTCGATCGCCCTTGTCTTCGACAACGTGTCGGAAGGGGCAGTGGGATTTCTCGAGCAGAACAACATTCCGACGCTCGGCGCGGCCAACGGCGAAGTGGACTGGCTGAACGGGCAGCACCCCCAGTTCTTCGACGTGCAGGGAAACGAGGATCCGGATGCTGTCGCGCCTGGCTTCGGCCTGTACGCCAAGAGCCAAGGGGCCACGATCTGCGGTGCACTCGGGGCCAGCGACCTCGGCACTCCGATCCTCAATATCAGTGTGGCGAACGTGCAGTCCTGTGTGGCCGCTGGTCTGAAGGCTGGCCCGGTCATCGGCGACGTTCCCTACGGCAGTCCTGACATCGGGCCGGCGGCTTTGCAGATCCAGAGCGCCAAGGTGGACGCGGTGTACATGACTCAGCAGGACACCACCGCAACTGCGTTCATCCAGAAGCTCACCCAACTGGGTGTGAAGCTCAAGGCGTCCCTGATCCCGACCGGCTACACCGAGACCACGCTGACCAACAAGGCGGACAATGCCGCGTTGCAGGGCCAGGGCTTTTCGGTCCAGATGGTCCCGGTCGAGGCCAACACCCCCGGCGCCAAGGCGTTCAAGGCGGCGCTCGACGCCTACGGGTATGTCGGTCCGCCTTCATACTCCGCAGAGATCGGCTGGATGACCGGCTGGGAGTTGCAGGCCGGTCTGGCGAAGTTTGGTAAGCCGAACCCGACGAAGGAGCAGTTCATCACGGCGTTGCGCAGCGTGACGAACTTCGACGCCGACGGCGCCCTCGCCCCGGAACAGATCAACTTCTCGCACTACAACAACAAGTACAGCTGCCTGTGGATGGTCAAGCTCGAGGGTACCGCCTTCGTGTCCGTCCCGGGCAGCCCGTTCTGCGGCACCGCAACAAGCGACGTGAAGTAAAAAGTAAACGCGTCGTCATCACGTCCGGCTGTGGGCGNNACCCCCCCCCCCCCACGCCGAGTCGGCCCCGTCTGCTGCGAGGTTACGAAATGGAGAGAAGCCACGTGAGTGAATATGAGGACAAGGCAGAGATCATTGAGCTTGTCAATCTCTACGCCTTCGCGCTTGACTCCCACCGCTGGGACTTGTTCGACCGAATCTTCACTGACGACGTAAGGGCAGACTACGGACCTGGCGCTGAATGGCCGACCCGCGCCGACTTTGTCGGCGCGTTCGTCGACATCCACAAGCAGCACGATTGTCATCAGCACACGATGATGGGTCACCTAGTGCATGTCGACGGAGACCAAGCTTACGCGTTCACCTACGGCAACTGGCTTCTCATCAGGCACGCNNGCCGAAGGCGACCCCACCTGGCTCGGCACTGGCTGGTACGACGACGAACTCGTCCGGACCGATCATGGCTGGCGCATCAAGCACCGGATCTCCCGCCTCATCTCCTACAGCGGCAACCCGAATGTTCCCGGGCTGGGTGGTGACCAGACTCCTGGCTATATCGGTAACGTGCTATTCGATGAGGTCGGCGAGGTCAGATACTTCAACGCGATCAACGCAAAGTAACTCAGCCGACGGCCGTATAGCTACACACCAGTCGCGGCGGCTCTACCGAGGTATCCGGCAATGACTTCGCCGGTTGCGGCGCGCGATTCACCGTGCCAGCTGAGGCTTCCTCGCTGAAGCAGCGCGCAATGGTCAGCGAACTTCAAGGCCCGCGCCGCGAACTGCTCGATCAAGACGATGGTCGCGCCGGTCCCCTTAAGCAGTTCGAGCGATTCGAACACCGTGTCGACCATCTTGGGCGCCAGGCCCAGGGAAAGTTCGTCGGCGACGATCACCTTTGGTGACGTCGTCAGCGCTCGAGCGAGGGAGAGCATTTGCTGCTCCCCTCCCGAGAGCAGGACTGCGTGGGTCTTCGCCCGTGGCTTGAGCGGCGGAAAGAGTTCCATGGCGCGATCAACCGTCGCCGCCCGGTCCGACCGGTTCTTGATGACACCCGCGGAAAGCCGCAGATTCTCGATGACAGTGAGATCCGGAAAAATGCCACGGCCCTCGGGCAAGTAGATGAGACCGGCCCGGCGGATCTTATGCGCGGGCCAGCCGGTGATGTCGCGACCGTCAAAGCGGATTCGTCCCGCGGCGACCGGCACCAGACCGCTGAGCGCGCGGGCGACGGTACTTTTCCCGGATCCATTGACCCCCAGCAGCGCAAGCGCGTGCCCCTGATTCACACTCAGGTCGAGGTTACGCACGGCCGTAGCAAGTCCGTAACGGACCGTCAAGTTCTGGACCGCCAACAGCGGGCTAGCGGAATCGGTCGGGGCCGAAGCCTCAGTCGCTACCTGACTCATACCGTCCCCTGGCCAGGGCTCGCCCCAGAGGGCTGGGTCTCAATTTCGAGTTCCTCGGTTTCGGTGCCGAGATAGGCCGCTCTGACCGCTGGATCCCGGCGAATCTCATCGGGTTTGCCCTGCGCGATGAGCGAACCGAAGTCGAGCACATAGATGTACTCGCACAGATCCATGACCAAGGCGACGTCGTGCTCGACGACCAGCAACGACACAGCGCGCTCGGCAACCGTCCGGCGCAGGACGCCAACTACGTCAGCCGTCTCCGCGGTGTCCAAACCCGAGGATGGTTCGTCGAGTAGCAGGACGGACGGTTCAGCCGCCAGGGCCCGGCCCAGTTCGACCAGGCGCAGCATGCCGAGCGGTAGAGATGCGACGGATGCATGCGCGACGCCGCCGAGCCCAAGCGAATCCATGAGGCTGCCGACACGCTCGTCCTCACCGGGATTCTTGGGGCTGTAGAACCCGCGCCCGGTCAGCAAGTCGGTCCAGACCCGGCGGGTACCCTCACGAACCCGGTCGGCGACGACCAGATGTTCTCTCACGCTCATCTCGGCGAACACTTCGGGATGCTGAAACGTTCGCCCCAGACCCTGCCGCACCCGGGCCTGTGGCGTCGCCCCTGTGACGTCGTTGCCATCCAGGTAGACTCGGCCGGCCGTCGGGCGGCGAAGCCCAGACAACACGGAGAACAGCGTGCTCTTGCCAGCACCATTGGGCCCGATCAGTCCGATGATCGAGTCCGGCGGCACGCCCAGACTGACGCCGTTGCAGGCCACGACGCCGCCGAAGCGGACCACGACATTCTCGGCCGAAAGCCGGTAGCTTCCAGTGGTTTGGTCCGCCGCGGTCATGAACGGCCTCCCAGCTTCGTGCTGGCCATGTCGGACGACCCTAGATTCGCGCTCTCGTCGACCGGCGCCACGCCGGCCACAGCGGATTGCCGCCGTCCGCGAAGGCGGTACATCAGCTGCTCGAAGTTGCGCGCCTGCATGGTCACCGATCCATCCGGGTCGATGATCAAACCGATTGCGCCGAGCCCGAACAACAACGTCGGGACGTTGCCCCAGGCCCCGGAGAGGTAGGTCTCGAAGATGCCGGGCACGACGGTATACGCCAATCCGGCGACGATCGCCGCGACGATGGAGCGATACCCGATCGTGACCAGGACGGCGAGCCAGGCCAATCCGGTGTAGACGGTGTAACTGGTCGGCAGGGCCAGCAGGCTGTACATCGCCAGAAAGCCGCCCCCGAGGGCGGCGACAAAGGTCGCCAAGGCGGAGATCAGGATTCGTAGCCCGATCACGTTGAGCCCAAGCACGCTCGTCGATGCGGCCTCACTTCGTCTGATCGCGCTGAGCGCGAGGCCGGTGGTCGACCTTCGCATATTGACGATGAATAGCGCCACCACCAAGAAGATTCCCAGCACCAGGTACGCAAACGTCCGGTCGCTGAGAGCCCACCCTGGAGGGTTGATCGGAACGCCGCTACCTCCGTTGAGGAACCTGTTGTTGGTGAAGACAAAGGTCTCGACCAGCAAACCGAAGGCTAGGGTCGTCAAAGCCACGTACAGTTCGCCGAACCGAATCGTGAGCACACCGAGAAGCGCCCCGATCGGCGTCACGATGAGTGCAGCCACTAGCACCGCCAGTAGAACCGGCCAGCCGGCTTCGGTTGACAGTTGCGCAGCCACGATAGCGCCAAGTCCGGCGAAGCTAATCAGGCACAGCCAAAGGAATCCCCCCTCGCCGACCGCCAGCGTAAATGACAAGAAGATGAGCCCGTACACGAAGCCGCCGGCGATCAACGTCAGCCAATATCCACTGAACACCACCGGCAGGACGGCCACGACAGCCAGCATGACGAGCGACCCGACGCCACGGAACGAGAAGATACGTGAGGAGCCTGCTTCAGCGTGCGTGCCATAGGCGGCCGCAACTGCTGCGTCGCCGCCTTGCGGCTCGATTGCGGCATCGAGTGCCCCGCCGCTAACGACGTCGCGGACCGCTCTATCGCGGATGTAGAAGAAGATCAAGGCTAGGACGATCACGACGAACGGTGCGCTATTAACCACCGCGGCTGTGTACTGGCTGTCGGGCGGCAGCCAGTATTGCACGAGGTCGGTGAACACACCCATGATCAGAGCGGTGAGAATTCCTATCGGCAGGCTCTTCAGGCGCGCCGCGATAACCGCGGCGAACGCAGCCGACATCAGACCGGTCATGCCCTCCAACGTCAGGCCGTTGGTCGGTGCCGCCAGGATGCCGACCAGACCGGCCAGCGAGATGGTGATCATCCACACCGCGACCGAGACCGCTCCCGGATTGATACCCGACAATGACGCCAGCGCTCGGGTACTGACCAGGCCACGAACCCGTAGGCCGATGTCGGTGAACAGCAGGAAGTACGTGCCGATGAGCATAATGGCGATCAGGCATGCGAAGACGACTACCTGGTCGAGCCCGACCGCAGCCCCGAAAATGTGATAGACGTGAACTGGCTCCGGCACCAGGCCCGGCGCGACGCTGATCGATATGTTGCCGAAGCAGATCACCGCAAGCGGCGGCAGGGCCACGAACAAGCCGATCATCGCTACGATCTGGATCAGCGTCGACCGCCTGGGCAGATGACGCAACAGTGCGAAGTACAGCACCGCAGCCATCGCTGGTGCCCAGACCAGCAAGACCATCAATGCGGAGGGGACGACCGGCCACCCCTCCTGGGAGTTGAGGTAGTAAAAGCCGCGCGCTAGGAAGTAGGCGAACGACGCGAAGGCAAAATTCAGGATGCCGGTGGATACGTAGGTGATGGTGATACTTGACGCGGCAATTGCGTAGACAGCCCCCAACGCCAAGCCTGCAATAATGTAATTAAACATTTGCCACAACTCCTACCGCGTCAGGCGAGCGGACTCGCGGCATGATCAATTTACGGTAAGTGGCATTTGGGTCATGGCCGGACACCTCGAGGTGCCCGGCCATGACGTGAACGCTACTTGGCGTACTTGGCGAGGTGCTGGTCCATCACCTGGTGCCAATTCACAATCATCTTCTCCAGGTCCGGGGCGATTCGCTGGTACTTGTGCGCCCTGCTCCGGATCCCGGTCTGCATCCGCTCGATGTTGGAGTTGTCCTGCTGCAGGAACCACAGGTCATCCCACAGCGGCGCATCGTCGGCCGCGATCTGCGGCCGAGTCACCGGCGTGCCCTCCGGCGGAATCTCGAGGGCCCAGAAGTCGAAGATGCACTTGTTCGGATCCGTCGGGTGCGGGCGCGACCGGTAGGTCATCGAGCAGCCCAACGAGGCGATCCCGGTGTAGTTCGGGAAGGCCGTCCAGTGACCGCTCATCTCCGGGTCTGGTGGCGGGATGTGCACGTTGCGCGCGGCCGCGTCGTCATACACCCGCCGGAAGAACTCCTCGTAGAACTGGTCATTCGGAACGGCCTTGATCACCTCTTCGGCGATCTCGACTTGCCGCTCGTTCGTCAGTGACTGGGAGCCCTGCCACATGGTTTTCAGGGTGGCGACGAAACCGACTGGGTCGGACTGGGTGATGGGGCCGTCCTGGTCCGGATCCGCAGGTCCCTCCTTCTTCGAGGAGGCCATCCACTCCTTCGAATCGGCGGTCTCCATTGCTGCCGCCATCCAGGTGTGGCCTTGTTCAGGCTCCGAGGCGTAGTTACCGAGCGGCGGGTAGAAGTCGTCGCGCTGGAACAGCGCCAGCTCGGGGTGGGTCTGCATCACGTGGTAGGCCTCGAAGAACGCCTCCTGCGCGATCTTCCAGTTCGCCGCGAACTCGATCTGGTGCCACCACTTCACGTGCATCTTCTCGAAGCCGTGCGGGTTAAGGACCTTTTCAACGCCGTGCCAGTTTTCCTCGAACGGGATCGCGTCCGGGTCGAAGTTGATCCACACAAAACCCCACTTGAGACCGACGGAAACCTCGGCCAAGTCGACCTCGTCCTGCTCGACCGTGTCCGGGCGGAAACCCTTCTTGGTGTACACGTAGGAGTTCGTGCCGTCGAGGTTCCAGCGCCAGCCGTGGAACGGGCACACCACCTGCCCGTTCCGGTACGTCCCCGTCCCGCAGGCGAGCGCGGTGCCACGGTGCCGACAGGCGTTCTGGAAACCCTTGACCGTCCCGTCCGTCTGCCGGACCAGCATCACGGACTGGTCGAGGATCTTGTACTCGGTGAAGTCACCCGGATTTGGGATCTCCGTCCCGTGGCAAGCGAACTGCCACACATGCATCCAGACCTCTTTTTCGGCCTCGAAGAAAGCCTGGTCGTAGTACCGCTCCGAAGGCAGCAGCAAGCGGTCCATCACCCGGTACAGGACGTTGGACGTGTCGTAGCCGGTGATCGCAGTCGGACGTTCCTGCAGTTCCGTCATCTGCTTTTCCCATTCTCCTATGCGGCGGCGCCGAACGTCCCGTAGACGGGCTTGAGTACCAATCATCAGCCAGGAAGCGACCGCTATCCAGCTCATTATTGTTATGATAGACGCGAACTGTCAAGGGTTCGCGACTAAGAAACGGCCGGCAGACGTGCGGAAAACCGGCGAGACCCACCGCTGATCACCTGCTGAGATCGACCGCTGTCAACGGGTTCCGAGCGCCTCAGCCGCGACCGCGACCGTCCTACGATGAGCCGAGCTCGCCGCGGACGGTCTCGATGGCGCGCCCGAGCGCCGCGATGTGCGCGTCGACATCGGGCAATCCGACGCTGGACGTGCCGAGTGAGATGTGGGTGGCGCCGCTTGCTTTCCACTGCGCCGCGCGCTTTGCGATTCGTTCCTGGTCGGGTCGGCCCACGCTGAGGCCGCCGTGAATCCCCAGGTCGGCCGGGTCGCGGCCGGCCTTCGTCGCGGCATCGAACAGCGTCTCGAGGGCTTGCTCGAGTTCGGGGCCCGGGCGCGCTTGGGCCATCCACCCGTCGGCGATTCGACCGGCCCGCTTGAGCGCTGGACCGCTGTACCCGCTGCCCATCCACACCGGGATCGGGCGTTGTACCGGCAGCGGGGCAATGGCGGCGCCGACGACCGATTCGTAGTCGCCCTCGAAGGTGACGACTTCTTGCGTCCAGAGCTCTCTCAGCAGACGTACCTGCTCCTCGATGCGGCGGCCGCGGTTGGTGAAGGACTGGCCGAGACTGTCGTACTCCACGTTGTTCCAGCCGATGCCGACACCGAGACGCAGCTTTCCGCCGCTTAGGATGTCGACCTGCGCCGCTTGCTTGGCGACCAATGCGGTCTGGCGCTGCGGGAGGACCAGCACGCCGGTGAACATCTCGAGCTCGGTCAGGGCCGCGACGAACCCGAACAGGACAAACGGCTCGTGGAAGGTGGTCTGGTAGTCGTAGATGTTCTCCCAGCCCGAGGTGCCCGGAAGCGGCTGCAAGGCCGGACCCTCGGGATGCGCCGGGGGATAGGCGCCCAGGACGTGATCCAACGCCAGGATGTGGTCGAAGCCGAGGTCGCCCACGGCCTCGACGAACGCGCGGATCTGCCCTGCATCCGACGAAATCTCGGTCGCCGGGAAGGCGGCGCCGATCCGGATATTAAGCGTTTTCGTCATCCCGCTCGTCCCTACCTAGTCGGATCCTTGCGGGTCAGTGCCCGTCCGCTGACACCTTGGACGGATCGATCTTGATGTCGAGCAGGACCGGACCGGTCCGTGACGGCAAGGCCGCCAGGGCGCTGTCGAGGTCGGCGGCGTTGCGCACGGTATAGCCGGTGCCGCCGAGGGCGTCGGCGACGGGACCGAAGTCCGGCCAATCGAAGGTGCACATCACCGGGTCCATACCGCGGGTCGTGTACTGGATGTGCTCGGCACCGTAGGCGCCGTCGTTCAGCAACACCACGATCAGGTCGACGCCGTGCCGCACCGCGCTGTTGAATTCCGCCACGCCGTCCATCATGAAGCCGCCGTCACCGCAGATGAGCACGGTCGGACGGTCGGGGGCGCCGATGGCAGCTCCGACGGCCGTCGCGGTGCCGAGCCCGATCGAGCCGAAGTTCATCGTCGTCACGAACGCGCGCGGTTCGGGAACCCGTATCCCGGTGAAGCTCGCCATAAGGAAGCGCCCGGCGTCCAGCACGACGGTGCGATCAGGCGGAAGTGCCGCATCGAGCCGCGCCACGGCCGCGTGCAGGTTCAGCGTGCCCGGCGTGCTTTCCAGCTCGGGGCCGGGCGGCCGAGGTGCGGCCAGAGCCGCCGCTAGCTCCGGCGAGGCAAACGTGCGCCGTTCGATATCGCCCTCGTCGAGCATGGCGGTGATCTGCTCGAGGACGGTCGTCGAGTCACCGACCACCGCTACCTCGACGTTGTAGCCGTACGCGAACGCCTGTGGGTCGGTGTCGATCTGCACCACCGCGCGGTCGTTCAACAGGCCGCCGTCGACGGTCGTCCACTGATTCAGCGATGCACCTACGGCGATGATGCAGTCGCTGCGCTGAATGGTGTCGAGCGCGACCTCGTGCGACACGGTCCCCATCACGCCGAGGTCGAACGCCTCGCCGCGGAACAGGTCCTTCGCCCGCAGCGTCGTCGCGATCGGCGCACCGATCCGGTCGGCGAACTTCAGCAACGCCGCCCGGGTAGCCGGCCGGCCTGCACCCCGCCCGACCAGCAGGATCGGCCGGCGCGAGGCATAGATGACGCCGACGGCCCGGTCCAGGGCCTCCGGGGAGGCCGCGATCGTCTGGTGCGCGACCGAGAGGTTCGGCGCCACGAGCGGGAAGTCGACGTCGGCCCACTGGAAGTCCGCCGGAACGTTGAGCACGACCGGCTGCTGCAGCTGCAATGCGGTACGGGCCGCGCGCCCGAGGTCCTCGATGAACGTGGGGATCGAGTAGACCTGCTCGAAGATCGCGCCGGATGACGAAACGACCTGCTGCTGGTTGATGCCCTGGATGTGGTCGCGTTTGGATGGCGGCGTATCGCCGGCGATCAGCAGCGTCGCGGCGCGCGACCGGACACCCTCGACCAGAGCGGTCACCGTGTTCGTCACCGCCGGCCCGTGGGTCACGGTGGCCACGCCGAGCCGGCCGGTCGTGTTGGCGTACCCGTTGGCGGCCAGCACAGCACCACCCTCGTTGGCCATCGAAAGATACCGGCCGCCGCCGTACTGCCGGTAGCTGTCCATCAAGAACAGATTTCCGTCGCCGAGCACACCGAAGACGGTGTCGGTTACGTGGGCGAGAGTGCGGCCGAACGCTTCATGAAAGATCATCGAAGCCTGTCCCCGTTTCGGGTTGAGGGACGAGAACGGCGCGCCCCAGGAGACGCCCTGCCCTCATGTCAGCAATCGCCTCGTCGTATGCATCCAGCGGGTACATCCGATTGTGCAACTTGACGTATCCGTCGACGGTGAGCTGAACCAGATCAACGAGGTCGAGATAGGTACCGACCTGACACCCGGCGATCCGCTTCTCGCCATTTACTAGGTGGCCGGTCGGCATCTCAATCGTGCCACCATAACCGACGACGTAGTGCGTGCCCTCCTGGCCGAGCATCGCCCCGGCGTCCTGCTCGGCGCCACCTTCACCGACGAAGTCCAGCACGGCCGTCGCACCACCGTTGGTGATCTCGACGACCTTCTCGACCTGGGTTCCGTCGGAGAGTACGACGTGGTCGGCCCCGAGTTCGGTCGCCAGTTCCAGCGACATCTCGCGCGGATCGACCGCGATCACCCGCGCCGTCGTCATCGCCTTCAGGCACTGGATACCGATGTGCCCCAGCCCGCCGGCGCCGAGCACGACGACCGACGTACCCGGACCGAGCGCCGGCACCGCCTTCTTGATCGCGTGATAGGCCGTCAGGCCCGCATCGGCATGCGCGGCGATATCCGCCGGTGCGATACCGGCCGGCAACGGAACGACCGCCCGGGCGCTCGTTTTCAGAAACTCGGCCATGCCGCCGCTGGCGGTCAGGCCGGGAAACTTGTAATTGCTGCACAACATGTCGACACCCGCGCGGCAGGCGCGGCAGAAACCGCAACTCATGATCGGGTGCATGATCACCGCGTCACCGACGGCGACGTTAAAGACCGCCGACCCGACTTCGCTGACCCAACCGGCGTTTTCGTGACCGAGGATCAACGGGAATGGCAGAGCCATCTGCCCATCGATGATGTGGATATCCGTACGGCACAAGCCGGCGCCGCCGATCCGCACGATCACGTCCCAGGGACCAGTGATGGTCGGTTCGGGCACGTCGTCCAGACTCGGCGATCCCCCTTGTTCCGAAAGTTGGACCGCCTTCAACTATGCCGACCCGCTCTCACTCGTTTGAATAGCTACCGACAACCCGCGCCTGGTTGATGACGTCCGGATCGATCTTCTTCAGCAAATCCCAGGTGGCCAGGCCCGGCTCGAGCTCGAGGTTGTTGCCGATCGCGTAGACGTGGAAGTGGTAGAAGTGCGTGCCGTGGCCAGGAGGCGGCGAGGCCGGGAACCAGCCAGGCTTGCCCAAGCTGTTCACGCCCTGGGTGTACTCGTCACCGCCGCCTTCGGGTAGCTCGCGAACGTCGGCGGGAATCCCGTAAACAACCCAGTGCGTGAAGCCGTCGATCAGCGGGGCATCCATGTCGAGGACGACCACGGCGAACGAGGTCGTTCCCTCGGGAACGTCGGACCAGGAAATCGGTGGCGACACGCCAGCGCCGTTGTTGGAATAGGCATCAGGCATCCGCTCGCCGTGCTTAAAGGCGCTGCTCGATGCGCTCAGGCTGCCACCGTTGTACTTCATGTGATATTCCCCTCACTTCACGATCAGTTTCGCCATTGCTGTATCATAGTATTGATTACCTGATGGATGGTAGCCTGCCCATCGGGCCTCGTCAAGTCGGCAACGCAAGGACCGTGACGGATATTCGTCATGTATAGAACTGTCGAATACTCACGTCAAGGAGACGCGACGGCGGCGGGTGAAGTGCTCCGTGCGCGAGCGTTGACGACCTGGGTTTTTGCTGGCCAGCTTCCGAGAAGCGCCAAAATGTTCGAATGATCCGGAGAAGGGCGAGGTCCGTGTAATGGTCGGAACAGGCTCCAGCGGACGCACTGCACCAGCTATGCGCGCGGCATCGTCGAGGCCTGCGGTTGGCGCCACGGGATCGATGACAGCTGCCCTGGACCGGCTCCTGAAGCCGTCGTCCATCGCGTTCGTGGGCCTCAGTGATAATTCCGCCTTTCTCGACACCGTCTCGCCGACGTTCGACAGCGACGCCGAGATCTTCATGGTCAATCCACGCTACGAGTCAGTGGCCGGCCGGCCCACCGTGCCCAGCCTGACGTCGCTGGACCGGCCGATCGACGCCGTCATGTGCTTCATGTCCGCCGAACGCACGACCGACCTGGTCGAGGAAGCCGCCGGGCTCGACGTCGGCGGCCTAGTCCTGGTCGCGAGCGGATTCGCGGAGCTCGACACCGGCGGCGAGGCACTGCAGGCGCGGATTAAGGCCGCCGCGGCCGCAGCCTCGATGCCGGTCATAGGTCCGAACGGGCTCGGCTTTATCAACGTGCGCCGTAGAGTCAGCCTGACCGTGGCCAACCGTCACAAGCGCCGGCCTGGCGGTATCTCGGTGATTTCGCACAGCGGCGCCCTGACCAGCGGAAGCGCGATGGCGGCCTGGCTGTATCCGGACTGCGGTACGAACATCCTGGTATCCGCGGGCAACGAGGCGATCACGGATCTCGCCGACTACGTCGACTACCTCGTCGATGATCCGCAGACCACCGCCATCGGACTCGTGCTAGAGAAGATCCGCAGGCCGCAAGCCTTCTTCGCCGCCGTCGCAAGGGCAACGGCGGCCGGCAAGCCGGTGGTCGCGCTCAAGCTCGCCCGGCACGAACGCTCGCAACGACTGGCCGCCTCGCACACCGGAGCGCTCACCGGTGATGCCTGGGTCTACGACGTCGCACTGCGCCAGGCGGGCGTGGCGCTGGCCTATGATCCGGACGAGCTGATCGACCGGCTCGCTCTGGCCGATCAACTGCCCCGGCGGCGCTGGACGCCGGTCTCCTCCCTCGGCGTCGTCACGATCACGGGGGGGTACGCATCGCTGAGCCTGGATCTGGCGATCGAGGAAGGCATCAACATTCCGCCACTGGACAGCTACTCGGCTTGGGCCACCGCCAACCTCCCCGGGGTCACGGTCCCGAACCCGCTCGACGCGACCGGCTTCGGAGCGCGGCTCTGGCCCCAGATCATCGACAAGTACGCCACCGATCCCGACCTCGACGCGATCCTGGTGGTTCATCCGGTCGCCGACGAGGACAGCTCGTCCGCGCCGATGATCGACGAATTCGCTCGCGCCGCGGCGAAGGTGGACAAGCCCTGCGTCATCGCGAATTGTTCCGGAGTGCCGGGCGACTGGGTCACCGATCATCTGGGCGGGGCCCTCGTTCGCGGCCGCGGCTTGCTACCGACTCTGCGGGGACTGGGCACCTTGGGCAGGTTCGTCACCTATCGCGACCGCCCACGTGAGGTGGTCCCCGCCGAGCCGGCGATCGCCCGCCCTACGCAGACGCCGATTCCTCAGCCGGAGGGGCCGATGCTGCCGTTCGGCGCGACCATGGCCCTGCTCGCCGAGCACGGCATACCTGTAGCGCCCTATCACCTGGTCGCGGCCGAGGCCGACGCGTCCTCGGTGCGGCCGCCGTTCTCCGGCCCGTACGTCGCCAAGCTCGCCGACGTCGCGCACCGCACCGAGCACGACGCCGTCCGGCTCAGGGTCGACGAGGCCGGCCTGGCTACTGCGATCACCGACCTGCGCGCCGTCGCGGCCGCTGACGGCCTGTCGCCCATAGTCGCCGTCCAACCGATGCTCGAGATCATCGGCGAGACGCTGCTGGGCATCCAGGGGCAGTCCGAACTCGGCCCGCTCGTCGTATTCGGGCCNNTGGACGCGCTGGCCGCCATCGTGCTGGCTGCGGGCCGGCTGGCCGCCCGGGGTGCGGACTGGATCGCCACCCTGGACATAAATCCCCTGGTGTACGGACCGGCTGGCTACCACGCGGTAGACGCGCTGCTTCTTCTCGAACCCTAGATTCGGGATCAGGTGACGCCCGCTCGCCCTGCCGGACACCGCGGCCGTCGTCGCGGACAGAGGTGCCGCGCCCGCCGCGCCGGCACCGAGGCGGCTGGGCGGTTATCGGCCAAGGCTCGCCGGGCTACGCTGGCCGGGCTGATCCGGCTGCTGGCCATCGAGGTCGGGCCGGTTGGCATCCGGGTCAACGGCGTGCAACCGGGCGCCTGGACGAGCTGAGTGCGCTCATGCCATGCGCGCCGTGGCGCCTGCGTCGGAGCAGGGTATGCACACGCCCGACATGTAAGCCGACTCGTCAGACGCCAGGAAGAGCGCCAGGTTGGCGCTGTCGCGCAACGACGGGGCGCGGCCGATCTTGAGCGGTCCGGCGAACGTGTCGGGGTCCCAACCGTCGAGCTCCTCGTAGGAACCGTCGATCACGGGCGAGCCGATGGGATTCATGAAGTTCGGCGACATACCACGCATCGGGCACAGCGCGTTGACCCGGATGCCGTAGGCGCCGAGGTCGACCGCGAGCCCGCGGACCAACCCGTTGACCCCACCCTTGCTCGCCGCGTATAGCGACCAGCCGGGGTACACGGTGAACGCGGCGATCGACGACGTCATGACGATGCTGCCGCCCCCCGCCTCGCGCATCGGCGGCACCGCGTGCTTGCAGGACAGGAATACGCCGGTGAGGTTGGTGCCTATCATCCGTTGCCAATGCTCAAGTGAGCGATTCTCGAACGGGACCGCGCCGTTGCCCTCGTCCGCAATGCCGGCGTTGGCATAGAGCACATTGAGCTGCCCGAACCGGTCGACCGTCGCCTTAACCGCGGCGGAGATCTCTGCTTCGTCGGACACGTCGCCCGGCACCGCGATCGCTTCGCCGCCGCGTTCGACAATCTGAGCCGCGACGTCGTGCGCGCGCTGGGCGACGATGTCGTTGACCGCTACCCGTGCCCCTTCACCGGCGAACAGCAGCGCGCTCTCGCGGCCGAGACCGGCGCCGGCGCCGGTGATCAGTACGGCTTTCCCGTCGAGTCTCATGGCGTCACGCCAACGCCGTTGTTGGAATAGGCATCAGGCATCCGCTCGCCGGGCTTAAAGGCGCTGCTCGATGCGCTCAGGCTGCCACCGCCGGACTTCATGTGATACTGGCCTCACTTCACGATCAGTTCTCGCCATTGCTGTATCATAGTATTGATTACCTGATGGATGGTAGCCTGCCCACCAGGCCTCGTCAAGTCGGCAACGCAGGGACCGTGGCGGATAATCGTCACGTATAGAGCTGTCGAATCCGCACGTCAAAGAGATCCGACGGCGCGGGTAAGGTGCCCCGCGCACGAGCGTTGTCGGCCCGGGTGTGGCCCGGCTATCTTCCGAGAAGCGCGCAAATATTCGAACGATCCGGAGCAGGGCGAGGTCCGTGTAGTTCTTCGCGAATCCTAGATTCTGCTGGGACCCTGGCTTCGTTCATCCAGGCGGCCACTCGTTCAGGCAAGCGATGCTAGATAGCTTGTCAATTGCGGACTGGCTCAGACTCGCGCGGTGTCCTTGCTGAATCGCCAGACCGCGCCCACGGCGAAGATCGCCAGCCAGGCGATGACGTTGACGACCCAGGTCCAGTCCACGCTGCCGCCGAGCAGCGGCGCGTGCACCAGCTGGTTAAGCCCGTACTCAGGAGACCATTTGGCGATGTCCTGTATCCCCTGCGGGAGCAGGCTGATCGGGATGAACAGGCCGCCCACGAAAGCAAACAGCGACATGATCAGGCCCAGAAGCTGCGGTACGACATCGGGGGGCACCAGGAAACCGATGAACAGCCCGAACGCGGCGAAAAGCAGCGAGCCGATCCAGACGCACAAGGCGCTGACGATCCACAGGTAGACGGGCATCGAGGCCTTGTGGGTCAGGAGGCCGCCGACCACGTTCACGACCGTAATCGGGACGAGCCCCAGGACCAGCGCGGTCGCCACCTTCATGCCGATGTAGGCGGCAGGTGATAGCGGCGTCAGCCGGAGCTGCCTGCTCCAGCCCTGGGCGCGCTCGATGGACACCCCCGCGCCCGTGTAGGTGGTCGAGAATATGGCGCCATAAAGCGCGAGGCTGATCAGAACCCATGCCGCGTAGTTCCCGTGGCCGTAGTTGCCTGTGGTGTTAGTTTTATTCAGCCCGAAGGCGAAGAAGAAGATGACCGGGACGATGACCGTGATGATGACGGCGCGCGGGTTCCGCCGCAGCCGACGGATCTCCAGACTCAGCGCGGTCAGGTTGAAGCCGCCGAAGCGCGGAGCCCGCCGGCCGCTCAGATCTGGCACTGACGTCGTGGTCATCCGATAGCTCCAGTGTTCACGCTGCCTGGCTCGGCGTCGTCGCCGGTCAGTGCGAGGAACGCCTCCTCGATGCCGCGAGCGGTGATTTCCAGGTCCCTGGCTGAGGTGCGCGTCAACAGGTACCTGGCCACCGCGTCGCTGTCGTTCGCATGGATCAGGACGGTCTCGCCGCGGATCTCCACGCTGTCCGCGCCGGGAATGGCGCGGAGCTCAGCCTCGCTGGCCTCGGCCAAGGTGGCCCGCACAGTGCGGCCCGCCGACATCGCCTTGATCTCGGACGCGGTGCCGTCGGCGATCTTCTGCCCGTGCCGCAGCAGGATGATCCGGGAGGCATAGGCGTCCGCTTCCTCCAGGTAGTGCGTGGCGAACAGTACCGTCCTGCCCTGTTCGGCGTCCTTGCGGATCGACGCCCAGAAGCTGCGCCGGCCCTCGACGTCCATCCCGGTGGTCGGCTCGTCCAGGACAAGCAGTTCGGGGTCGGAGACCAGTGCCATGGCAAACCTGAGCCGCTGCTGCTCGCCGCCTGAGCACTTTCCCACCCGGCGGTCCGCGATCTGGGTGATTCCCGCCCGGTCCAGTACCTCGGCGGTCGGCTTGCTCTGTGCGAACAGGCTGGCGGTGTACTGCACGGTCTCCATGACGGTCAGGTCCTTCAGCAGCCCGCCCGTCTGCATCACCGCCGAGACCAGGCCGCGGGTGACTGCCTGCCGGGGGTGCATGCCGAAAACGAGCGCCTGCCCGGACGTCTGCCGGGACAAGCCGAGAATGATGTCGATGGTGGACGTCTTGCCCGCGCCGTTGGGACCGCGCATCGCCACGATTTCTCCCGACGCGATGCTCACGTCGACATCCCTGACCGCCTGCACCGGCCCGAAATGCTTCCTGACGTTCCTCAGCTCAACGGCCAGGGGCGCAGTGCTCTCAATG
>PLDT01000049.1:0-2904 GCA_003136255.1 Actinomycetota bacterium
CCTGCGCGGGCACCGGGACCGGTACCACCGGCTCGGGTTCGGGATCCCGTTCACCATCGCCGCCATCTTGACCCCGGTGCAGATCTTCGTCGGGGACACCGCCGCCCGGGCGATCGCGGCCGCGCAGCCGGTCAAGTTCGCCGCGATCGAGTACGTCACCCGGACCGGCCGTGACGTGCCGGAGTACCTCGGCGGGTTCTACGTGAACGGCAAGGTGTACTTCGGGCTGCGGATCCCGTACGCCGACTCGCTGCTGGTCGGGTTCAAGCCGTCGACCAAGGTCACCGGGCTGAACTCGGTCGCCCCTGCCTTGCGCCCGCCCGCGCTTACGTTGATCCACCTGTCGTTCGACGCGATGGTCGGGCTGGCGTTCTTGCTGCTGCTGGCGGGGCTGTGGACGCTGCTGGTCTGGCGGCGGCGGCGCGCCTTGCCCCGGCAGCGGTGGTTCTGGTGGCTCGCGATCGCCTGCGGCCCGGCCGCGCTGGTCGCGATGGAGTGCGGCTGGATCGTGACCGAGGTCGGCCGCCAGCCCTGGGTCGTGTACCAGCTCATGACCACATCGCAGGCCGCTACGACCAACGGCGGGGTCATCGACAGCCTGACCGCGGTGATCATCTTGTATGCCGTGCTCGGGGTGGTCACCGTGGCTATCTTGCGGATGCTGGCGCGCCGCTGGCGACGCGGCGGCCCGGCATGATCACCGACGTGGTCGGGGGGATCTTGCTGACCGGGCTGACCTTGTACGCGGCGCTGGGCGGGGCGGACTTCGGCGGCGGGCTGTGGGACCTGCTGGCCGGCGGGGACCAGCGGGGCCGGGCGCCGCGGCAGCTGATCGATGACACGATCACGCCGGTCTGGGAGGCCAACCACGTGTGGCTGATCTTCATCCTGGTCATCTTCTGGACCGCGTTCCCGGCGGCGTTCGCGGCCGTCATGACCGCCGCGGCGCTGCCGCTGTGGCTGGCCGCGTTCGGGATCGTGCTGCGGGGATCGGGGTTCGCGTTCCGCAAGGAGGTGGAAACGCTGCACTGGCAGCGGCTGTTCGGCGCCGCGTTCGCGTTCTCCTCCCTCATCGTCCCGTTCTTCATGGGCACCGTGATCGGCGCGATCGCGTCGGGCCGGATCCCCGCCCACCCCGCCCACGCCGACCTGGCGGTATGGACNNCTCACCCACCGGGGCCTGGCGCTGGTCATCGTCTCGGCGGCCTGCGGCCTGGCGGTCATCGTGTTCGTGACCACCGGGCGGCGCCCGCAGGCCCTGCGCCCGCTGTCGGTGCTGGGGGTGGCGGCCGTGGTGTGGGGCTGGGGGGTGGCCCAGTACCCCGCGCTGCTGCCCGGCACCGGCCTCACGCTCACCAGCGGAGCAGCACCGCACTCCGTCCTCGTCACGGTCGTGGTTATCTTCGTCGCGGCGGCCGTGCTGGTCGGCCCGTCCTTCCTGCTGCTGTTCTGGCTGCACGGCCGCCAACTGCTCGAGGGAGAAAACCACAATGTCGATGGAGCCGCGGACAATCTGCGCACCTGACCCCGGTGCCACGGCACATAGGGTGACCAGGCACTCAGCGGTAATTTCGGATGTGACCTGACACACAGCAGATCTGGCCCATCCAGCGGAGGTGCACGGCCATGCCGCGAGAAATCAANNAAACGCGGCAAGATTGACCAGGCTAAGCGCGACGAGGTGCTCGACCGGATCACGTTCACCCCGGATCTGAAAGACGTCGCGAGCGCGGACATCGTGATCGAGGCGATCCCGGAGATCCTCGATCTCAAGGTGGCGCTGCTCAAGGAACTCGACGAGCTGGTCGGCCCCGGCACCGTGATCGCCACGAACACCTCGTCCATCCCGATCGCCGAGCTGGCGGGCAAAGTGCAGCATCCGGGACGGGTCATCGGCGTCCATTTCTTCTCGCCAGTTCCGGTGATGAAGCTGGTCGAAATCGTGGTCGCGCTGGACACCGACCCAGAGACAGCAGACATCGCGGTCGGGTTCGCCAACAAGCTGGGTAAGCACCCCATCCGGACCAAGGACCGATCGGGCTTCATCGTTAATTTCCTGCTCACCGGGTACCTCATGGCCGCCATCCGGATGTACGAGGAAGGCTTCGCCAGCCGGGAGGATATCGACAATGGCATGCGCCTCGGCGCCGGTCACCCGATGGGCCCTCTGGCCCTGGCCGACATGACCGGCCTCGACATCGTCTACTCCGTCGGCAACTCGATGTACGAGGAGTTCAAGCGCGAGGAGTACGCGCCGCCGCCGTTGCTCAAGCGGATGATCGACGCCGGCCGCCTCGGCCGCAAGTCCGGACGAGGTTTCTACGAGTACGACACGTAGGCCCGGGACCTACGTGCCCGAGAACTTCGCGTGGCCAGGGCCGCTGGCCACGAAACTCTCCATGCCGAGCTTCTGATCCTCGGTAGCGAATAGCGCCGCGAAGTGCAGGCGCTCGACCTCGAGTCCGGCGTCGAGGCCGAGGTCCAGCCCGGTGTCGATCGCCTCCTTGGCCGCGCGCAGGGCCAGCGCGGGACCAGACACGAACTGCCCGGCGAGCCTGGTGGCCGCGCCGTACACGTCAGCGTCCGGTACGACCTGGTCCACCAGGCCGATCCGCAGGGCTTCCTCGGCGCCGGTGAACCTTCCGGTGTAGATGAGGTTCTTGGCCCGCGCCGGCCCGATCAGCCGGGGCAGCCGCTGGGTGCCGCCCAGCCCGGGGATAACGCCGAGCAGGATCTCGGGCACGCCGAACCTGGCGTTTTCGCCGGCGACCCGGAAGTCCGCGCACAGCGCCAGCTCCAGCCCACCGCCGAGGGCGAAGCCGGTGATCGCGGCGACCACCGGCTTGCCGATGGCGGCCACCGCCCGGAAGCTGGCGTGCAACCTGCGGCTGATGGCCGCCATCT
>PLDT01000192.1:0-14798 GCA_003136255.1 Actinomycetota bacterium
GCCGGGATCATGTTGCCTGACTGCATAGCCTGCTGGGGCGCGGAGGGGCTCGCGGGCAGCGCCGCGGTGCCCGCCGTCGTGCCCGAGACGTTCTGGAACTTGGTCCCGCCCGACACCAGCCATAGGTGCAGCGAGCCGTTAGCGGACTGCAAGATGACGAACTGGTTCGTGGCCAGGACCACGATGCCGCGCTGAATGNNCGAGCGTCTTGCCGTGGTGCGAGGTCTGGCTGAAGCCCCGCGCCGATGTCATCTGGGCGAGCTGGGCGTAGCTGCCCTGCTCGGAGGAGTTCCAGTCGGCGAGCGCGGTGCTGAGCATGGTGCCCTGGCTGGCCAACCTGGCGGTGTGCGCGGCCGGCGCCGCCACGAACCCGGCAGGGTGGCTTCCGGGAGCCACGGCCACGGCGGCGACGGCGANNCGAGCAGGGCCGCGGTCGCGATGCCGAGGGCCGCCGTGCGGTTCTTCCGGTAACGCCGATTGCGGGCCATCATGAATGCCTCCTTCGGTGGACGCCGCTCTCCACCGAGAGTGCCCCGGCCCGCCGGGCTCCGGACTAGATTCCCGCCGCCCGTAAGGACTACGTTCGCAGGCTCACAGGCTGACCGGCGCGTTACATCCGCTCGGGGAGGGGCACGCCGAGCAGGCCGAGGCCCGTCGACAGCACGCTCAGCGTCAGCGCGCACAGCGCGAGCCGGGCCGCCCGCAGCGACTCGGGCTCGGCCTTCAGCACCGGGCACTCCTCGTAGAACGTGGTGAACAGGCTGGCCACGTCGAACAGGTACGCGCACAGCCGGTGCGGCTCGGCGGTCTCGCCGACCGCGGTGACGACGGCGCCGAAACCGAGCAGCCGCAGCGCCAGCGCCCGCTCGGACGCCGCGGTGACGGCCACCCGCGAGCCGCGCAGCAGCGGGTCGGCGTCCCCGCCCGCCCGGCGGAAGATCGACCGGATCCGCGCGGTCGCGTACTGCAGGTACGGGCCGGTGTTGCCGCGGAACGAGATCATCCGGTCCCAGTCGAACACGTACGCGCTCTCCCGGGCGGTGGACAGGTCGGCGTACTTCACCGCCCCGACCCCGACCGCCTCGGCGATCGCGGCCAGCTCGTCCGGCTCGAACCGGGTCGGCGCCTCCAGCTCCTCCAGGATGCCGCGGGCGCGGTCCACCGCCTCCTGNNGCGGAGACCAGGCCGACCGGGGCGTGCTCGAACCGTGCCCCGGGCGGGATCCACCCCGCCTCCCTGGCCACCGCGAACACCATCCGGAAGTGCAGGGTCTGGTCCGAGCCGACCACGTAGATGGCGCGGTCGGCGTGCAGCTCGTCCACCCGGTACCGGATCGTGGCCAGGTCGGTGGTGGCGTAGTTGTAGCCGCCGTCGCTCTTGCGGATGATCAGCGGCAGCGGCCGGCCCTCGCGGCCGGTGAAGCCCGGCGGGAACGCGCACAGCGCGCCGTCGCTGTAGACCGCGATGCCCTTGTCCTCCAAGCTGGCCACCGTGCCGGCCAGCAGGTCGTTGTAGAAGCTCTCGCCTCTGATGTCCGCGTCGGTGAGGGTCACGCCCAGGCGGCCGTAGATGCGGTGCAGGTAATCCCCGGACAGATCGACAATCTCCTGCCAGAGCCGCAGCGTGCCGGGGTCGCCGCCCTGCAGGTCCACGACCCGCTTCCTGGCGCGGTCCGCGAACCCGGGGTCCGAGTCGAACTTGTGCCGCGCCGCCTGGTAGAACGCGTTCGGGTCGGTGCGCAGCAGCGCGGCCTGCGCGGAGTCCTCGCCCACGTCGAGCAGGTACTCGATCAGCATCCCGAACTGGGTGCCCCAGTCGCCGACGTGGTTGTCCCTGATCACCCGGTGGCCGGCGAACTCCAGCACGCGCGCGATCGCGTCCCCGACCACGGTCGTGCGCAGGTGCCCGACGTGCATCTCCTTGGCGATGTTGGGCGAGGAGTACTCCACCACCACCGTCTGCGGCGGAGCTACGGGTTCCAGACCCAGCCGGGGGTCATCGAGCATCCGCGAGGCCTGGGCGGCGATCCAGTCGTCACGCAGCCGGAAGTTGATGAAGCCCGGCCCGCTGACCTCGGGCGGCTCACACGCGTCGGACACGTCGAGCCGGCCGGCCAGCTCCGCGGCCACCTCGCGCGGCGGGCGGCCCAGCCGCTTGGCGAGCGCGAGCGCCACGTTGGCCTGGAAGTCCGCGAACGAGGACGGCCGGATCGCCGGGTCCACGCCGCCGTAGTCCGGACCGAACGACGCGATGATGGCGTCGCGCACCCGTTGCGTGAGAAGCTCTTGCGGATCGGCCATGGTTCAAGCGTATCGGCGTGGCCGGCCGCGCGGTTCACCGGTGACGCAGGCGCACCATTCCGGTACGGAACGGGGTTTACATACGGTAAACATCGCAGGGCCGCTCATGCTACGACTATGTCCGCACAGAATGCACCGAATCGAAAAGACCGGCGCTAAGAAGTTCCTGGGATTCGGCCGAGTACTTCCTGCGAAACATGGTATTTCTCTCAGCGGGAGAAAGGCGGATGGAGAATAGGAACCAGCACGACCGCTAGAGCGTAAATAAAGTGTGGACGCAGTTCTGGCCGCGCAGCTACCGGGGGCACGGCCAGGCCGGGGGGACCGCTGGGGAGCGGGTGTCATCAGGGCTATTTCGCGCGTCGGAGCGGCGCTTTCGGCCGTGCCGCGCGCACGACGAGGGAGAAGGCGCGTGACAGACATCCAGCAGTTCATCCCGCCGGCCCGGTCCTCCGGCCGCGGTTTTCACGCCTACTCAGCCAGGCACCTGGACATGCTCACGGCGCGGGCCGGCCTGGCGCCGGACGAGCGGCTGGCCGTCCGGGCCGTGGCGACGGTGCTCCCGTTCCGGGTGAATTCCTACGTCATCGAGAACCTGATCGACTGGGACGCCGCCCCGGACGACCCGATCTACCGCCTGGTTTTTCCCCAGCCCGACATGCTGCCCGCGGCCGACGTACAGCGGCTGGCGGACCTGATCAGCGGCGGGGAACCCGAGGCGGCCCTGCGCGCCGCCGCGCACGAGATCCGGATGCGCCTCAACCCGCATCCGGCCGGGCAACTGCTGCTGAACGCGCCGAGCCTGCACGGCCGGCCGCTGCCCGGCCTGCAGCACAAGTACCCCGAGACCGTGCTGTTCTTCCCCCGGCAGGGCCAGACCTGCCACGCGTACTGCACGTACTGCTTCCGCTGGGCGCAGTTCGTGGACGAGCCAGACCTGAAGATGGCGACCGACGACATCGACACGCTGGTCGCCTACCTCGGCGAGCACCCGGAGGTGACCAGCGTCTTGATCACCGGCGGGGATCCGATGATCATGGGCGAGCCGGTGCTGCGGCGCTACATCGAGCCGCTGCTTGACCCGCGCCTGGATCACCTGGAGTCGATCAGGATCGGCACCAAGTCGCTGTCGTACTGGCCGCAACGGTTCGTCACCGACCCCGACGCCGACGCCACGCTGCGGCTGTTCGGCGAGGTGACCGACTCGGGCCGGACGCTCGCGCTGATGGCGCACTTCTCCCACCCACGCGAGCTGGAGCCGCCCGTGCTGGCCGAGGCGGCGCGCCGGATCAGGGACACCGGCGCGGTGATCCGGACCCAGGCGCCGCTGATCAGGTCGATCAACGACGACCCCGCGACCTGGCGGGCCATGTGGCGGACGCAGGTCCGCCGGGGCATGATCCCGTACTACATGTTCGTGGAGCGGGACACCGGGCCGCAGGACTACTTCGCGGTGCCGCTGGCCCGCGGCTACGAGATCTTCCGCGACGCCTACCAGGGCGTCTCCGGCCTGGCGCGGACGGTCCGCGGCCCGTCCATGTCGGCCACCCCCGGCAAGGTCTGCGTGGACGGCGTGGCCGAGGTGGCGGGCCTGCGGGTGTTCGTGCTGCGGATGATCCAGGCCCGGGACCCGCTCCTGGTCGGGACGCCGTTCTTCGCCCGGTTCGACCCGGCCGCGACCTGGCTGACCGACCTCGAGCCGGCCTTCGCCGACCGGTTCCCCTACGAGCCGTCGCCGTACGAGACCGTGCCGGACGCGCTGCCCGGGCTCTGGCCGGGCGAGCCGGGCGAGCTGATGGTCCCGGCCATCTGACCGGACCCCGGACCCGAGGCCCTCGGGCGTCCGGGCTGCGGCGGGTATGCTCCCGGCATGGACGTGAACGGTACTGCGGCGATCGTCTCCGGCGGCGCGAGCGGGCTGGGTGAGGCGACCGCCCGGGCGCTCGCCGCGGCCGGGGCCACGGTGGTCATCGCCGACCTGAACGAAGACGCGGGCAAGCGGGTGGCCAGCGAGACCGGCGGCCTGTTCGCGCGCACCGACGTGGCCGACGAGGCGTCGGTCCAGGCCGCGGTGCAAGCCGCGGCCGGGACCGGGGTCCCGCTGCGGGTCGCGGTCAGCTGCGCGGGCATCGGCTGGGCGGCGCGGACGGTCGGGCGCGACGGCACCCCGCACGACCTGGCCAGCTACCAGCGGGTCATCACCGTCAACCTGATCGGCACCTTCAACCTCATGCGCATCGCCGCCGCGGCCATCGCCCGGACCGAGCCCGTCGACGCCGACGGGCAGCGCGGCGTCATCGTCAACACCTCCTCGATCGCGGGCATCGAGGGGCAGATCGGCCAGATCGCCTACGCCGCGTCCAAGGGCGGCATCATCGGGATGACCCTGCCCGCCGCGCGGGACCTGGCCGCCATCGGGGTGCGGGTCAACACGATCTGCCCCGGCATCATCGACACCCCGATCTACGGATCCAGCGCGGAGTCCGAGGAGTTCAAGGCCCGGCTGGCGGCCCCGGTCGTGTTCCCCAAGCGCCTGGGGCGCGCGGATGAGTTCGCTCACCTGGTGCTGAGCCTGATCGGGAACGACTACGTCAACGCGGAGGTCATCCGCTTCGACGGCGGGATCAGGTTCCAGCCCAAGTAGGCTGGCCAGGCGATGACCCGGGGCACGAGAGCCACAATTGTTGGGCGGGACGCATGGGCGGATTGACCGGCTGCCTGGCGCTGGCCGACGGAGCAGGCCCCGACACCGAGTGGGTGAGCCGGGTCGCCCTGCGCATCGCCCACCGAGGTCCCGACGACGAGGGGTTCTTCGCCGACTCCGACCTGGCCCTGGGCTTCAAGCGGCTGGCCGTCATCGACCCGTCGGCCGGCGGCCGGCAGCCGGTGTACTCCGCCGACGGCCGCTACGTGATGGTCTTCGACGGGGAGATCTACAACTACCTCGAGCTGGCCCAGCGGCTGGCCGGCCGCGGGGTGCAGCTGCGGACCAGGTCCGGGGCCGAGGTCCTGGTCGAGATGTACGCGTGGCTGGGCAAGGACGTCGTCCGCCAGCTGCGCGGCATGTACGCGTTCGCGATCTGGGACCGGCGGACCCGCGAGCTGTTCTGCGCGCGCGACCCGTTCGGCATCAAGCCGTTCTTCTACGCGCTGATCCCGGGCGGTCACCGGCCCCGGTCCGCGCCGCAGCTGAGGTTCGCCTCCGAGCGCAAGGCCCTGGCCGACTCGGGCGAGGTAAGCGCGATCGACCCGGACGCGCTGCGCCGGTACCTGTCCTTCCAGTACGTGCCCGCGCCGGCCACCCTGGTCCCGCCCGCCCGGTCGCTGCCGCCGGGACACGTGCTGATCGCCCGCCCCGGCGGCCGGGTCGACGTGCTGCGGTACTGGCGGCCCGAGTTCAAGCCGGCCCGGTCGCCCTCGTCGGCCTCGCCGGAGAAGATCCTGGCCGCGCTGCGCGATTCGGTCGCCGTGCACCTGCGCAGCGACGTGCCCGTCGGCGCGTTCCTGTCCGGCGGTGTGGACTCGGCCACGCTCTGCGCGCTCGCCGCGGAATCGGTGCCCGGCCTGGCGACCTTCACCGTCGGCTTCGAGCACGCCGGGTACAGCGAGATCGACCTGGCCGCCGAGACGGCCACCGCGCTCGGCGTGAAGTCGATCTCGTACGTCATCAGCCCGGAGGAGTTCATCGCGTGCCTGCCCAGGATCATCTGGCACCTGGATGACCCGATGGCGGACGCGGCGGCGGTCCCGCTCTGGTTCGCGGCCCGGGAAGCCCGTAAGCACGTCAAGGTGGTGCTGTCTGGTGAGGGAGCGGACGAGCTGTTCGGCGGTTACGGCGTCTACTACCAGCCTGGCATGGTCCGGGCGGGCAAGGCGCTGCCGAGCTGGGGCCGGGGTGCGATCGGCCGGGTCGCCGCGGAGCTGCCGGCCGGCCGGCGGGGCAAGGGGCTGCTCAACCGGGCCTCCACGCCGCTGCCGCGGCGCTACATCGGCAACGCGTACGTGTTCAGCACCGAAGAGGCCCGGATGCTGGTCCGGGGCGGCTCCGGCAGCGAGTTCGACGTGACCGATCCGGTCTACCGCCAGGCCGCCGAGGCCGGCCTGGACGACGTGGCCACCATGCAGCTGGTCGACGTCAACACCTGGCTGCCCGGCGACATCTTGGTCAAGGCGGACCGGATGGCCATGGCGCACGGCCTGGAACTCCGCACGCCGTTCCTGGACCGCGAGGTGCTCGCGGTGGCGGCGCGGCTGGCCCGGGTGGAGAAGACCGCGGCCGGCACGACCAAGTTCGCGCTGCGCGAGGCGGTCGGCGACCTGCTGCCGCAGGCCGCCGCCGAACGCGCCAAGCTGGGCTTCCCGGTGCCGCTCGGGCACTGGCTGAGCGGCGGCATGTACGGTTTCGCCGAGCAGGTGGTCCGCACCGCGCAGACCGGTCAGTGGCTGAACAAGGGCGCCGCGGCCGACCTCCTGCGCCGGTTCCGGGCCGGTGACCCGGAGGTGACCTGGCGGCAGGTGTGGCTGCTGGTCGTGTTCTCGCTGTGGCACCAGATCTACGTGGAACGCGTCTACGACCCGGTTGCCCTGGGCTGGGAGTCCGCCCCGGGCCGGCTAGCGCCCCAGCCTGCTGAGGGCGGCTGAGGGCGGCGGTTAGGTGCCGGGCGACTCGGCGGTCGCCGGGCCCAGCCCGCTGGCCAGCAGCTGCTCCCGGATCCGGCGGCGGCCGCGGTGCAGCCGCGACATCACCGTCCCGACCGGCGTGCCCATGATCTCGGCGATCTCCCGGTAGGGGTAGCCCTCGATATCGGCCAGGTACACCGCGGTGCGGAACTCGCCGGGCAGGTCGCGCAGGGCGCGCAGCAGGTCCGAGTCGGTGGTCCGGTCCAGCGCCTCGGTCTCCGCGGACGGCACCGGCGGCGTCAGCCGGTCGGCGGACATCTGCCATTCGGCCAGGTCACCGCCGAGAGCCTGCTGCGGCTCGCGGCGCCGCTTACGGTACACGTTGATGAACGTGGTGGTCAGGATCCGGTTCAGCCAGGCCCGCAGGTTGGTGCCGGGAGTGAACTGGCCGAACGCCGCGAACGCCTTGGCCGACGTTTCCTGGACCAGGTCCTCGGCGTCGGTGGGGTTCCGGGTCATCCGGAGCGCCGCGGGGTACAGCTGGCCAAGCTGCGGGACGACATCGCGCTCGAATCGCGCGCGGTCTTCGCTAGAGTGTTCGGCTCGGCTCATCGTTCGCTCCGGTAGTTGACGTTCTTACTGTACATAGACGTACTGGAGGCCCGTAAAAGTACCCCGTGTCGCGAAAATCACGTCACGGCCGACCGAGAACGCTGAGCCCCGTGTTAACCATGCTGCCCCGTACGCCGGTGATCATGCTTAGCACCACCTCAGAGCTGGCTGAAAGCAGCGCATCCTGAAAACAGCGCGTCCCGAAAACAGCGCCGTGCTCAGATCCAGCCGTGGCCCACCCGGTACCACATGTGGCTCAGCCAGTCCGGGTAGGGGATTACCTTGCCGGCCATGATCGCGTAGAAGTACCAGAACATGATCAGGACGCACAGCACGTACGCGCCGACCACCCCGGCGCCGATCGAGCGGCGCCGCACGCTGGCCGTGGCCGGCCCGAGGATCAGCCCCAGGCACAGCACGATGGACAAGATCAGGAACGGCTCGAATTCCAGCGCGTAGTAGTAGAACTTGGTCCGGGTCACCAGCGGGAACCAGGGCCCCCAGCCCGCCACCACGCCCAGCAGGACCGCGCCGGCCCGCCAGTCGCGGTGCAGCAGCCACCAGCCCAGGCAGAACAGCAGGGCCAGGATGGACCCCCACCAGATGGCCGGGGTCCCGATGGCCAGGACCTCCTGCGACCAGTACGGGCCGGTGCACCCCTTGGCTGGGCAGTAGTTCTGGGGTGCGGCGACCGGCACGCTGTACTGCTCGTAGAAGAACGCCACCGGCCGGGTGATCAGCAGCCAATCCCAGGGCTGGGACTGGTAGGGGTGCGGGGTGCGCAGCCCCAGGCCGAAGATGATCGCCTGCAGGTGGTACTCGTACAGCGAGTACAGGGCCGAGATGACCGGGGTGGTCACGCCGTGCGTCTGCCCGTAGTTCCGGTAGTAGCCGGTGCTGGTCAGCAGCCAGTTGCTCCAGGTGGCGGTGTAGACCACCAGCGGGACGACGAAGAACGTGAGCGGCAGCCACACGGCATCGCGCAGCGCGCCGCGGACGAACCCAGGCAGGCCCGCGGTCCGGCGAGCGCCGATGTCCCAGGCGATGCCGAGGCAGCCGAACCCGAGGATGTACCAGACCGCGACCCATTTGGTCCCGACCGCCAGGCCGAGCAGGATCCCGCAGATCAGCTGCCACTTGCGCAGCCCGAGCCGGGGCCCGGCGTCCCCGCCGGGCCGACGCGCGACCCCCTCGGCCAGCTTGGCCCGGGACTGGTCCCGGTCGATGAGCATGCAGCCGAACGCGGCCAGGATGAAGAACATCAAGAAGATGTCCAGGATGCCGGTCCTGGACAGCACGAATTCCAGGCCGTCCAGGGCCATCAGCAGCCCGGCCAGGCAGCCGAGCAGCGTGGACCGGGTCAGCCGCCGCGCGATCCGGCACATCAGCAAGATGGCCAGTGACCCGAACACCGCGCTGGAGAACCGCCAGCCGAACGAGTTCAGCCCGAACAGCCACTCACCGACCGCGATGAGCAGCTTGCCCACCTCGGGCTGGACCACGTACTCCCCGCAGCCGGCCCCGCTGCACGGCGCGAACAGGCCGGTGGTGTGCCCCTGCAGGATCAGCTGGTTGGCGAGGTTGGGGTTGCTCGTAGAGGTGATGTAATTCCACTCGACCCCGTGCTGCAGGATGCTCCACGCGTCCTTCGCGTAGTACGTCTCGTCGAAGATCAGCGCGTGCGGTATCTCCAGCCGGTTGAAGCGCAGCCACGTCCCGAACGCGGTGACCAGCAGCGGGCCGAGCCAGCCCCACAGCCGGTCGGCGGGCATCGGGGCCACAAGCCGGGCGCGGAGCACCGCCAGCCGGCTGGCCTCATCCGGGTCAGGCGCGGTGGCGACGTCAGCCTCGGTACCCATCATCGGGGACAGCCTACTGTGCCCGCCTGGAGAGTTCGCGCCATGAGGAGGAGAGCTGCGATGCCGCCCCGGCCACGTAGGACAGAATGCTCCCCATGGCGGAACGTGACCAGGAGCAAGCCGGGGTGCTGACGCTGGCCGCGGTCCCGATCGGCCGGGCCGAGGACGCCTCGCCCCGGCTGGCGGCCGAGCTCGCCCGGGCCACGATCATCGCGGCCGAGGACACCCGCCGGGTGCGCTGGCTCGCGTCCAGCCTGGACGTCGCGCTCACCGCGCGCATCGTCTCCTACTACGACGCGGTGGAGACCCGCCGCGCCGCCGAGCTCATCCAAACCCTGCAGGCCGGCCAGGACGTGCTGCTCGTCACCGACGCGGGCACGCCCGGGATCAGCGATCCGGGCTACCGGCTGGTGGCCGCCGCGGCGGCGGCCGGCATCAGGGTCACCGCGCTGCCCGGGCCGTCCGCGGTGACCACCGCGCTGGCCGTCTCCGGGCTGCCGACCGACCGGTTCAGTTTCGAGGGGTTCCCGCCCCGCCGCGCGGGCGAACGCCAGCGGCGTTTCGCCGAACTCGCGCAGGACCGCCGCACCCAGGTCTACTTCGAGTCCGCCCGCAGGCTGGCGGACACGCTGACCGAGCTCACCGCCTCGCACGGCGAGGACCGCCAGGCCGTGGTGTGCCGCGAGCTGACCAAGATCCACGAGGAGATCGTGCGCGGCACGCTGCCCGAGCTGGCCGCCTGGGCCGGCTCAGGCCCCGTCCGTGGCGAGATTACGCTCGTCGTCGCCGGCACCGGCCGCCGCTCCGTCCGCGGCATCAGAGCCGGAGCCGATCCCGGTCCCGGTCCCGGAGGCGGACCCGGACCCTGGCCCGGAGCCGACCGTCCGCCGCACCGCGTCCGCTAGGTCCCGCAGCCGGGCGCGGCCCGCGGTCCCCGGGCTGAACGCCATGACCGCCGCCAGGCAGGCGAACGGCACGGCGGGCAGCACGTACCGGTAGTCGAACTCGGCGGTCGCGGCCGGGACGACGACCATGGACACCGACACCGCCCAGGGCAGCAGCGCCTCGCCGCCCAGCCGCCGCCAGGCCGCCACGATGCCGGCCAGCCCGGCCAGCAGGATGAGCCCGTAGAGCGTCCCGGGCAGCCAGACGTACTCCTGGTAGTACCGGATGATCGCCGCGAACGGGTTGACCACCTGGGTCTCCGAGTTGGCNNTTCCAGTCGAACACCCGCCACGTGTCGTGGAAGACGGCGATGGCGTAGTCGACCGGCTGCGCCTCGATGGCGCGGATCGCGAAGTTCTCCGCCAGCTGGTTGGGTACCGGGGCGAACGACTTCGGCGGGTAGCGGTCCAGCGGGGTATCCCGGGTGGACCTCCAGATGTAGTCCTGCGCGATCGGCCGCTGGTCCGGCGGGACGGTGGTACACAGCCAGAGCTCGTCGGCGGGCACGCTCATCTTGGAGCACTCGGCGAAGGTCATCACCCGCGAGTACAGGAACACGCCGGTGGCGTCGCTCATCGCGAACTGCCCGTGCTCCAGGTCGAACGTCCCCGCGTAGGCGAGCACGGGGACCAGGCACACCGCGATCGTGGCGGCGACCTTCCGCCAGTTGAACCGCTTGATGATCATGTAGACCACGAAGATCGCCAGCACCGGCAGCCCGAGCGACCGCAGCGCCGCCCCCAGGCCCAGCAGCAGGCCGATGACCGCGCTGCGGCGGGTCGAGGGACCGGAGGGATCCCACAGCAGCAGCGTGGTGGCCAGCGTGAGCACGAACAGGAACGGCACGTCGGACAGGATCAGGTGCTCGAGCTCGATCTCGTACCCGTCGTACAGCACCGGCACGGTGGCCAGCGTGGCCAGCCAGGCCGGGGCGCCGAACCGGTGCCTGGCCAGCGCGTAGATCATGACCGCGACGGCCAGGCCCATGAGATGTTGCAGAATCGTTACAAGAGCGTAGCTGTGGAGGGGCTGCAAGATCTTGAGCAAGACCGAGTATCCCGACACCCGGGTGGGATCGAGGTTGAAGTTGACGGTGTCTTCCACGTACACGAACGAGTCGTTGAACCAGGCCTGCCACCGGTACCCGAGCTCGGCGTCGGCGCGCAGCAGCACGGCCGGGATGAGCACCAGGACGAACAGCCGGTGCCCCGGCCAGATCCGGGCGGCCCGCGATCGCAGGCGTCCCGGCCCGGTCGCACCCGAACGGACGGACCAGGTTCGCCTCGCCGATGGCGCACGCGACGTGGCCTCAGGCATTACCCTCAACCCGTACCCTCCTGTGCTGGGCTGACATCCCTGACATTGAACGTGCGGCCGGCTACGTTCGTTCGTCCCTCGCCTACGGTAATACGATGCGCGACCAGGACTTGCCCAAAGCGGCCGGATCGGTTGACCTATAAGGAGACGAGAACGTGGAGCTGACCGTGGTCATGCCCTGCCTCAACGAGGCGGAGACCGTGGCGACGTGCGTCCGCAAGGCTATTGGATTCCTGGCCTCCAGCGGTATCAGCGGCGAGGTCCTGGTCGCCGACAACGGCAGCACCGACGGCAGCCAGGCGCTGGCCACCGAGGCCGGGGCCCGGGTCGTCCCGGTCAGCGAGAAGGGCTACGGCAACGCCTTGATGGGCGGGATCATAGCGGCCCGCGGCAAGTACATCATCATGGGCGACGCCGACGACAGCTACGACTTCACCAACCTGATGCCGTTCGTGGACGAGCTGCGCAACGGCGCGGACCTGGTCATGGGCAACCGGTTCGCGGGCGGGATCGCGCCGGGCGCGATGCCGCCGCTGCACCGCTACCTCGGCAACCCGGTGCTGAGCTTCATCGGCCGGCTGTTTTTCCGCAGCAAGATCGGTGACTTCCACTGCGGGCTGCGCGGGTTCAACCGGGACAGCGTGATGGCGCTCAACCTGCAGGCCACCGGGATGGAGTTCGCCAGCGAACTGGTGGTCAAGGCGGCGCTGTACGGCCAGCACGTGACCGAGGTGCCGACCACGCTGGCCAAGGACGGCCGGAGCCGGCCGCCGCACCTGCACACCTGGCGGGACGGCTGGCGGCACCTGCGGTTCCTGATGCTGTTCAGCCCGCGCTGGCTGTTCTTCCTGCCCGGCCTGGTGCTGCTCATCGCCGGCCTGGCCATCGGCGCGATCGTGGTGCCGCACCCGTTCAAGGTCGGCTCGGTCACCTTCGACGTGGACACCCTGGTCGCGGCCTCGGCCATGGTGGTGATCGGCTTCCAGTCGGTGCTGTTCTGGCTGTTTACCCAGGTGTACGCCGGCTCGGAGGGATTCCTGCCCGAAGAGCCGAAGGTCCAGCGCCTGCTGGAGAAGCTGAGCCTGGAACGCGGGCTGCTGCTGGGCGCCGCGATCGGCGCGGCCGGCCTGGCCGGCCTCATCTTCTCCCTGCTGTACTGGAACGGCCAGAAGTTCAGCCACCTGAACTACGAGCATTCGCTGCGCCTGATGATCCCGTCCGTCACCGCGCTGATCGTCAGCTGCCAGGTGATCCTGGGCACGTTCTTCCTGTCCATCCTCGGCATCAAGCACACCCGGCACCCGGTGACCGTCTCGGCCCCGCCGCCGCAGGCGGCAGAGCCAGCACCGTCCGTCGCGGACCCCGCGGTAAACCACCGTGAGCAGTCGGCGGCTGCCCCTAGGCTTTAGTTCATGCGCACCATCTTGTCCGCTCCGGCCTGGCCGTACGCGAACGGCCCCCGTCACATCGGCCACGTTTCCGGCTTCGCGCTGCCCTGCGACATGTTCAGCCGGTACCAGCGGATGGCGGGAAACCGGGTGCTGATGGTGAGCGGCACCGACGAGCACGGCACGCCGATCCAGGTGCAGGCCGACGCCGAGGGCGTCTCGGCACGGGAGCTCGCCGACCGCTACAACCGGGTCATCGTCGACGACCTGACCAGCCTGGGCATGACCTACGACCTGTTCACCCGGACCACCACGCGCAACCACTACGCGGTGACCCAGGAGATCTTCCTGGGCCTGCTGAAGAACGGCTACATCTTCCCGAAGGTCACGCTGGGCGCGATCTCGCCGTCCACCGGCCGCACGCTGCCCGACCGCTATATCGAGGGCACCTGCCCGATCTGCGGGTATCCCAGCGCGCGCGGCGACCAGTGCGACAACTGCGGCAACCAGCTCGACCCGGCCGACCTGATCAACCCGCGGTCCAAGATCAACGGCGAGACGCCGATCTTCGCCGAGCAGGAGCACTACTTCCTCGACCTGCCCGCGTTCGCCGAAGTCCTGGGCAGCTGGCTGCAGGCCAAGGCCGGGCAGTGGCGCCCGAACGTGCTCAAGTTCTCCCTCAACCTGCTCGATGACCTGCAGCCCCGGGCCATCACCCGGGACCTGGACTGGGGCGTCCCGGTCCCGCTGGACGGCTGGCGCGACCGGCCGGACAAGCGGATCTACGTCTGGTTCGACGCGGTGATCGGCTACCTGTCCGCCTCGGTCGAGTGGGCCCGGCGCAGCGGCGACCCGGACGCCTGGCGGGCCTGGTGGAACGACCCGGACGCCGAGTCGTACTACTTCATGGGCAAGGACAACATCGTCTTCCACGCCGAGATCTGGCCGGCCATGCTGCTCGGCTACAGCGGCCTGGGCGCCCGCGGCGGGCAGCCCGGCCGGCTCGGCACGCTGAACCTGCCGACCGAGGTGGTCTCCAGCGAGTACCTGACCATGGAGGGCCGCAAGTTCTCCTCCTCCCGCGCGGTGGTGATCTACGTCCGCGACTTCCTGGCCCGCTACGACGTGGACGCGCTGCGCTACTACGTGGCCATCGCCGGGCCGGAGAACCAGGACACCGACTTCACCTGGAGCGAGTTCGTCCGCCGGAACAACGACGAACTGGTCGCCACCTGGGGCAACCTGGTCAACCGCGCGGTCTCGTTCGCGGCCCGCAACATCGGCTCGATCCCCGAGGCGGCCCAACCCGGCGGACAGGGCCTGACCGACCTGGACCAGGACCTGCTGGCCCGGTCCCGGCGGGCCTTCGACACGGTCGGCGAGCACCTGAACCGGTCGCGGCTGAAGTTCGCCATCGCCGAGACGATGCGGACGGTGGCCGACGCCAACAAGTACTTCTCCGAGCAGGCGCCGTGGAAGCTGCGCGAGTCGGACCCGGACCGGATGCGGACCGTGCTGCACGTGGCCCTGCAGCTGGTCGACGACGCNNTACGACGGCGCCGCCCGCTGGGCGTCCATCCCGCTGCGCCCGGGCACCCCGCTGGCCACGCCGAAGCCCCTGTTCACCAAGCTGGACTCCTCGGTGGTCGACGAGGAACTGGCCCGCCTAGGCGCCGCATGACCATGATTGTGCCGAACGGCCAGTGGTAACCGCCCCCGCCCCGCCTCCTCCGCTCCCCAGGCCGGCGCTCGACAGC
>PLDT01000632.1:0-977 GCA_003136255.1 Actinomycetota bacterium
CGGTCGCTGGTGAATTACCTGGCGGCGACGGCGGAAGGGTACCTGGGTGCGGGGCGGGGGGCGCTGCTGCATTCGCCGGTGTCTTTCGACCTGACGGTGACCGCGCTGTTCGGGCCGCTGGTGTCGGGAGGCTGCGTGGTGGTGGCGGACCTGGAGGGGGCCGAGGGGGCGGGCGGCGGTGGGTTCGGGCTGGTGAAGGTGACGCCGAGTCATCTGCCGTTGCTGGGGCAGGTGGCGGGGTGGGCGGCGGAGGGTGACCTGGTGGTCGGGGGTGAGGCGCTGTCGGGGGGGATGCTGCGGGAGGTGCGGGAGCGGTATCCGCTGGTGACGGTCGTGAATGAGTACGGGCCGACGGAGGCGACGGTGGGGTGCGTGCGGTTCTGGGTGCGCCCCGGCGGGGAGCTGTCTGCGGGGGTGGTGCCGATCGGCCGGCCGATGGGGAATACGCGGGCGTTCGTGCTGGACGGGGGGCTGGGTCTGGTGCCGCCGGGGGTGGCCGGGGAGCTGTACCTGGCGGGGGCGCAGCTGGCGCGGGGGTACCTGGGCCGTCCGGGGCTGACCGCGGAACGGTTCGTGGCGTGCCCGTTCGGCGCGGCGGGGCAGCGGATGTACCGGACCGGGGACCTGGCCCGGTGGAACGGGGCGGGGGAGCTGGAGTACCTGGGCCGGGCCGATGACCAGGTGAAGATCCGCGGGTTCCGGATCGAGCTCGGTGAGGTCGAGGCGGTGCTGACCGCCCAGCCGGGGGTGGCGGCCGCGGCGGTGGCGGTGCGGGAGGACCGGCCGGGGGACCGGCGGCTGGCCGGGTACGTGGTCCCGGCGGGCGGGGCGGTGCTGGATCCGGCGGTGCTGCGGGCGGCGGCCGGGCGGGTACTGCCGGGGTATATGGTCCCGGCGGCGGTGGTGGTGCTGGATGCGCTGCCGCTGACCGGGAACGGGAAGCTGGACCGGCGGGCCCTGCCGGCCCCGGAGTACGC
>PLDT01000632.1:1136-8005 GCA_003136255.1 Actinomycetota bacterium
CCTGCCGTTCGCGTGGCGGCTGCGGGGCCGGCTCGACCCGGACGCGCTGGTCGCGGCGCTAGGGGACGTGGCGGCCCGGCATGAGTCGCTGCGGACGGTGTTCGGGGTCGCGGACGGGCAGCCCTACCAGCAGGTGATCCCGGCGGGGCAGGCAGTGGTTCCGGTGACGGTGACGGCGGCGGGGCGGGACGATCTGCCCGGGCTGCTGGCGCAGGCCGTGCGGTATGAGTTTGACCTGGCTGCGGAACTGCCGCTGCGGGCCTGGCTGTTCACGCTGGCGGAGCGGGAGCACGTGCTGGTGCTGCTGCTGCATCACATTGCCGGTGACGGCTGGTCGGTGCAGGTGCTGATGGCGGACCTGGCGGCGGCGTACGCGGCGCGGCGAGACGGGCGGGCACCAAGCTGGTCGCCGCTGCCAATGCAGTACGCGGATTACACGTTGTGGCAGCGGAATCTGCTCGGCAGCGTCGGCGACCTCGGGCAGGACGCGGCGGACGGCGGGGTCCTGGCCGGGCAGGTCGGGTACTGGCGGCAGCAGCTGGCGGGGCTGCCGGAGGAGCTGGTCCTGCCGGCCGACCGGCGGCGGCCGGCCGAGGCGTCGCAGCGGGGCGGGGAGGTGCGCTGGCGGCTGGCGGGCGCAGGGCTGCACGCGGATCTGGCCGCGCTGGCCCGCGAGCATCAGGCCACCGTGTTCATGGTGGTGCTGGCCGGGCTGGCCGCCCTGCTGTCCCGGCTGGGGGCCGGGACGGATATCCCGGTGGGCACGCCGGCGGCCGGGCGGACCGATGAGGCGCTGGATGACCTGGTCGGGTTCTTCGTGAACACGCTGGTGCTGCGGGCTGATGTGGCCGGCGACCCGGGGTTCGGTGAGCTGGTGGGGCGGGTCCGGGAGACGGTGCTGGCCGCCCAGGCCCGCCAGGACGTCCCGTTCGAGCGGCTGGTCGAGGTGCTGAACCCGGCCCGGTCGCCCAGCCGGCATCCGCTGTTCCAGGTCATGCTGGCCGATGAGGACGTCGGCGCGGTCGACTGGCAGCTCCCCGGGTTGCGGGTCCGTTCCGAGCCGGTCCCGGCCGGGGCCGCCAAATTCGACGTGACCCTGGCCTTCCGCCAGGACCGCGACGCCCGCGGCGGCCCGGCCGGGATCAGCGCGTCCTTCGAGTACGCCGCGGACCTGTTCGACCACGCCACCATCCAGGCCCTCGCCAACCGGCTGACCCGGCTCCTGCGTCAGGCCGCTGCCGCCCCCGGCCGCCCCCTCAGCACCCTGGGCATCCTCACCACCGCCGAACGGCGCACGCTCCTGCACGACTGGAACGACACCGCGCGGGACATCCCCGGCGCCACCGTGCCGGAGCTGTTCGAGGCGCAGGTCGCCCGGACCCCGGACGCCCCCGCGGTGGTCTTCGAGGGCACCCGGGTGTCCTACGCCGAGCTCAACCGGCGCGCCAACCGCCTGGCCCGGCACCTGATCGCTCTGGGTGCGGGCCCGGAGCGGCTGGTCGCGGTCGCGATGCCCCGGTCGGCGGACATGATCGTCGCGGTCCTGGCCGTGCTGAAGGCCGGCGCGGCGTACGTCCCGGTCGACCCGGCTTATCCGGCTGACCGTATCGCTTTCATGCTCGCTGATGCCCGCCCCGTCGCGGTGCTGACCACGGTGGCGGCCGGACGGGACCTGCCGGGCGGGACACCCCAGGTCGCACTCGACGACCCGGCCGTCGTGACAGCCGTCTCCCCGCTGGCTGGTGATGATCTGGCCGTCGCTGAGCGGCCCGGACAACTGGAGCCGTCCAGCCCCGCGTACGTGATCTACACCTCCGGGTCGACCGGGCGCCCTAAGGGCGTGGTGATCGAGCATCGCAGCGTCGTCGGGCTGCTGAGCTGGGCGCGGGCTGAGTTTCCCGCCGCGGAGCTGGCCCGGGTGCTGGCCTCGACGTCGCTCAGTTTCGATGTGTCGGTGTTTGAGATGTTCGCGCCGCTGGTCTGCGGGGGGTGCGCGGAGGTCGTGAGCAGTGTGCTCGCGCTGGCGGAGGGGCTGGGTGATCCGGGGTCCGGGCGGCTGATCAGCGGGGTGCCGTCGGCGATCTCGCAGGTGATGAGCGCGTCGGAGATCAGCGTCCGGGCGCGTGCCGTCGTCCTGGCGGGGGAACCGCTGACGGCGCGGGTGTTGTCGGCGATCCGGGGGACGTGGCCGGGGGCGCGGGTCCTGAATATCTACGGGCCGACCGAGACGACGGTGTACGTCACGTCGTGGAGTGCGGGTGAGGGGGCGGATCAGGTTCCGCTGATCGGCCGGCCGATCTGGAATACGCGGGTGTTCGTGCTGGACGAGAGNNGGGGCGGGGCTGGCGCGGGGGTACATGGGCCGGGCAGGGCTGAACGAGGAGCGGTTCGTGGCGTGCCCGTTCGGGGGTCCGGGGCAGCGGATGTACCGGACCGGGGATCTGGTCCGGTGGACGGCGGGCGGGCAGCTGGAGTACCTGGGCCGGGCCGATGATCAGGTGAAGATCCGCGGGTTCCGGATCGAGCTGGGTGAGGTCGAGGCGGTGCTGGCCGAGCAGCCGGGGGTGGCGGCTGCGGCGGTGGCGGTGCGGGAGGATCAGCCGGGGGACCGGCGGCTGGCCGGGTACGTGGTCCCGGGCGTGGGGGCGGTGCTGGATCCGGCGGGGTTGCGGGCGGCGGCGGGGCGGGTACTGCCGGGGTACATGGTCCCGGCGGCGGTGGTGGTGCTGGATGCGCTGCCGCTGACCGGGAACGGGAAGCTGGACCGGCGGGCACTGCCGGCTCCGGAGTACGCGGCCGCGGGTAGCGGCCGGGCTCCGGCCACGGCCCGGGAACGGGCCCTGTGCGAGGTGTTCGCTCAGGTGCTGGGCATCGCCCAGGTGGGGGCCGAGGATAGTTTCTTCGACCTGGGCGGTCATTCGCTGCTGGCGACGCGGCTGGTGTCGCGGATCCGGGTGGTGCTGGGCGCCGAACTGCCGGTCCGGGCGGTGTTCGAGAACCCGACGCCGGCGGGGCTGGCGGTGGTGCTGGACGGGGCGGGGGCGGCCCGCCCGCTGCTGGTGCGGGTGCCGGGGCCGGAGCGGGTGCCGCTGTCGTTCGCGCAGCAGCGGCTGTGGTTCCTCGAGCAGTTCCACGGGCCGGGGACGGCGTATAACCTGCCGTTCGCATGGCGGCTGCGGGGTCGGCTCGACCCGGGCGCGCTGGTCGCGGCGCTAGGGGATGTGGTGGGCCGGCATGAGTCGCTCCGCACCATCTTCACTGTCGACGGCGGCCAGCCCTATCAGCACATCATCCCTGCGGGGGAAGCCACCGTCCCGGTCACCATCACCACGGCCCGTTCGGGCGAGCTGGCCGGGCTGGTGGCGGCGGCGGCGCGGTACGAGTTTGACCTGGCGGCGGAGTTGCCGGTGCGGGCGTGGCTGTTCACGGTGGCCGATGACGAGCATGTGCTGGTGCTGTTGTTGCATCACATTGCGGGTGATGGCTGGTCGGTGCGGGTGCTGATGGCGGACGTGGCCACCGCGTACGCGGCACGGCGGCAGGGGCGGGCGCCGGGCTGGGCGGAGCTGCCGGTGCAGTACGCGGATTACACGTTGTGGCAGCGGGACCTGCTCGGAGGTGACCAGGACCCGGGCAGCCTCATGTCCGGGCAGGTGGGGTACTGGCGGGGGCAGCTGGCGGGGCTGCCGGAGGAGCTGGTGCTGCCGGCCGACCGGCCGCGCCCAGCGGAGCCCTCTCGGCGGGGCGGGGTGATCCGGTGGCAACTGGCCGACCCGGACCTGCACGGCGCCCTGGCCGGGCTGGCCCGCGAGCATCAGGCGACGGTGTTCATGGTGGTGCTGGCGGGGCTGGTTGCGGTGCTGTCCCGGCTGGGGGCGGGGGCGGATATCCCGGTCGGCGCGCCGGTGGCGGGGCGGACCGATGAGGCGCTGGATGACCTGGTCGGGTTTTTCGTGAACACGCTGGTGCTGCGCGCGGACCTGGCCAGTGACCCGGGGTTCGCGGAGCTGGTGGGGCGAGTCCGGGAGACGGTGCTGGCCGCCCAGGCCCGCCAGGACGTCCCGTTCGAGCGGCTGGTCGAGGTGCTGAACCCGGCCCGGTCCCCGTCCCGGCATCCGCTGTTCCAGGTCATGCTGGCCGATGAGGACGTCGGCGCGGTCAACTGGCAGCTCCCCGGGCTGCGAATCCAGGCCGAACCGGTCCCCGCCGGGGCCGCCAAGTTCGACTTGACTCTGGCGTTCGCCCAGGACCGCGACGCCCGCGGTGCCCCGGCCGGGATCAGCGCCACTTTCGAGTACGCCGCGGACCTGTTCGACCACGCCACCATCGAGGCGCTGGCGGCCCGGCTGACCCGGCTGCTGGGCCAGGCCGCCGCCGCCCCGGCCCGGCCGCTCAGCACCTTCGACGTCCTCACCCCTGCCGAACGGCGGGGGCTGGCGCACTGGAACGACACCGCGCGGGACATCCCCGGCGCCACGATGCTGGAGTTGTTCGAGGCGCAGGTGGCCCGGATCCCGGACGCCCCCGCCGTGATCTTTGAGGGCACCCAGGTGTCCTACGCCGAGCTCCACGCGCGGGCCAACCGCCTCGCCCGGCTGCTGATCGACCGGGGGGCGGGGCGGGGGACGCTGGTGGGGGTGGCGCTGGAGCGGTCGGCGGACCTGGTGGCGGTGCTACTGGGGGCGTGGATGACCGGGGCGGGGTACCTGCCGGTCGACCCGGCCTACCCGCCGGAGCGGATCGAGTTCATGCTGGCGGACGCGGCGCCGGCCGTGGTGGTGACTTCGCGCCGGGTGGCGGCCGGGTGGCCGGCGCGGGGCGTGCCGCTGGTGGTGCTGGATGACCCGGCGGTCGTGGCGGAGCTGGCGGGCCTGGATGCCGGGCCGGTGGCAGGCGGGCCGGGGGCCCGGGACGTGGCGTACGTGATCTACACGTCGGGGTCGACGGGCCGGCCGAAGGGAGTAGTGGCCGAGCACGCGGGGATGATGAACTTCCTCAGCTGGCATCTGGCCGAATTTCACATCGTGGCCGGGGAGCGGCTGCTGTACCGGGCCTCGGCCAGCTTCGACGCGTCGGTCTGGGAGCTATTCGGACCGCTGATGTCGGGCGCGACCATGGTCGTGGCCCGTCCGGACGGGCAACGGGACCCCGCTTACCTGGCCCGCCTGATCCACGAGCAGAGCGTGAACGTGGCCGAGTTCATGCCGTCGATGCTGCGGCTGTTCCTGGCCGAGCCCGCAGCGGGGCGGTGCCGCTCGCTGCGCCAGGTTCTCAGCGGTGCAGAAGAACTGCCGTCCGCCACCGCGGACATGCTCTCCGCGGTGCTGCCCGGCGTGATGCTCGGCAACGAGTACGGGCCGACGGAGACGACGGTAGTCGCGATATCTTCCGGGCCGTTCAGGAGCAACGGGGCCCGGTCGCGGATCCCGATTGGCCGGCCGGTGTGGAATACGCGGGCGTTCGTACTGGACGAGGGGCTGGGGCTGGTCCCGCCGGGGGTGGCCGGGGAGCTGTACCTGGCGGGCGCGCAGCTGGCGCGGGGTTACCTGGGCCGTCCGGGGCTGACCGCGGAACGGTTCGTGGCGTGCCCGTTCGCCGCGGCCGGAGGCCCAGGCCAATCCAACACCGCGGCGGGGCAGCGGATGTACCGGACCGGGGACCTGGTGCGGTGGAACGCGGACGGCCAGCTGGAGTACCTGGGCCGGACCGATGATCAGGTCAAGATCCGCGGGTTCCGGATCGAGCTCGGTGAGGTCGAGGCGGTGCTGGCCGCCCAGCCGGGGGTGGCGCAGGCCGCGGTGGCGGTGCGGGAGGACCGGCCGGGGGACCGGCGGCTGGCCGGTTACGTGGTCCCGGCGGCGGGGGCGGTGCTGGATCCGGCGGGGTTGCGGGCGGCGGCGGGGCGGATGCTGCCGGGGTACATGGTCCCGGCCGCGGTGGTGATACTGGACGGGCTGCCGCTGACCGGGAGCGGGAAGCTGGACCGGCGCGCGCTGCCCGCCCCGGAGTACGCCGCCGGCCGCGGCCGGGCCCCGGCTACCGCCCGGGAACGGGCGTTGTGCGAAGTGTTCGGGCAGGTCCTCGGCATCGCCCAGGTTGGGGCCGAGGATAGCTTCTTCGACCTGGGCGGGCATTCNNTGGCGGTCCGGGCGGTGTTCGAGCACCCGACGCCGGCGGGCCTGGCCCAGGTGCTGGACGGGGCGGGGACGGCCCGTCCGGCGCTGGTCAGAATGCCGCGGCCGGAGCGGGTGCCGCTGTCGTTCGCGCAGCAGCGGCTGTGGTTCCTCGAGCAGTTCCACGGGCCGGGGACGGCGTACAACCTGCCGTTCGCCTGGCGGCTGCGGGGCCGGCTCGACCCGAGCGCGCTGGTCGCGGCCCTGGGTGATGTGGCGGCCCGGCATGAGTCGCTGCGGACGGTATTCGGGGTCGAGGACGGGCAGCCCTACCAGCACATCATCCCTGCGGGGGAAGCCACCGTCCCGGTAACGGTGACGGCCGCGGCGGCGGGCGAGCTGCCCGCGCTGCTGGCACAAGCCGTGCGGCATGAGTTCGACCTAGCCGCCGAGCTGCCGGTCCGGGCCTGGCTGTTCACCCTGGCCGAGCCGGAGCCGGAGCCGGAGCATGTGCTGCTGCTGTTGTGTCATCACATCGCCAGTGACGGATGGTCGGTGCAGGTGCTGATGGCGGACCTGGCCGCGGCGTACGCAGCGCGGCGAGACGGGCGGGCACCGGGCTGGCCGGACCTGCCGGTCCAGTATGCCGACTACACCTTGTGGCAGCGGGAGCTGCTCGGCGGTGCCGGCGGGGACGTGGCAGATGGTGACGGCGCGGGGGTGCTGGCCGGGCAGGTCGAGTACTGGCGGCAGCAG
>PLDT01000632.1:8058-8900 GCA_003136255.1 Actinomycetota bacterium
GGGCTGGCCGCCCTGCTGTCCCGGATGGGGGCCGGGACGGATATCCCGGTCGGCGCGCCGGTGGCGGGGCGGACCGATGAGGCGCTGGATGACCTGGTCGGGTTTTTCGTGAACACGCTGGTGCTGCGGGCTGACGTGTCTGGTGACCCTAGTTTCGCCGGGCTGGTGGGGCGGGTCCGGGAGACGGTGCTGGCCGCCCAGGCCCGCCAGGATGTCCCGTTCGAGCGGCTGGTCGAGGTGCTGAACCCGGCCCGGTCAGCGGCCCGGCACCCGCTGTTCCAGGTCATGCTCGCCGATGCGGACGTCGGCGCGGTCGACTGGCAGCTCCCGGGGCTGCGGGTCCAGGCCGAGGCGGTCCCGGCCGGCGCGGCCAAGTTCGACCTGACCCTGGCCTTCCAGCAGGACCGTGACGCCGGCGGTGCCCCGGCCGGGATCAGCGCCACCTTCGAGTACGCCGCGGACCTGTTCGACCAGCCCACCGTCGAGGCGCTGGCGGCCCGGCTGACCCGGCTGCTGGGCCAGGCCGCCGCCGCCCCGGCCCGCCCGCTCAGCACCTTCGACGTCCTCACCACCGCCGAACGCCGCGAACTCCTGTACGACTGGAACGACACCACCCGGGACACGCCAGCGGCCGGCCCCGAAGTGACGTTGCCCGAGCTGTTCGAGGTCCAGGCGGCACGGACCCCGGACGTTCCCGCCGTAATCTTTGAGGGCACCCAGGTGTCCTACGCCGAGCTCAACGCGCGGGCCAACCGGCTGGCCCGGTACCTGGTGTCGCTGGGCGCGGGCCCGGAACGGCTGGTCGCGGTCGCCATGCCCCGCTCCCCGGACATGATTGTCGC
>PLDT01000632.1:8945-18483 GCA_003136255.1 Actinomycetota bacterium
ACCTGGCCGCCGCCGAGCGGCCCGGACAGCTGCGGCCGTCCAGCCCGGCCTACGTGATCTACACCTCCGGCTCGACCGGGCGGCCCAAGGGCGTCGTGGTGGAGCAGCGCGGCGTCACCGGCCTGGTGTGCTGGGCGGCCGCCGAGTTCCCCGCCGCAGAGCTGGCCAGGGTCCTGGCCTCCACCTCGCTCAGCTTCGACGTGTCGGTGTTCGAGATCTTCGCGCCGCTGACGGCGGGGGGCTGTATCGAGGTCGTGCCGAACCTGCTGGCGCTGACGTCCGGGCCGTGGCGCGGGAGCATGATCAGCGCGGTGCCGACCGCGCTGGCGCAGGTGCTGGCCTCGCCGGGCACGGCCGCGCGGGCTCCGGTGGTGGCGCTGTGCGGGGAGGCGGTAACCGGGCAGGTCGTCGGGGTGATCAAGGCGGCGGTGCCGGGGACGCGGATCCTGAACATCTACGGCCCGACCGAGGCTACGGTGTACGCCACGACGTACACCCTGCCCGAGGCCGCGCAGGCGGCGGGTCCGCCGCCGATCGGGCGGCCCATCCGGGATCGGCGGGCGTTCGTGCTGGACGGGACGCTGGGGCTGGTGCCGCCGGGGGTGGCCGGGGAGTTGTATTTGACGGGCGGCCTGGCCCGGGGGTACCTGAACCGGCCCGGGCTGACCGCGGAGCGGTTCGTCGCGTGCCCGTTCGGCGCAGCCGGGGAGCGGATGTACCGGACCGGGGACCTGGCCCGGTGGACGGCGGCCGGACAGCTGGAATACCTGGGCCGGGTGGATGACCAGGTGAAGATCCGCGGGTTCCGGATCGAACTGGGCGAGATCGAGGCCGTGCTGGCCGCCCAGCCGGGAGTGGCACAGGCCGCGGTCGCGGTGCGGGAGGACCGGCCGGGCGACAAGCGCCTGGCCGGGTACGTCGTCCCCGTAGCCGGGGCGGTGCTGGACCCGGCCGTGCTGCGGGACGCCGCCGGGCGGGTGCTGCCCGGCTACATGGTGCCCGCCGCGGTCGTCGTGCTGGCGGAGTTGCCGCGGACCGCGAACAGCAAGCTGGACCGCCGGGCCCTGCCCGTCCCGGATTATGCCTTGGGCGCCGGAGCCTTCCAAGCGCCGGCGACCGCCCGGGAACGGGCGTTGTGCGAGCTGTTCGCGCAGGTTCTCGGAACCGGGCAGGTTGGCGTCGACGACAGCTTCTTCGACCTGGGCGGCCATTCCCTGCTCGCGGCGGTGCTGGTGGCCAGGCTGGTGGAGCAGCTGAGCATCAAGATCAGCCTGAAAACCTTCATGGGCGCCCCGACCGTCCGGGCCATCGACAGGTACCTAGACCAGTAGCCCAGACTCTATAGCGCCGTCCAGTCCTGGTCGGGGTTGCGGACGGCGCTGGTGAGGATTTGCCGCAGGTCGGCGGCCCAGCCCTGCACGGTGCTCTCGTCGAATTCGTCCTGGTTGAACAGCACGCTGCCGTACAGCTTGCCGGACGGTTCCACGTTCAGGTTCCACACCATGCCGCTGGGGATGTCGTGGTAGACGGGTTCTTCCAGCAGGCGCTCGCTGATGACGCGGGCGCCTTCGGCGATCGGGTGGGAGACATCGTCGTTGAACAGCGACACGGAGCTCGAGATGATGAACTGTGATGTGCGCAGGTCCTCGCGTGATGTTATGAAGTCGGGGAACGCCTGCTCGATCACGTTGACCGGGAGCTCGTGCGTGATGGCGTCGATGAACGTTTCCATCGCGCGCCTCACGATATCGCGGAAGCTCGTGCAGCCGGCCAGGCTGGTCCGGAAGGGCACCACGTTGAGGAACAGTCCCATGGTGTCCTGGAACTGCGGTTCGTCGCGGCCGGCGGTGAAGGCCCGGATCGCCAGGTCGGTGGCACCGGTGATCTTGTGGGCCAGCACGTAGAAGGCCGAGAGCAGGACCGTGAACAAGGTGCTGCGGGTAGCCGTGGCCAGGGCGGAGGCCNNGTGAATTCACGTGCGCCGCGAAGTTTTTCTTGCCAGTATTTCGGCGCGCCGTCCTCGGCGGGGCTGGAGGCATTGGCTCGCTGCCACTCGGCGTACTCGCGGTATTGCCGGACCGGTGGCAGTGCCGCCGGGACGCCGGTGTGCCGGGCGGCGTAGAAGGCGCCGAGGTCGCGCAGGACCACCTGCAGCGACCAGGCATCGGAGACCGAGTGGTGCACGGTCAGGAACAGCACGCTGTCCCGGTTGTCGAACCGGCACAGCTCCGCCCGCAGCAGCGGCACTTCCCGGGCGTTGATCGTGCCGGCCTCGGCCTCGACGATCAGTTCCTGGGCGATCATGTCCCGGGCCGTACCGGTGTCCGGCGGCAGGTCCCTGACCTTCAGCGGCACCGGGCACGGCGGGCGCACGATCTGGTAGGGCGGGTCGGCGTCCCTGACCACCAGGGTGCGGAGCAGCTCATGCCGCACGACCACGTCGTCGAGCGCACCCTGCAGGACCGCGAGGTCCACCGGGCCGGTGACGCGGATGGCCGAGACCAAAATAAAACGGCGGCCGAACGTCCCGCCCTCGTCGCCCTGGTCCAGGGTGATGAACCATTCCTGGGTGAAAGACAGCGGGTACCGCTTCGATTCCTGGTCCAGCGCGAGCGAGGATTCCGTCATTGCCGCCGTTCCTTTGCCTGGCTGCCGGTCATGCCCTCACCGTTGCCGAGCGGCAAGGTCACTGCACCTTCCCGATTGCGCGCCCTGGCCTGCCCAGCGTCGCCAGATACGGCGTCCTGCCTCGGCAAGCAGGGTGATCCCCAGCGCCAGGCCGAGCGCGAGCAGCAGGCCGAGCCATGGCCGCCCTTCGAACAGCTTGCCGCCGAGCCTGCCGAGGAAGAACGCGTAGCAGGCCCACAAGGCTCCGGCGCACGCGGTCGCGGCACGGAACTTGCCCGCCGGGTAGCCGATCAGACCGCAGGTGAGGGTCACCGCGGTGCGCCCGCCCGGGATGAACCGGCAGGCGATGATGACGCGGACGCCGAATCGGTCCAGCGACCGTCGTGCCCAGTCGCGCCGCCGTGCTCCGCGCTCCCCGGCGAACAGCCGCCGGTCCACGGCTGGCCCGAACCGTCTGCCCGCTAGGTAGGCGACGTTGTCGCCGAGAAAAGCGCCGAAGGCGGCCAGCCCGACCAGTAGCGCGATCCGCGGATCGGTGCTGCCCGCGGTCACGGCGCCGAGCGCGATCACCGCGCTCTCACTGGGCAGCACCGGGATCAGCACGTCCAGCGCCGGAATCAGGACCGCGATGACGTAGGAGGTTGCCGAGCCGATCTCGAGAATCACCGGTACACCGCGCGTCGGTCTGCGCTCATGACAGCAGTCCATCTGGCGGTCGTGCGAGCCGGGTGAATGAGGCATGGAGGCCAGATGGAGGGGTGCCCAGGCCCGCAGGGCGTCGCCCCCAAAACGGCCCGTGCTGTCACCATGAGTGCACTGGGTGGGGTACGGGACCGGGGAAGCTGGCATGGTGACGGTATGGAGGTAGCCGGCCGCTGGGCCGGCGGAGAGGCGGGCAGCGGCGATGACGTCGACGGTGCTGGTCGTTGAGGATGAGCGCAAGCTGCGTGNNTCGGGTGCCGAGGCCATCACTATGGCGGCGACCGCGTCGCCGGACCTGGTGGTGCTCGATCTCGGGTTGCCTGACGTCCCCGGCGAAACTGTGGCCCGCGAGCTGCGCGCCATCTCGGCCACGCCGATCCTGATGCTGACGGCCAAAAGCGGCGAGGAGGACCGGATCCGCGGACTTGAGCTCGGCGCCGATGACTACGTGACCAAGCCGTTCAGCCCGCGGGAGCTGGTCCTGCGGGTACAGGCGATCCTGCGCCGCGGCGGGCCGGCTGGCACCCAGGGCATCGCCAGTTACGGCGCGGGCGAGCTGGTCATCGACGAGCCGCAGCGGCTGGCCACGGTGCGCGGCTCAGCGATCGCCCTCACCCCGACCGAGTGGGGCGTGCTCGTCGCGCTGGCGGCCGTCCCGGGCCGGGTGTACTCACGGTTCGAGCTGATCAACAGGGTGCGGGGGTATGAATTCGACGGCTATGAGCGCACCGTGGACTCGCACGTGAAGAACCTGCGCCGTAAGGTCGAGGACGATCCGGGCCGTCCCAGGATCGTGCAGACCGTGATGGGCGGCGGTTACCGGCTCGGCCTGGCCCGCGATGACTGACGATCCCGGCGCGCCTGCCCGGACGGCTCGCGGCGGCACGCTCGGCCTGCGGCTCGCCCTAGCCTTCCTGCTCGTGGCGCTGGCCGCGGTCGCGCTGCTCGCCGGGCTCACCGCGGCGTTCGCGGCCACGGACGTCTCGGCCCTGGCCAGTCAGCAGCGCACCGAACTGACCGCAGGGTTCGCGGTCGCCGCCGGGGCACTGTGGAGCCAGCACGGCGCCTGGGACTCCGGTGACCTCTCCCCGGTCCTGGACGGTGCCGCGCGCATCGGCGCGGTCGTTCAGATACGCGATCGGGCCGGGCACGTCGTCGCGTCATCGGCTCACTTCACCGCCGCGAAAGGGCCGCAGTCGAGCCTCCCGATCGTGGTCGAGGGCCAGCGCGTGGGCACCGCCGTGGCCCGGTTCACCGGTTCCGGGCTCAACGCCGCCGACCGGAGCCTGCGGACCGCGCTGTTGCGGGCCATCGCCGGGGCCGCGGGGCTGGCGGCACTGCTCGCGTTGCTCACCGGACTCGCCGCGGCGCGCCGGATCACCCGCCCGGTTACCCAGCTGATCGCGGTGACCCGGGCCATGACGGCCGGCGACCGCGCCGCCCGGGCGGGCCAGATCCGCGCGCCCGGCGAGCTGCACGAGCTGGCGACCGCCTTCGACCAGATGGCCGGCACCTTGGAACGGCAGGAACAGATCCGCCGCAACCTGGTCGCCGACGTCGCCCACGAGCTGCGCACCCCCATCGCCGTCCTGCAGGCCGGCCACGAGGCCCTGCTCGACGGCGTGGTCGAACCTACCCCGGCCGAGCTCGGCTCGCTGCGCGACGAGGTCTTGCGGCTGGCCCGCATGGTCGGTGACCTGCAGATGCTGGCCGCCGCCGATGCCGCCGCGCTCAACNNGCCGACCCGCACTGGCTGCACCAGGTGATCACGAACCTGCTCACCAACGCACTGAAGTTCACCCCCACGGGCGGCCGCGTCACCATCAGCACCAGCCAGGACGGTGCTGAGGCTGTGCTGCGAGTCTCCGACACCGGCCCCGGCATCCCGGCCGGCGACCTGCCCCATATCTTCGACCGGTTCTGGCGCGGTCGCCAAGCCGCCCAGATCTCCGGCAGCGGCGTCGGCCTGGCGGTCGCCGCCGAGCTGGCCCAAGCACACGGAGGCCGGCTGGCCGCGAGCAGCCAGCCGGGACACGGCACGCAGATGACCCTGACGTTGCCTCGTTCCTGACCGCGGGCTTCTCCATGTGATCGCCACCGCCGCTCCACCTGTTCTGCATGGCGGCGCGCTGCCATGGGATGGCATCCAGAATCCAGGTCAGGAGCGGAGCGGGAAATGAGAAGGTGACGACTTCTGACCTGCTAATCCTTATTCCGTGGCTGGTCTTCGCGGTAGGCCTCGCGGTCATCGGCTGGCGTCTTCTGGTCGTCCGCCGACGTCGGCGTGACAGAAAGTGAGCAGCTGCCCGACCGGATTCTTCACATCATCTCCACACATTTCACAGCTGACCTACACGGGGGCTTGGTCAGCTGAGCGACGGCGGCCTGGCCGCGCAGGGCGGGGGAACGGTAGTGCGGGCCAGGCCGCCTATAGGCACGGCGGGCTATGACGATCCGAGCAGGATAACGGTGAAGTCGGTGACGCTGATGTCGACTGCGTCGTCGGCTGTCCGGCGGCGGGCCTGCATGCTCAAGGTGACGGGGAAGGGCGGGAGCGGAGGGTACGGGGGTACTCCGACCGTGACGGGGTTGTAGTCGCTGGTGAAGCACTCCAGGTGGAAGTCAGAGCCGGTTACCGGGTCCCGGTCCTTGGGATAAGCGAGCGGCCAGGACAGGGATTGTGTGCCGTGCCCGATCGAGCAGGTCACCACGGCCTGGCTCGCGGGGGTCTTCTCCAGGTGGCCGTTGACCACCAGCAGGAAGCCCGCCATGTTGAAATTCGGGGGAACGTCCACCGACAAGGCGCCGGACAGTCCGGCGGCCCCGGCAAAGGGAGCGTCCGGGGCGCCCTGCAGGGACAGGACGAAACGATCCAGCAGGAACTGCACGTTGAGACCGTCGCCGGCCACGCTGGCGACCATGGCCGGCCCCTGTCCGGTCGAGTCGTAGTAGCTGGTCCACGGCGCCCACGTGGGCGCGCTAACCGTCGTCATCTTGACCCTCTATTCCTGGTCGGGTATCACGGTGCCGGGACCCAGACCGCGTCGCCGGGCTGGACGTGATCGGGTGTGGTCCGGTGGGCGCGCAGGCCGGCGTTGTGCGGGTCATCCCACAGCGTGTGCCAGTCGGCGATCGCGGAGTGCGCGGCGATGCCGCCGATGGTCGACATCGGGTCGGGCCACGCCGTCACCGAGACCCAGTGCCCGCCGGGCAGCTCGTGCTCGCTGTCCACGATCTCCTTGTACCGGTAGGGCTTGTAGCCCTCGAGCCCGTGGTAGGGGTCGTGGATCAGGCTGTGCTCGGGTCCGAGCTGCGGCCCGCCGGTGACCAGGCTGACCGTATTCAGCCCGGGCGGGGACAGGTCCAGGCACATCGACGCGTAGCCGGAGCAGTCCGTCCGCCAGCCGGGATTGCGGACGGTCATCTGGCTGTACGGGACATGGCCGAGTGGCCAGATGGTGGCCGCGCGCTGGATGACCTCGCTGCGCGTAATCGACACTTATTTCTCCTCCTCGTTCTTGCTCTGGCCCGGAACCGGGCGCGGCGAAGCCGATCGCTCGGGGTGAAGTCCCGCAGCATCGGCATGTAAGCAGTACGGCGTTGGCATATGGCGGCCAGATGCTGACGATGTGGAGACGGTGTGGGGATTCACCGTGACGTAATCTCGATTAAGGTCCAGCTGATATAACCGACCGCCGCGATCTTGCCCCGCTCGAATCCTCGATTGGGCGGTTGACCTGCACTGTCGCCGACAGGCTGGACACGGTTCGCACCGTCTTCCGGGCCGCAGAGCGAGTTCACGCAGGACCGGGCAAAGCTGGCCACGTCCTCCGAGATGGTGGATGAAATGGCCACCTCGCAACCCGTTTCCATTTAAGCGAGAATTGCCTCTATTGTCAATCCAGTCTCACTAGCAATATTCTGCCTCATATTCGCCTTGGCGGCTTTCCGGTAGGCGGCACCGGCCCGGTAGTGGCGGCTACTGGTGGTTCCAGTTATTCCTGTCGTGGTGGGACGCGCGTACGTCAGCTTGGGCGTGGAATACCTGGTCGTTCGGTTATCTGAATGCCGGTGCCGTGGGCCGGGGTGCCGGCTGAGGGGATGGTGACCGTGACGGTCAGGCCGCCGTCGTTGCGGGGGCGGGCGGTGACGGTGCCGCCGTGGATCTCGGCGATGGACGCGACGATGGCCAGGCCGAGCCCAGAGCCGTCCTGGGAGGTGCGGTCGCTGAGCCGCTGGAACGGCTGGAAGATGCGGCTGGCATTGGCCTGGCTGATAACCGGGCCCGTGTTGGTCACGGTCAGCTGACTGCTGCCCGCCGTGGTGCGGGTGCTGATCCAGACGTCGCCGGCGGCGGTGTTGTACCGGGCCGCGTTGTCGACCAGGTTGGCGATGAGACGTTCGGCCAGCACTGGATCGCCCGATATGACGGCGGGCTCCAGCGTGGCGTAGACCTGCAGGCCGCGCAGGCCGGCGGTGTCGAGGACGTCCTCGGCCGCCGTGGCCAGGTCGACCTCCTCGCGGACGGTGAGCCCGCGCTCGTTGCGCGCGAGGAGGAGCAGCGCGCCGATGAGGTGCTCGGCGTGATCCACTGCGGCGCGGATGTCGGCCGCCATGGCGCGCAGGTCGCCGGGCGTGCTGCCGGGGTTACCCGCCACGACGTCGACGGTGGCGCGCATGACGGCCAGTGGGGTGCGTAGTTCATGGGAGGCATTGGCGATGAACCGCTGCTGGCCCTCGAACGCGGCCTGGAGCCGGCTAAGCATTTCGTCGAAGGTCTCGGCCAGTTCGCGGAGCTCGTCGCGGGGGCCTGTCGGCGCGACCCGCGCCGACAGGTTGTGTTCGGATGCGGCGCGGGCGGCCGCGGTGATCAGGTGCACCGGGCGCAGCGCCCGTCCGGCGAAGATCCAGCCGAGGACCGCGGCGAGGGCGATAACCACGGCCAGGGTGATCAGCGAGTACTGCAGCAGGTGCGACAGGGTCAGGTCACGCTGGGCTTGCGCGCCCAGCTGCTGGAGGTATGAGATGCACCCGGCGATGATGTCCTTGTCGGGATGGGCGCCCGGCTGCTCCGATCGGCACTGCGCCACGATGCCGGCTGGAACGTTGCGGGAGGAAGAAGTCTGCTGGCCCTGCCCCGGCACGCCCATTCGCGCCACCAGGGTGTAGCTGACCGCCACGACGATCGCCCCGCACACGGCGAACAGGCTGCTGTACAGCAGAGTCAACCGGGCCCGAACGGTCAGCCGCGGGCGAGTCACATCCGGTACCCCTTGCCCACCACGGTCTGGATCAGGGGCGGGTCGCCGAGCTTGCGCCGCAGCCGGGTCATCGTCACCGAGACGATGTTGCTGAACGGATCGGCATGGGCGTCCCACACGTGCTCGAGCAGCTCCTCCGCGCTGACCAGGGCGCCGCCGGCGGCCAGCAGCATCTCCAGGATCCCGAATTCCTTGCGGGTCAGGGACAGCGTTCTGGCCCCGCGACTGGCGCGGTGACGGGCGCGGTCCACGGCCAGATCCTCGCGGCGCAGCACCGGTGGCGCGGACGGCGCGCGGCGAGATAGCGACCGCACGCGGGCGGTCAGCTCGGCGAACGCGAACGGCTTGGGCAGGTAGTCATCCGCGCCCAGTTCCAGCCCGTCGACCCGGTCATCGACGTCGGCGGCGGCGGTGAGCATGAGGATCCGCGGCCCGCACCCGGCCAGAGTGCGGCACACCCGGTCACCGTGCACGACCGGCAGGTCGCGGTCAAGCACGATCACGTCATAGGCCGCCTGCGCGGCGGCCTCCAGCGCCGCCGCGCCGTCGTGCACGGCGTCCACGGCCATCCCGGCCTCGCGTAGCCCCTGAGCGATTCGCCCGGCCAGCAGCGCATGGTCCTCTGCCACCAGCACCCGCATCCCTTCATCATGCGCCGGCCGACATGACATCCGTGCAACATCGCCGGTAGCACTGGTGTCACCCGCCCCGGCGTAGAACTGCCGGCATGAAGCCAGTCCCGTGCTGCCGACTCCCTGCGGGAGGGCGGCGCTGGACTGGGAAGCGTCCGACCTGATCGGAAGGAAGTGCATCATGCCTGTCCGGTACCGCCGTGCGGCCTTTGCCGCAGTCCTGACCGCTGCTGCGGTTGTCGTTCCGGTCGCCGCCTTCGCGTCCGGTCCTGGATCGCCGGCCGCCAAGCCGGCGCCCTCGGCCGCCACGCCGGC
>PLDT01000274.1:0-2947 GCA_003136255.1 Actinomycetota bacterium
CGCTGTCCGCTTGACGGAACCCCCACGGTCCCCGACGCGGCCGGTCACTCGACCATGTGCCCGACCGACGGCACCGAGCACTTCCCGCGTACCGACCCCGCGGTGATCATGCTGGTCACCGACCCCGAGGACCGCTGCCTGCTGGCCCGCAACGCGGCCTGGCCCGGCCGGCGCGTGTCGATCCTGGCCGGGTTCGTGGAGCCGGGGGAGTCCGCCGAGCAGGCGGTGATCCGCGAGGTCGCCGAGGAGACCGGGATCAGGGTCACCAACGTCTGCTACGTGGCCAGCCAGCCCTGGCCGATGCCGCGCAGCCTGATGCTCGGCTTCCGGGCCGAAGCCGCCGCGGGCCAGTCCATCGCCGTCGACCACGAGGAACTGGCCGAGGCCCGCTGGTGGAGCCGCGCCGACCTGCTCGCCGCGCTGCAGGCCCGCGAGCTGGCCCTGCCCCCGTCAGTGTCGATCGCGCGGCACATCATCGAGGCCTGGTACGGCGGCCCGCTCCCCTCCACCTGGACCCCGCCCCGTTAAACCGCGGGCCTGAAATGGCTCTGGCCACCCCCGCCCGGGATCGGTCCAGGCGGAGGTGGCCAGTGGTTCGGTGCGGCGGGTTACCGCTGCGGCGTGGCGAGGAAGCCGTCGGTGTTGCCGTTGGCGTCGACGTAGAAGCCGACCAGCTGACCGAAGTCGTTCACGCCGTTGATGGTGGTGGTGCCGATGCCGTGCGGGTCATCGACGGTGCGGAACCCGTGCTGCGGGGTCCAGGTGAAGCCATCGAGCGCGTTGGCGTTGCTGCTGGGCACGAACACGCCGACCACCTCGTCGGAGTTGTTGACGCCCAGCGCCATGGTGGAGGACGAGCCGGGGACGGACAGGTCGGTGAAGTGGCCGTGGCTCAGCAGGAACCCGTCGGTGTTGCCGTTGGCCGGGTTGGTGTAGATGCCCGCCACGTCGCCGTGGTCGTTGATGGCGGCCGCGGTCAGGCTGGCGCTCGGCGCGTTCGGGTCGACGACCGAGCTGAAGCGGGTGGTCGCGACGTTGTACTCGTAGCCGTGGTTGTTGCCGTTGGCGTCGGTGTAGAAGCCGACCGCGATGTCGCTGTCGTTCACGCCGAGCAGCTGGTCAACCGGCGGGGTGGCCGGGGTGCCGGTCGGGAAGTTGGCGTTGCGGAAGTGACCGCCCACGTCGACGAAGCCGGAGTTGTCGTTCGTCATGCTGGCGTTGTTCATGCTGGACCAGAACCCGACCGTGACGCCCTCGTTGTTCAGCCCGGTGACCTGGATCTGCACGGAGCCTGGGAAGTTCTCGTTGACGTACGTGCGCGTCTGCTCCAGCGTGCTGGCGCTGGCCGTGCCGGCCAGGCCCACCGCCCCGGCGCCGACAACCCCGAACGCAACGGTGGTGGCCGCGATCCGCAGGGCGTTCCGCTTGACAGATTTCATGGTGGTCGATCCCTTCGTTAAGTCGCCGGGACCAATCGGTTGTCCCGTTCGCCAGTCATCACATCCGCTGGCTCTGGGCGAATCTCTGGGGACGGGGGGAAACGCCGGGACGGGCCTCCGCCCCCCGCGCGCATCCGATGTTGGCCACCGAGTCCGTCAGAAGGTTTGTCCCGGCAGGTAGGGTGGTCGTCGGCACTGGGGGATCCGCAGGGGGACGCGGGAAACACCGGCTACCACAGGGAGTCGAGGAGTGACGACGCGACCGCGGACGAACTGGGCAGGCAACATCGCCTTCGGCGCTCCCGACTTCTACCGCCCTTCCTCGCTCAGCGAGCTTCAGGCCGTCGTAGCCCGGTCCGGCCGGATCCGCGTCCTGGGCACCGGCCACTCGTTCAACGACATCGCTGATTCGCCGGGCGCCCAGGTCACCCTGGCGGGCTTGCCCGCCGAGGTCTCGGTCGACTCGGCCCGCTCGCTCGCCCGGGTCGCGACGGGCCTCAGCTACGCCCAGATCGTCGACCGCCTGGATAAGCAGGGCTTCGCCCTGCGCAACCTGGCCTCGCTGCCGCACATCTCGGTGGCCGGCGCTTGCGCGACCGCCACCCACGGTTCCGGCGCCGCGAACCAGAACCTCGCCTCCGCCGTGGCCAGCCAGACCCTGGTCACCGCCGACGGCGACCTCGTGGAGCTGGCCCGCGAGGACGGCGCCGTAGTCCACCTGGGCGCCCTGGGTGTCGTATCCAACCTGGTCCTGGAGCTCGTCCCGTCCTTCGACCTCAGCCAGTGCGTCTACGAGGACCTGCCCCTCGATACCCTCGACGATCACTTCGACGAGCTCATGGCCAGCGGCTACAGCGTGAGCATGTTCACCGACTGGCGCGCCTCCCGCCTGACTCAGCTCTGGATCAAGCAGCCCCCCGGCCTCCCGTCACCAGTCACGCAGGAACCGTGGTTCACCGCCAGCCCGGCGCTCTCGGCCCGGAACCCGGTGCCCGGCGCGCCCCCGGAGAACTGCACCGAGCAGCTCGGCGTCCCCGGCCGCTGGTACGACCGGCTCCCGCATTTCCGCGCTGAGTTCAAGCCCAGCGCCGGCGACGAGCTCCAGTCCGAGTACCTGCTCCCCGTGGCCCAGGCCGTTCCCGCCCTGCACGCCCTGAACGAGATCCGGGACCGCCTGGCCCCGGTCCTGCTGATCTGCGAGATCCGCGTCATCGCCGCCGACCAGCTCTGGCTCAGCACCTGCTACCGCCAGGACAGCGTCGCCTTCCACTTCACCTGGATCCCCGACACCGCCACGGTCCTCCCCGTGGTCACGCTCCTCGAGCACCAGCTAGCCCCGTTCGCCCCGAGACCGCACTGGGGCAAGGTCTTCACCACCCCGCCCGAAGAACTCCGCGCCCGCTACGACCGCCTCCCAGACTTCCTAGACCTCATGCACCGCCTAGACCCCCCCGGCAAGTTCCGTAACGCCTACACCACCCGCTACCTAGACCCCGACTAGCCCTAAC
>PLDT01000166.1:0-6184 GCA_003136255.1 Actinomycetota bacterium
GGGCGGGCGGGCGGGTTGCCCCTGGGGGAGGCAGGGTGGTGGTCAGCCCGGTGAGCAGGATGTCTAGGCCGCGTTCGAGTTCGGCAGCGCCATCGTAGCCCCCCAGGATCGGGGCCAGTCCGCGGAGCAGGGAGAACTCGCCGATTGGCAGCCGGTGCAGGCCCAGCCGGAGCAGGTCATCGGTCTCGTCGGGATTCTCGACGAGTTCCTGCAGCTCGTCCAGGATGTGGCCGTGCACGAACCCGAACAGGGCCCGGTAGATGTGCAGGGCGTCGGATTCGCTGAACCCGGCCCGGGTGAGCAGGGCCAGGATGTCTTCCAGGGGGCGCAGGGTGCCGACCGGGCGCAGCCCGAGGGGGGTGGCCAGCGGCCGGGTGACGATCAGCGGCACCACGTGCGGGTGGGCCAGCGCCAGCGCGCGGAAGCGGCGGGCGACCTCCCGCAGCTGNNATGATCATCGGGTCCCGGTTCAGGGCGCGGGCCAGGCGGCGCATGGACAGCGCGTCGGCGCCGTCGCGGTCGATGATCTCCAGCGCGGCGGCCAGCACCGCCTCGCGGGTGATCTTGCCGCTGCCGTTGCCGGCGCGACGGACGTCCGGGGTCGCCATGGTGGCAGTACCTTCCCTCCTGCGGGCCCGTCAGGTCAACATGTTAACAACGACCGTAGGTCTACGATGTTGACATTACCATGCATATGGTGTTTTACTGTAGGTCTACAGCGAAATTTACTGTAGGTCTACAGCAAGGCGGCAGGACCGATCCCAGGCGTGGCCGGGGTTTCGCGGACCGCCGCCGAAGTCCCCGCTAGCGCACTCGCGCCTCCGGGATGAGCCCGTGAAAGGCAGCCCCGATGAGTATCGCCAAGAAGATCGCGCACAAGGCCGAAGCAGTCAAAGGCAGCGTCAAGAAGATGACCGGCCGGGCCACCGACAGCCCCCGCCTAGAAGCCGAAGGCCGCGGCGACCAGATTAAGGGCGACACCAAGATGGCCGGGGCCAAGGTCAAGGACGCCTTCAAGCACTGACGACCGGACCCGCCATGTGCCTCGCTCGGGTCTCCCGTCCGCCATTCTGGCTCACCGTTGCGAGACCCGCAGATAACGAGAGGAGTAACCCATGTTTATCAGCTTCGGAGTCATAGTCGTCATCGTGATCATCGTGCTTGTCGTCCTGTTCCTGCGCAGGCACTGACCGTCGGCGGCGACCGCGCAGCGCACCTCCTATGGCCGGGCCGCAACGGTGCGGCCCGGCCGCACGGGTGACACCACCCCGCCCATCTCCGAGCTCACGATCCAGCCCTCGAAAGGGGCGACGCGTCATGCGCATTCCAGCCGGTATTACCCTCATCGTCCTCGGGGCCATCTTGACGTTCGCACTGAAGGGCGGACACATAGGCAACCTCGATCTGCATGCCGTTGGCGTCATCCTGATACTCGCCGGCATCGTCGGGATGTCGCTGCCCATCCTGATACGCAACAGGTCACGCCTTTCCCGGACGACGATCCGCAGCCGCCGCGACATCGTCGACGACGGGACGCGAACCGTCGTGAACCATGCTGACGGATCGCAGACCCTCGTGGAACACGATGACGGAGCCCAGACCTTCGCGGAACACGATGACGGGGCCCAGACCTTCGCGGAACCCTTCGACGCCGGTCCTTCGCTCGCCGATCCTTCGGTCACCGACCCTTCGCTTAATGGCGGCCGCACGAATCACAGCCCTCGCCGCAGTTCGGCGGGATCGGCCCAAAGCTAGACCGGGATGCCCGTCTTGGCTGTCACCCGGCTGCATCCAGCGGATTTTGATGGCCACTCACATGTAGGGTGTTCACCCTTGACCATGATCATGTCAGCATTGAGACCTTCGATGACCTGGTGGGCCAGATTGCCGTTCACCTCCGACAGCCAGAGCCAGGTCGCGGTATTCGAGAAATCGCCCGAGTCGCCCGCGCGCTGAGCTCTACCGTCTTAACCAGTCACCCCCTGGGAGGAGTCGTCGTGCCCGCACCTGTGCGCATCGGCCTGGCCGGCTACGGCCTGGGTGGCCGGTACTTTCACGCGCCGCTCATCGCCTCCGCTGCGAACTGCGAGTTCCTCGGGGTGGTCACCACCTCGCCCGAGCGCCGCCGCCAGGTCGCCGAGGATCTCGGCCGCCCGGCCTTCGCCTCCCTGGCGGAACTGGCCAGCGCGGGAGCCGAAGCAGTGGCGATCTCCACGCCCGCCGCCACTCATATCTCCCTCACCCAGCAGGCGCTGCGCCTGGGCCTGGCCGTCGTCTGCGACAAGCCGTTCGCGCTGGACGCGGACGCGGCCCGAACCACCGTCAAGCTGGCCGAACAGCTCAACGTTCCCCTCACCGTCTACCAGAACCGGCGCTGGGATTCGGACTTCCTGACCCTGCGCGAGCTGCTGAACACCGGAGCGCTGGGCACGCTGACCGTCTTCGAGTCGCGATTCGAGCGGTTCAGGCCGCAGTCCAGTCCGTCCGCGGCTGGCGGCGGCACCCTGCTGGACTTCGGCAGTCATCTGGCCGACCAGGCCCTGGTCCTGGCCGGCCCGGTCACGGGTGTGTACGCCGAGATGCACTACCACGCCGGCCCAGGCGGGCTGGACGACGACGTGTTCATCGCCCTGGCCCACCAGAGCGGCGTGCGATCCCACCTGTGGGGCAGCTCGCGGCAAGGCGCCCCCGGCCCCCGGTTCCGTGCCGCCGGCACCGAAGGCGCCTACGTGGTCCAGGATGTCGACGGCCAGGAAGCCCAGCTGCGTAGCGGCGCATCACCAGCGTCGCAGGGCGACCAGTGGGGTGCCGAGCCACCGGAACGCTGGGGACACCTCCGGCGCGGCGAGGTCGCCGAGCCCGTGCCGTCCGCGCACGGCGCGTGGAACCTGTTCTACCCCGCGTTCGCCGCCGCGGTCCGCGGCACGCAACCGGTGCCGGTAAACCCGTGGGACGCCGTCGCGACCGCGGCCGTGCTCGACGCCGCCCGGGCCAGCGCGCACACCACCCAGGTCGTAAGCCCGGCGCCCGCCCGACCGTAGCGCCCGGCCCGCCGCCAGATCCTGTCCCGCGTCGGAATATCCGGGCGATCCCCGTTGCTGGAGATACATGCAAACGCATATATCTAACCCGCCGCGGCGGGCAGCGCAGGAGGCACGCCATGCAGTTCGGGATCTTCTCGGTCAGCGACATCACCCGGGACCCGGTGTCGGGGGAGACGCCGAGCGAGGCGGAGCGGATCGACGCGATCGTCCGGATCGCGCAGAAGACCGAAGAGGTCGGCCTTGATGTGTTCGCGATCGGCGAGCATCACAACCCGCCGTTCTTCTCCTCCGCCCCAACCACACTGCTGGCCTACATCGCGGCCACCACGCAAAAGCTGATCGTGACCACCTCGACCACACTTATTACGACGAACGACCCGGTGCGTATCGCAGAGGAGTACGCGATGCTGCAGCACCTGTCGAAGGGCCGGATGGATCTGATGCTCGGCCGCGGCAACACGGCCCCGGTCTATCCGTGGTTCGGCCAGGACATCCGGCAGAGCCTGCCGCTGGCCCTGGAGAACTACAACCTGCTGCACCGTCTGTGGCGCGAGGACGTAGTGGACTGGGACGGGAAGTTCCGCACCCCGCTGCAGGGTTTCACGTCGATCCCGCGGCCCCTGGACGACGTGCCGCCGTTCGTGTGGCACGGCTCGATCCGCACCCCTGAGATCGCCGAGCAGGCCGCGTATTACGGAGACGGCTTCTTCGCCAACAACATCTTCTGGCCCAAGGAGCACTACATGCGCCTGATCGAGTTCTACCGGCAGCGCTACGCCCACTACGGCCACGGCACCGAGAAGCAGGCCATCGTCGGCCTCGGTGGCCAGGCGTACATCGCGCGGCGGTCGCAGGACGCCAAGCAGGAGTTCCGCCCCTACTTCAACGAGGCGCCGGTGTACGGCCACGGGCCTAGCATGGAGGATTTCGCCGAGCTCACGCCGCTGTCAGTGGGCAGCCCGCAGGAGGTCATCGACAAGACCCTGACCTTCCGCGAGCACTTCGGCGACTACCAGCGCCAGCTGTTCCTGATGGACCACGCGGGCCTGCCGCTGAAGATGGTCCTCGACCAGCTCGACCTGCTCGGCGAGGAGGTCGTGCCGGTGCTGCGCAAGGAGATCGCCGCGCGGCAGGATCCGCAGACGCCCGAGGCGCCCACCCACGCCACCCTGGTCCGGGCCAAGTACGGCGACCAGCCGGTGCGCCAGCCGCGCCCGAACGCCAACCGCGGCGACAACGTCACCGGTGCCTCGCCCTACCAGGACACCGAGCTGCAGTTCCAGGCCGAGTACCCGGAGCTGTGATGCCCGGCCAGACCAATCTCGCCAACGACGCGTGGGAGGCGCTGCTGTCCGCGCACGCGGTGTTGATGAAGCAGTTCGCCGGCGAGGACATCTGGGCCGATGTCTCGATGCGGGAGTACGACGTGCTGTACACGCTGTCCAAGTGCCCAGAACCGATTCGCCTCAGCGAGCTGAATCGCCACGTTCTGCTCAGCCAGCCGGCCCTGTCCCGCCTGGTGGACCGGCTGGCCGAGCGTGGCCTGGTCGAGCGCCGACCCGATCCCGCCGACGGCCGCGGCGTCCGGCTGGCGCTCACCGAGGACGGCCGGGCCGTGCAGCGTCAGATCGGGCGTCAGCACGCCCGCGGCGTCGCCCGGGCCATGACCGCCGAGCTGCATCCCGGCGAGCTGCGGCAGCTGGAAACGATCTGCCTGAAACTAGCCGGCCAGCCCGCCGGCGCCCACAGCAAGAGCCACGAGAACCACGAGACCGAGGACATACCCGCATGAACCGCCCGCAGCGCTCCGAGCCCTTCAAGCTCGTCGTGGTCAGCGCCGGAACCAGTGACCCCTCCTCGACCAGGCTGCTGGCCGACCGCACCGCCGAACGCGCCGTGGCCCTCGCCGCCCGGCACCACAACACGGTGACGGTGAGGGTCGTCGAACTGCGCGAGATCGCCGCCGACATCTCCACCGCGCTGACCTCCCCGCTGGTCACGCCGAAGCTGCGGCAGGCCATCACGGTCCTGGGCGAGGCCGACGGCATCATCGCCGCTGCCCCGGTCTACAAGGCTGGCCCCAGCGCCCTGTTCACCTCGTTCTTCCAGGTGCTGGACAACGACCTGCTGATCGCCAAGCCGGTCGTGCTCGCCGCCACGGCCGGAACCGCCCGGCACGCCCTGGTCGCGGACGAGGCGATGCGCCCCATGTTCACCTACCTACGCACCATGACCGCGCCGACCTCCCTGTTCGCCGCGCCTGAAGACTGGGGTGACCCGGCCCTGGCGACCCGCATCGACCGCGCCGCGCTCGAGCTCGTGCTGCTGATGCAGAGCGGCTTCGCCGACGCGATCAAGGACCAATCCTGGCAGAGCTACCAGCACGAGTACGGCAGCGCGGGCGGCACCGAGACCTCCATCGACCTCGACACCGACCTCATGCGCCTCGCGACCGGCGGATCCGCCGGGTAACCCGGGCCGCTACTGTCAGGGCCTGTGAACAAGGCACATCTGGAGTTCTGCTCCAGCCCGGAATGGGCCCGCCTGGTCGAGGATGAGCTGCTGCCCTGGGTCCTGGACGGCTGCGAGCTCGGCGATGATCTGCTTGAGGTCGGCCCCGGCCCCGGGCTGACCACCGATGTCCTGCGACGGAAGGCAGCCCGCGTCACGGCGGTCGAGCTGGACCTGGCGCTGGCCGAAAACCTGGCCGCGCGGCTGGCCAGAAGCAACGTCACCGTCATCGCCGGGGACGTGACCCGGCTGCCGTTCCCAGCCGGCCGGTTTTCCGCCGCGGCCTGCCTCACGATGCTGCATCACATCCCCACGCCCGAGCTGCAAGATGTCGCGCTGGCCGAGCTCGCCCGGGTTCTGCGGCCCGGCAGCGTCCTGGCCGGCTCGGATGGACTCGACACGCCCGCACGGCGGGAGATCCACGAGGGCGACATCTTCGTCCCGGTCGACCCGGACACGCTGGAGGCCAGACTGCGGGCGGCCGGGTTCACCAGCGCCCGAGTCGACCTAGCCGGCGACCGCCTCAAGTTCGCCGCCACCAAGTCCCCCTGACCGCAGCCGTCTCGAGGGATCCCGTTTCGGACCTCGTGCCACACAGGCCCCGCACTATGGGATCGGGGTGCCACCAT
>PLDT01000166.1:6232-9623 GCA_003136255.1 Actinomycetota bacterium
GATGACCAGCCGCCGGACAGGCCCGGTCGTGGCAGGGTCGGCATGTCCTGCTCTTGTGGGGCGGATATGCCACCGGCCTCGGACTCGGCGCCGCAATACGCACATCCGCCGCTCTCGTCACATTTCCGCGGTCGATCCACGCTCCGCGGTCGATCGGTGCTCGGATACCGGCTCGCCGCCAAGCGTGAATCAACCGCAATAACCGGAGAGTTCCTCCGCCTAGTGTGATGCTCTGTGATGCCTGTGACGAGCGCGGGCAGGCCGAAGCTGTCACGCGATCATCGCCGCCGCTATCGTCAGCCGACGGGCGGGGCCGGATGGTGGGACAGCTCGTGGCACACAGGAGGCCCCGCACTAGGGGGATCGGGGTGCCGAAGGGTCGTATGTGCTGTCGCGGCCGCGATGCCCGCGCATGCCGNNTATCCTCCGCATAAATTTCCAGTGCTTCGAATATGCTGATGAATTGCGGGACGGGTGAGGTGCCTGCGCCGGCGGTGAGCCGCCCCGTCTGGCCCGCGGGCCACAGCGGACGGCGCGCCACAGCGGACAGGCACGCTGCGGCGGACGGCGCGCTACAGCGGCAGGCCGGCTTCCAGCAGGGCGAGTGCCTCGTCTATGCGCCCGAACGCGTCCTCGAAGCCGTGGCCCTCCGACCAGCCGTCCCACGGCATCGTGATCGACATGACCACGCCCATGATCGCGCCGGCGACGGTGCGAACCGCCAGGTCGTCCGTCGGGCGCCCGGCGCGCTTGGCCACCGTCTCGGTCATCGCCCCGATGGCCCGGGCGAACTCGTCCAGCGCCCGCGCCCGGATCTCCGGCACGGTCATGCTGAGCCGGGTGCTCTCGCGGATGATGTCCAGGTCGGCGCCGGTGTACGAGTCGAGCATCTGCCGGACGGCCGCGCGCACCGCGGCGATCGGGCCGAGCCCGGGCGGCTGCTGCTCGAACGCCGCCATCAACCGGGTGTCCATGTCGTCCTGCAGGACCAGGTCTTCCTTGGTCGGGAAGTACCGGAAGAACGTGCTCGGCGACACCTCGGCCGCCGCGGCGATCTGCTCCACGGTGGTGGCCTGGTAGCCCTGCTCGCGGAACAGCCGGAGCGCGTGCTCCCGCAGGGAAGCACGCGTCCTGGCCTTCTTTCGCTCGCGCAAGCCATCCGGCCGGGCCTGGCTTGAATCGAGGATGTCCGTCACACCTCCAATTGTGCCCGCTCCGCGCCGTTTTCACCGGAGGCGGCGGAAGTGACGGAGGCGGCGGAGGCGGCGGGGGCGGCGGAAGCCGAGACCGCGCCGCCCCGAGGAGCCCCTGTCATCCCGTCGGGACGGCGCGGCAGGAAGATCAGGGCCAGGATGGCGCTGGCCACCGCGATGCCGCCGCAGGCCCACAGCATGGTGTCCATGCCCTGGACGAACGCGGTCCGGGCCGAGTGCAGCAGGGACGCCGACCCCAGCGCGTGCGCCACCCCGACGCCGGCCACCACGCTGGACTTGGCCTTGGCCGCGGTCGCCGCGGGCAGGCCGGCCACACCCAGGTGGCTGCGGTAGACCGAGCTGAGCACGGTGCCGAGCACGGCCACCCCGATCGTCGCCCCGACCTGGCGCAGCGCGGAGATCAGCGCCGAGCCCGAGCCGCTGCGCTCGGCCGACAGGGCGGACAGCGCNNACGGTCATGACGATGAAGCCGACCGTGACCAGCCCCTTGGCGCTGGCCAGCGCGGGCCGCTCCTGACTGGCCGAGTTGCGCGGCGTGGCCAGCCGGGTGCTGCCGATCATCCCGACCACCAGGCCGCCGATCAGCGGCAGCAGCCGCAGCCCGCTGCCCAGGGCGTTCGCGCCCTGGACCTCCTGGAAATACTGCGGCATAGCGAAGAAGATGCCGAACATCGCGAACGAGACCAGGGTGGCCAGCGTCGTGCCCCAGGTGAAGCTGGCCGACCGGAACAGCCCGAGCTCAATCAGCGGCCGGACACCACTGCCGCGCCCGGTGAGCCAGCGCTCCCAGGCCACGAAGATGACCAGCACCGCGACCCCGGCGGCGATGGTGCTCAGCGCCGTGATGTTGCTCCAGCCGTTCTGGCCCGCCTCGATGAAGCCGTAGGTCAGCCCGGCCAGCCCCGCGCTGGACAAGATCACGCCCAGGACGTCGATGCTGCGCCGCTGTGCGCTGCGCGACTCGGGCAGCAGGACCGCCACGGCGATCAGGGCCAGCACCACCACCGGCACGTTGATCAGGAACACCGAGCCCCACCAGAAGTGGTCCAGCAGGTAGCCGCCCACGATCGGGCCGATCGGGAAGCTGATGAAGGTGGCCGACGCCATGAGCGCGATCGCCTTCTGCCGTTCCTCGGGGGCGAACAGCACCGGGATCACCGACAAGGACAGCGGGAAGATAGCCGCGGCGCCGATGCCGAGCACCGCCCGGGCCGCGATCAGCTCGCCCGTGCTGGTCGCGTAGGCGCACGCCGCCGAGCTGGCGCCGAACAAGACCAGCGCGACCAGCAGCACCTTCTTGCGCCCGAGCCGGTCGCCGAGCAGGCCCGCGGGCAGCATCGCGGCCGCCAGCACCAGGCTGTACGCGGCCGAGAACCACTGCAGGTCACCGGTGGAGGCGTGCAGGTCGGTGGCGATCGTGGGCAGGGCCAGGTTGAGGACGGTCAGGTCCAGCCCGACGACGAGCACGCTCGCCGCGATCGCGACCAGCGCCCACCACTTGCGAGCCGAGCTGTCCGCCATGACACTCACATCCCTTCGGCAGTAGCACCTAAATGGAAGTAACTTTCAAAAGTATGCGTCATCCATTCGGTAGTGTCAACCGCGAACATAAAACGGGGGGCCCGCGGTCCCGGGCCCCCGTTCTAGTATCCGGGTTACGAGTCCTGCAGGCGGCTCAGCAGCGCGGTGCCGTCCGGGCTGCCCAGGCCGGAGCAGGAGTCCCAGCCTGGCCCCGCCTCGTAGGCGCCGTTGTTGCCGCTGGTGATGTCGTGGAAGCCGGGCACGTCCTTACCAGGCGATACGCCCGCGTACAGGAGCGTCTGGATCAGGCCGAACCGCGTGCCGGTGGCCTGCGCGAGCCGCGCGATCAGCGCCGACCACAGCGGCGCGACCGCGCTGGTGCCGCCGATCACGGTGTCGGCGCCGTCGACCCGCATCGTGTAGCCGGTCTCGGGATCGGCGTCGCCGCTGACGTCGGGCACGCCTCGCCCGCTCTGGCCGGTGTCGACGTTGTTCGGCACGCCGGCGGATGTCTGGTAGCTGGGCACGGGGAACTCGATACTGACGCCGCCGCCCGTCGCTCCGTCGGCGGCGCCGTCATTCCATACCGTCTCGCTCGAGATGGCGCTGCGCGCTGCCCTCAGGCTCGTGCCGCCGCAGGCGAGCACGTGCGGGCT